>DATHHK010000214.1:0-11083 GCA_035317225.1 Candidatus Udaeobacter sp. | reverse complement strand
CCTAGAAACGCGCCGTCATCGACCCGAACGTAACCGGCAAGCAGACAATTGTTAGCGATAATGACATTATTTCCGATCTCGCAATTGTGGCCGATGTGCGCGCCAACCATCAGAAAATTCCTGTTGCCGATTTTTGTGGCGCTGTCCTCGGCGGTCCCGCGATGAATGGTGCAGTACTCGCGGATGATGTTGTTGTTTCCGATCTCGACCTTCGTTTTTCGTTGGAGCGAAAACGATACATCCTGCGGGGGCGCGCCGATCACTGTGCCGTGTCCGATAAGATTGCCAGAGCCAATCGTGACTTGTCCTTCAATGACGACGTGCGATTGCACGATCGTTTTTTCACCGATGGTCACCTGCGGTCCCACGACTGAATACGGTTCGATCTCCACATCGACGCCGATTTTCGCGGCCGGATCGACAAGAGCGGTAGGATGAATCTTCGCACTGCGCATCTGGTTTCGGGATTTCGATATTCGGATTGGATTTTCCGTCTTACAACACGCCTGCTTCCTTGAAGCTAAAGTAACCGGGATTTCCTTCCGATGGCGCGCCGATGATGATGTGATCGAGTAATTTAATTTGCAACAGTTCCGCAGCTTCAGCCAGGCGTCTTGTCAGGTTGTGATCGGTTTGGCTGGGCGAAGCATCGCCAGACGGATGATTGTGCACGACGATCACCGCATAAGCTGAATAAGTAATGGCTGGTCGAAAGATTTCGCGCGGATGAGCAATGCTCTCATTCATGCTTCCCACCGACACTGACTCGACGCGCATCAAACGGTAACGCGTGTCGAGCAAAACAACCCGGAGCGACTCAGTTCGCAGCATGCGCATTTCACGTCCCAGCAATTCATGAATCAATTCCGGCGAATCAAGCTTTTGTTGGAACAAAGGTTCCTGGGCGAAACGTTTTCCCAGATTAAACGCCGCTACCAATTCCAATGCCTTGGCCGGACCAATTCCCTTGATTGCCCTAAGCTCGTTAACAGAACAGCGGCTCAATTCCGCGAAGGACTTGTATTTGTTCAGAAGTTCGCGAGCGACCTCTATCACGTTCATTCCACGCCGGCCAGTGCGCAGCAGGATTGCGATCAATTCCGGATTGGTCAGCGCATCGGGACCTCGTGCGAGTAATTTTTCACGCGGCCGCTCATCCTGCGGCATCTCGCGGATTTTCAGCTGCGCCATTTATGTGGGAGCCGCCTTAGTTCCCCGACATCAGACGCGAAGTTGATCAAACATTTCACACAGCGCGTCGCCGAGGAAGAATAGTGCCTCGGCGTAAGGATTGGACCCCATTCCATCCAGCCCGCCTTGCGCCTCTCGAATCAAATCGCTGCCGGCCGCAATTGATTCATTTAGCGCGCCGTTAGTCGCCCCATTCTTCAGGAGTTCAATCATTTCCTCGACTCGCTCTTCGAGCACAAGCTGGCAACAGCGCTCCCGTTCAAACTCTGTTGCCGAGCGCAGGAAGATCAAGACCGGCAGCGTGAACTTGCCTTTGCGAAGGTCGGTCCCGAGCGTCTTGCCGGTTGCTCCTTCGTTCCCGGCAAGATCAACACAATCGTCATAAATCTGATACGCCGTCCCAATTTGAAATCCGAAATTCTTGAATCGTTGGATCACACTTGGGTCCGCCTCGCTGATTACGGCAGCCAGCTCCGCCGCTACCGAAAACAGGGAACCCGTCTTCATTTCTACGATTCGCAAATAATCCTGAACGCCCAGGTTGAGATCGAATTTGCGCTGCGTCTGGATCATTTCGCCGGAGCAGACCGTTGCAGCCGTGCGCGCAATCGCACGTCCAATGTCGGCGTTTTCAAAACTTGTCGATAACGTGAGTGCATGTGCGAAGAGGCAATCGCCCAACAAAACGCTCAACGAATTTCCCCAGCGCGCATTCGCAGTTGGCTGCGCGCGACGGCGCTCTGCTTCGTCCATGACGTCGTCGTGCATAAGTGTGGCGATATGAATCAGCTCGACAATGACGGCAAGATCAATGTGTCCCGAGTTGATCTCCCCGGTTGCGCCACCAGCCAGAAGCGTCAACAGCGGCCGCAAACGTTTACCTCGGCCGCCGAGTGCGTACACAACGTAGCCTTCGATTGCCGGATCGAACGCTGCCGCTTGTTGCGCAATGCGGGCCTCGACTTTTTCAAGATGCGGCTGAACCAACGCCGCCACTTTGGCCAGCGAACCGGCGGAAGAAGAGGTCGCCGCAGTCCCAGTCAGGCTCGGCCGTGAGCGCGCGAAGAGTTCCACGAGGCGAGAATAGCGGGGCGGGTCGTGTGTTGTCAAAGCAACACGAGCGTAATTTTCAGAAAACACGCCCCTGGTTGCTGACAGCTTACCCAGGGGTACTCAGCGTTTTCGCAGCCAACTTTCGGTACCGTACTTTTGTTCGGCGAGTTCTCTAGCCCGATTCAAAATTTCTTCGTCGACCTTTCGCTCGCAGCAGTGGCTGGACAACGTTTGCGCGAATTGCTCGGTCAGGCTGTTTTCAAACTCGATTCCCTGGATGCTTCCTTGTTGCAGCAATCCGCGGCGTGTGCGGCGTTGAGCTGCGCCAGCAATTTTGCGACCATCAATCATCACATCCGCGCGCACGGGGTTTGCAAAACAGCTGTAGCCGGCGTCGCCGATGCCGGTTCGAGTGGCCACCGTCGCGCTGCCTGGGCCGCGATCAGCGTCCGCGGCTACAACTGCAGGTTGTCCTGTTTCACTCAACGCATCGCACAAAGCCCGATGAATCTTCTCATAAATCGATATCGCTGATTCAGCAAAAGCCGTGTCGCTGGCGGGAATCACGAGAGAATACGTCAGATCTTGTCCATGAAACACAATTCCACCGCCAGTCCAACGCCGAACCAAATCGCGCTCGCACTGGTATCTGGCGACATTGGCAAATCGGCCAAAGTATCCAAATGAGAGAGCAGGGAATTGCCAGCGATAGAAACGAATTTGTGGAATCGTGACGAATTCGAGGAGCGCTTCATCGATTGCCATGTTCATCGCTGCCGACTGCGCGCCAGCTTCGCGATAAACATCAAGACTGGCGAATAGTCTTTTTGTCCGCACGAGTCCTATTTTGTCATTCCGACCCACGTAGCAGATCTCTAACTCTCAAAGGCAACGGCTAGAGATGTCTCGACTCTCCTCAACATGACAATTAGCGGCCTATCTCATCCAAAATCTTCTCCACAGCTTTGCGCGGATCTGGATGCGCTGTGACAGGCCGGCCTATGACAAGATAGTCCGCGCGAGCTTCGATCGACTCACGCGGTGTCATTGTTCGTCTTTGATCGCCAGCTGCCGACCAGGTCGGTCGAACTCCCGGAACAACGATTTTGATCTTATTATCGAAGTCACGACGAAGAGGTTTGATTTCGTGTGGACTGGCTACAATTCCATCGATTCCTGCATCAACGCCCAATTTCGCCAGGCGCAGCACCTGATCGTCGACTTTGTCATGAACTCCAATTTCGCGCAGTGTCTCTTCTGTCGAACTCGTTAGAACTGTCACACCCAGGAGTAAGATATTGTTGGCTCGTGCCTCGATCGCGGCACGGATCATCTCACGGCCGCCGCTCAAGTGAATGGTCAGCATCTGCACGCCAAGCCGGCCCGCGGATTCGACGGCTCGGGCGACGGTGTTCGGAATGTCGTGCAGCTTGAGATCGAGAAAAACCTTGGAGCCTGTGGACGAAACCGCGCGCACGATTTCCGGACCTTCCCCGGTATAAAGTTGGAGCCCGATTTTGAAAAACGAGATTTGGCCGCGCAGCTTCTCAACGAGCTCAAGCGCTTCCGTTTTTGTCGGCACATCCAGTGCGACGATGATTTTTTCAGCTGCTTTTGTCATTCCGACGAAGTCGAGGAATCCCGTGACATCACCTTTGGCTGGCATGCCGGAATGTCTCGACTACGCTCGACATGACGATATGCAAGTTTTCGCTCCTGCGAAGATCAATCTGTCGCTGAAAATCCTTGGTCAGCGGGACGACGGTTTCCACGAACTCAAGACGCTCATCGCGCCGATTTCGTTCTACGATGAACTCAGAATCGATAAAAAGCGTCCGGGAAACGGAATCAAGTTTCGCTGCGACGATCGATCAGTCCCACAAAATGACGACAATCTAGCTGTTCGCGCGGCGAAGGCGTTCTTTGAGACAACTAAAATCGAGCCTGCGATTTCCATCGAGCTCTACAAGAAAATTCCGCATGGCGCCGGACTGGGGGGCGGGAGCAGCGACGCCGCTTCCGTATTGCTGGCGCTCAATGAACTCTTCGAAGCGAAATTATCACGAGAAGCGCTCACTGAAATCGCGGAGCCAATTGGATCAGACGTACCATTTTTTCTGTTTCAATCCCCAGCCTTGTGCAAGGGACATGGCGAAATGGTCTCGGCGCAGAAATTAAACACACAGTTTTCGATCCTGTTGCTGAAACCAGCGTTTGCTGTCTCAACAGCGTGGGCATATTCGCACTGGCGAGATTCTCGAGAAATTCCGGGAATTCGTTACGAAGCGCAGGAATTCGCTGATCAGACTTTTGTGAACGATCTCGAACGCCCGGTTGTCGAAAAGTTCGTCTTTCTCGCGCAATTGAAAATGTGGCTGTTCAGTCAATCGGAAGTCGGCGCTGCGCTCATGTCTGGTTCCGGCTCGACAATGTTTGCCGTGATGCGCTCAAATGCAGACGCGGATTCTGTGGCGAAACGCGCCAAAGCAGCGCTCGATCCGGAACTGTGGACCTGCGCGTGCGAAACGCTCTGATCTAAACCCGCGATCGGCGGCGACCAGAGTTGCGCGAATATTTCACTGGCCTTCGTTTGGGTTCGATTTTCGAAATGCCGGTGCCGCTCTTTACTTCCATGATCTGGTCGCGCAAAAGCGCCGCGCGCTCGAATTCGAGATTTGCCGAGGCTTCCTGCATCTCGTCTTCCAATTCGCGCAGCAATTCGGTCACATTAAAATCGCCGCCGGCCTCCTGAATGACGGAGGCGGCGATTTCTCGCCCGCGAAGAATAGTGTGCAGACTTTCCTGCACGGCTCGCCGAACCGTTTGAGGAGTGATGCCGTGCTTCTCGTTGTATTCCAGCTGTTTCGCGCGCCGGTATTCCGAAATCGACATGAGCCCTTCCATGCTTTGGGTGACCTGATCTGCAAAGAGCACTACTTCACCGTTCACATGTCGTGCGGCGCGACCTGCGGTTTGAATGAGAGAAGTCTCGCTGCGCAAAAAACCTTCCTTGTCCGCGTCCAGAATGCACACCAGCGAAACTTCGGGAAGGTCGAGACCTTCGCGGAGCAAATTGATGCCCACGAGAATGTCGAAATCCGCCGCGCGCAATCCGCGCAAAATTTCCACTCTCTCGATTGCGTCGATATCACTATGCAAGTACCGGACTTTCAATCCGACATCGCGTAGATAGTCAGCCAAATCTTCCGCTGTCCGCTTGGTCAGGGTTGTCACCAGAACTCGCTCGCTCTTTTCCACGCGTTGACGACAGAGCTCAATCGTCTCGTCGATCTGATTCTTGAGCGGCTTAAGCGTGATTTTCGGATCGAGAAGTCCAGTCGGACGGATGATCTGCTCGACAACGAGCTGTGCACCGGGCGTATGCACGTCGAATTTTTCCGGAGGTTCGTCTGTACGCGAAACCCGAACTTCTGAATTGGACCTTGAGCGTCGGGCGCCAGCTCGCGACTTCTCGGAATTGAGCGTCGAGCGTTTTTCGCCGGCTACAGCAAAGGGCACAGGTTCAGCTTCACCGATCCTTTGTCGCCGGTGCGGAATATACCCTTTGTTTCCAGCCACGCTGTTTTTGATTTCAAATTCTGCCGGCGTTGCGCTGACGTAAATGATCTGGTTGGTAATCTTCATGAACTCGTCGAAATTGAGCGGCCGATTATCGAGGGCGCTGGGCAGTCGGAACCCGTAATTTACAAGGACGCTCTTGCGCGAGCGGTCGCCTTCGTACATTCCGCCAATCTGCGGGATGGTGGCGTGCGATTCATCGATGACGACCAGAAAATCTTTCGGGAAAAAGTCGATAATCGTGTACGGCTTGGAGCCCGGCGGGCGTCCGGACAAATGGCGTGAGTAATTTTCGATCCCGTTGCAGAACCCCATTTCCTGCAACATCTCCAGATCGTATTCCGTGCGCATCCGCAACCGTTGCGCTTCCAGAAGTTTGTTTTGCGACTCCAATTCTTTGATTCGCTCTTCCAGTTCTTCGCGGATCGTGCGCAATGCGCGATTGAGTTTGTCCGCCGGTGTCACGAATTGTTTAGCGGGAAAAAAGGTAATGACGGACAACGACTCGTGCGAGTGCCCGGTCAGAGGATCGAACCGCGTAATCGCCTCAATTTCGTCGCCGAAGAACTCGATCCGGATGCCTTCTTCATCAGCCGAAGCGGGATAAACCTCGACCACGTCACCCCGGACGCGAAATCTGCCGCGTGCGAAGTTAACGTCGTTGCGTTCGTACAACATATCGATCAAGCGTCCGAGCACCGCTTCCCGTGAAATGTGCTGGCCGCGTTTTACCGTCAGCAGCATCTGTAAGTAGTCTTCCGGAGAAGTGACGCCGTAGATGCAAGAAACACTGGCTACCACAATGGTGTCGCGGCGCGAAAGCAGCGCGCTTGTCGCCGCAAGTCGCAACCGCTCGATCTCTTCGTTGATGGAGGAATCCTTCTCAATGTAGGTGTCGGAGCGGGGGATATAAGCCTCCGGCTGGTAATAATCGAAATAACTGACGAAATACTCGACAGCATTCCGCGGGAAGAATTGCTTGAACTCGGAGTAAAGCTGCGCGGCCAGGGTTTTATTGTGCGAAATGACCAGGGTAGGTCGGTCCAGCTCCCGGATCACGTTTGCGACCGTGAAAGTTTTGCCCGAACCGGTGACGCCCATCAGCGTCTGGTGACGGTTACCAGCTTCAATGGCCTTGATCAGCTTGGCAATCGCCTGGGCCTGGTCGCCTCGCGGTTTGTAGTTCGATTCGAGCTGAAACGGCATTAAACAATCTAGCAGCGACTGCTAATAATTCCCAGTGCCCGGCTGGCGGCGATGAGTTTTAAGCACTCCAGATTTGTCGCAGGACTCTACGGAAGTTCCCGCCGAGGATCAGTTCGATATCTGCGTCGCTGTACCCACGGCGAATCAAACCGTCCGTGATGTCAAACACGCGCTTATAGTGGTTTACGCGATCCGTATCCATTTTGTCGCGGAAGGCGTAACTGGATTTGTAGAGGCTCCTTAACCATTTCTTATAGTCCTCTGGGAGCGCGTCGTAACCATCGAGATCGATATCGCTGCCTATGCCTACGTGTTCGACCCCGACCAGCTTGGCGACATGATCGTAATGGTCGAGCACGTTCTCTATCGTCGTGGGTTCCTTGGGAGAGACGAAATTGCGGACGCCAGTGATACCCATGACTCCGCCTTTTGCTGCCATGTTGCGGATCGCTTCGTCGGTTTTGCACCGCGGCTGGTCAGGATTAAGTGCGCGACAATTTGCATGAGTGATCAGGACAGGCGCTTTGGAGATTTCGAAAGCATCAAGTGTAGTGCGGTCGCCGCAGTGCGCGACGTCGACCGCCATGCGCACCTGATTCATCCGATCGATTATCGAAACGCCGAAGTCACTGATTCCGTCGTCGCGCCGCTCCGTGCTTCCGTTGCCGATCAAGTTGCGGGTGTTATAGGTAAGCAGCGACACACGTTGCCCGAGTTGGTAGAAACGATCGACATCGTCCGGGCTCCGAAAATGCTCCGAGTTCTGCAGACCAAGGATAATGCCGATTTTGCCGGATCTTTTCGCAGTGTCGATGCCTGCCGCGTCATCCACGCGCATCAAGTGCTCTCCATGATGCGCAATAAATCCATTCCACAGACCGAGAAACCACATCACTTGGTCGTATGCATTTGGTCCGACCGTTCCTACTCCGACGTGCATCACATCGGTTCTGGAATCTTTGAAGCGCTGAAAATCAGCAACAGTAAATGTCTCGGGGTTCGTGAACCAGGTCGGGCGCTTATCCCCCTTGAATGGTGCCAGCACTCCAAGCAGCGTGAAGGGGTTAAGCATATCCACTACCGTGCTGCGCTGGACCAGATCGATGGCGCGGGCTGAGTATTTGGTTTCGCTTTCCGCGAAGAGCTGAAACCAGCTGCGATTGATCATCGGGACGGTTAGTGTCGCCGCGGCAACACCGACCAAGCGTTTCAAAGACTGGCGTCGCGTTATCATGCTTCGGTCCAATATGATAATTTGTGTCGGCATTGGCAACGGCGTGATGCATAGTAGAATGGCAGACAGTAGCGGTTATGAATTTTACAAGCTGCTTGGCAGGCTGAAACGATATGTCCACTGGCGTTGAGGCCGGCCATCGGCTGGAGATTGGCCATGTCTTGTTCATGGACGTGGTCGGCTACTCAAAGCTACTCTTGGATGAGCAGCGCGAGCAGCAACAACACCTGACTGAAATCGTCCTTAACACCGAGCAGGTTTGCGCCGCGGAGGCGGCAGATAAACTGATTCGTCTTCCTGTTGGGGATGGGATGGCGCTGGTTTTTTTTAGCAGTCCCGAGGCGCCGGTGCGATGCGCGATCGAGATCAGTGAACGGCTAAAGCAATATCCTCAGTTGAAGCTTCGGATGGGGATTCACAGTGGACCTGTCAATGAAGTTCGTGATGTCAATGATCGAGCGAACGTTGCAGGCGCTGGAATTAACATTGCACAGCGGGTGATGGATTGCGGCGATGCAGGGCACATCCTTCTCTCCAAGCGGGTCGCCGAAGATCTGGCGCACTCTCGCCAATGGCGCACATATCTCCATGATCTGGGCGAGTGCGCCGTAAAACATGGTGTTCCCATCTTTATCGTGAATCTCTACACGGATGAAATTGGGAACGCGCAATTGCCGGAGAAGATTAAACAGTGGCAATCGGAGCAAGCCGCGCAGGCAGCAGATGGTTCACCGGTCCTTCCACGCAAATATGTGTTGACCGCGGCCGCTGCTCTCTTAATCGCCGTCGCCAGCTTTAGCGTCTGGGTCTATTTCAAACAAGCCCCAGTAACATCGCTAGTACCGGAGAAAACTATTGCGGTGTTGCCGTTCCAAAATTTTAGCCCGGATAAAGAGAATGCATTTTTCGCAGACGGCGTTCAGGACGACATCCTCACTAGTCTGGCAAAGATCAAAGATCTCAGGGTCACTAGCCGTTCGTCTGTGATGAAGTTTCGCGACGTCGCGGAGCAGAACCTGCGCCAGATCGGCAAAGCGCTTGGCGTGGCAAATGTCCTTGAGGGTAGTGTGCGGCGGGAAGGCGACCGGGTAGTGGTCAATGTGCAATTGGTCGATGCGCAGAGTGCCCGCCAGATCTGGGCGAACCGTTACGACCGCACGCTCGCAGACTCGCTCGGATTACAAGGCGAACTGGCCGGTGAAATCGCCGACGCTCTGCGCGCTACATTGAGCACGGACGAGCAAGCGCGAGTGACAGCCAAGCCCACGCAGAATCCGGATGCATATGTGTTCTATTTACGGGCGAATCAACTTTCGCGAAACCCCGACACTCTGCTGGAGGATTACAAAGCTGCGGAGCAACTTTACATGCAGGCGATTGCGCTCGACCCGGAGTTTGCGCTTGCCCACGCCCGGCTCGCGTCGGTTTGTGCCGAGATTTTCCATTATTACGAGCCGACCGAGGATTGGAAAACCAAAGCTCGCACCGAAGCGCAGATTGCTCTGCGTCTCCAACCCGACCTGGCAGAAGCGCATCTTGCCCTTGGCCAATGCATTTACTGGATGGACCAGGATTACCAGCGCGCTCTTGAACAATTCGATACCGCTGCCGGTTTATCGCCGAGCAACGGAGATATTGTGCGTTTGATTGCGGCTATCAAACGCCGGCAGGGTAAGTGGGAACAAGCGCTCGAAGAGTACGAGCGGGTTGCAAAGTTAGATCCGCAAAATCCTAATACAGTCCGGGAACTCATCTTTACGAACACGGCAATGCGTCGTTGGCCGGAAGGTGCGCGCTGGGTAGAGCAACTTCGCGCAATGGCGCCCGCCTCGATCGTTGCAAAGATTCAAAAGGGCTACGTGGAGTTTTGGTGGAAGGGAGACACGGGTCTATTGAAGTCCTTGTTGAACCAGGTGCCTCCCGGTGTCGATCCTGATGGCAGCGTTACTTCGGTACGATGGGACGTCGCGATGCTGGACCGAGATTACGCGGCAGCCAGACGCGTGATTGATGCCTCGACTGCCAAAGAGCTTTCATACACGGGGGAAGGCTCAACGCCACGGAGTTTCTTTGAAGGCTCCATCGCCCTGGCGCAGGGGGATATCGCAGGAGCGCAAAAACATTTTGAAGATGCTCGACCTGTTTTTGAAAACGCCGTCAAAGAGGCGCCTTTGAGTGCTATTCGACATGCTAACCTGGGCTGGCTCTACGCGTTCATGGGGCGCAAAGAGGACGCGATCAGCGAGGGCCGCCGCGCGGTCGAACTAAAGCCGGAATCTAAGGATGCGGTCGACGGCGTGATTGTGAATTGCTATCTCGCGTTGATTTATGTTCGCGTTGGTGAAAAAGACCTGGCGTTTCCACTGCTCCAGCGATTGCTGAAAACGCCGGGCGCAGTGGACAGCGTCGATTACAGCATCACTATCAACGACCTGAAACATCGCTGGGAATGGGACCCGATTCGAAGTGATCCGCGTTTTCAAAAACTGCTTGAACAACCAGCGAAGTGACTTTCCAGGGCGCGGCCGTTTCAATTGGACTCCGAACTTGTCGATTGCTAATCGCGAACAAAATATGAGGCTTGACCTGCCGATCGAGCAGTGAATCCAAAAAAGTTTTTTGCCGAACTAAAGCGACGAAGAGTCTACAGCGTCGCGGTCGCCTATCTTGTCGGTGGGTGGGCGCTGACGCAGGGCATTGCTCAAGTCCTTCCCGTGTTCGACATCCCGAATTGGGTCGTGCGCCTCACTGTACTGCTGATCGTGCTGGGGTTTCCAGTCGCGCTGGCGCTCTCCTGGTTTTTTGATCTAACGCGATACG
>DATHHK010000213.1:0-3176 GCA_035317225.1 Candidatus Udaeobacter sp. | reverse complement strand
GAAATGGCGAAGGTTTGCCGGTTGCACCTTTTCAACCTCGAAAATTGCGAGGAACTGATGCTCGCCCAATTTGAAAAAGGCATCGCCCTCGCCCCCTCTCATTTGTTCGAGATTGAAGACGTCCTTGTAAAACGCCACAGCCTTCTCGATGTCGCCCACCTCGATGGCCACATGATTGCATCCATAAACTTGCACGCTCATATATCAGCTTAGCCGAAAAGGAAGGTGTGCGCCCCGGACTTTTGGGGAACAAGGCTGTGTCTGCAGGATTGTAAAGAGTAAAGCCCCACGCGACACTCCGCGGAACCGAGTCTGCGTAGTCCCAAGAAATTACTCGAACGATGCGCGATGCGATTCCAGTAGCGATACACCAGAGGCGTTCCGGCGCCGAAGCGATTCTAATAATTCTCTTTAGCGCGATAGCCCTCTTCGTCCATCTCCTGACGAACGGCCGCTACGGTTATTTTCGTGATGAGCTCTACTATATCGCCTGCGGTCAACATCTCGCCTTCGGATACGTCGACCAACCTCCGTTGTCGATCCTGCTGCTGCGACTGAGCGAAGTTCTCCTCGGCAACTCATTGTTTGCGATTCGTCTTCTCCCGGCGCTGGCAGGCGCGGCGACGGTCGCAATCACCGGTTTGATCGCGCGTGAACTGGGCGGACGCGCGTGGGCAATTGGGCTCGCCTGCGCGGGCTCACTCTGTGCGCTGTTCAATTTGGCTGTCGGCAATTTTTTCTCAATGAACGCGTTTGAGCCGCTGTTCTGGATGGGATGCGTGTATCTGCTGGTCCGGATTATCAACGGCGGTTCATCGACCCTTTGGCTTTGGTTCGGCATTCTGCTGGGAGTTGGTCTTGAAAACAAGCATTCCACGGCATTCTTCGGCGCCGGCATTTTCATCGCGCTGCTACTCACGTCAGAGCGCCGCCATTTTGCTGAGAAATGGATCTGGCTCGGTGGCCTGCTCGCGTTTGCCGTCGCCTTGCCGAACATTTTATGGCAAGCGCAACATCATTGGCCTACGTACGAGCTGCTGAGCAACATCGCTCGCAGCGACAAAAACATCGCGCTGGGCCCGGCGCAATTCATCGTGCAGCAGATTGTTTTCATGAATCCGGGAACGCTTCCGTTATGGCTCGCCGGGTTGTGCTGGGTGTTCGGTTCGCGCGATGGGAGGCGCTATATGGCGATTGGAATCACATACATGGTCATCCTCGCCGAGTTCATCATTTTGCACGGCAAAAGTTATTATCTCGCACCTGCCTATCCGATGCTTTTTGCAGCGGGAGGAGTGGCAGTGGAGCGCGTTTTCGCTAACCGATTGAGATGGGTAAAACCGGGATTGTTCGTCCTTATCCTCGCCAGCGGCGCGTTACTGGTCCCACTGGTGGTGCCGATTCTGCCGCCCGGCAAACTCGTCGCGTACATGCGAGCTATTGGGCTGCAACTGCCGCGCACTGAAACATCGCACACGGCTCCGCTCCCACAGATTTTCGCCGATCAATTTGGCTGGCAAGAAATGGTTGCGTCCGTCGGGCATGTTTACAATCACCTGCGTCCCGAAGATAAGAAGCGCGCTGCAATCTTCTGCCAAAACTATGGCGAGGCTGGAGCGATCGATTTCTTTGGTCCTAAGTTTGGGCTGCCACCGGCGATTTCCGGGCATCAGAATTATTTTCTGTGGGGACCGCGTGATTGGACCGGCGAAGTTGCTTTGGTCCTGGATACGCGGGACGACAATGAGCGCGAGCAATTCGCGTCAGTGGAGGATTTGGGTCAAATCGTGAGCAGCCCCTGGGCGATGCCTTTTGAACGACGGATGCATATTTATCTCTGCCACGATTTGAAAGCGAACGTGCAAGACGTCTGGCCGCAGGTAAAGAAGTGGCTGTAACGCTTCCGGGTTAATCGCGAACCACCTTACCTCCTGCCGGGCGATCCGGCCAAATCAGTTGCGCGTGCGGCAAGCCGGTTTTTCCCGCCGCCGAATTGCGGATTTTAATCTGGCGCAAAGGCTGCGCACCGCTGGGTCGTTGGGCGCAATCGTTGTCGCCAACAGCGAAATCAAATTTTTTTGAATCCACACGTGGCCCCGAACGCATCTCACTTCAAAAACCCGACCACACACCAGATGAGTACAACCTCACTTATTTCAAACCAGCCGATGCAAACCTCAGCCGGAAACGGATCGACTCCTTTGATCCGGCTCAGTGATGTCAGAAAGATTTTCCTTACCGATGAGGTCGAAACACACGCGGTTTCCGGAGTTCATCTCGACATCCGCGACGGCGAATATGTTTCCATCGCCGGCCCATCCGGCTGCGGCAAGACGACTTTGTTGTCGATCCTGGGCCTGCTAGATACTCCTTCGGCCGGAAGTTACGCGCTAAAGGGCACAGAGGTCGCAAACCTCTCGTTTGCCGATCGGGCGCGCATTCGGAATCGCGAGATCGGTTTTATTTTTCAAAGTTTTAATTTGATCGGCGATCTCACAGTGTATGAAAACGTCGAGTTGCCACTGACATACCGCGGATTGAACGCGATTCAGCGTAAAACTGCTGTCATTGAGGCGCTTGAGCGCGTGGGCATGGCGCATCGGGCTAAACACTTACCTAGTCAGCTCTCCGGCGGACAACAGCAGCGCGTAGCCGTTGCCCGGGCGCTTGCCGGTAAACCAGCGATTCTGCTTGCCGACGAACCGACCGGAAACCTCGACTCACGGAACGGTGAAGCAGTGATGGATCTGCTAAAGGAGCTGCACGTCGGTGGCGCAACGATCTGCATGGTTACGCATGACGAACGTTTCGCCGGCCACGCTGAACGCGCAGTGCATTTGCTTGATGGCCAAGTCGTGGAGGACCGACTGGCTGCCTGAACGACAACGACAACCACAGATTACAGATCCAGATGAATGATTTTCGATTCGCGGTGCGGCAGCTTTGCAAATCGCCCGGATTCACCTTGCTCGCGATTGTGACATTGGCGCTGGGCATCGGCGTTAACTCAGCCATCTTCGCCCTCGTCAATGGCGTCGTGTTGCGCCCGATGATTCCGCTGAGAGCCAACGAAGTGGTAGGCATTTTCACAGCGCGCCAAAACGCCAGCCACGATTACAGGCAATTCTCGCATACCGAATATCGCGATCTGCGCGAGAATGGCAGCGATCTGTTTG
>DATHHK010000212.1:0-28285 GCA_035317225.1 Candidatus Udaeobacter sp. | reverse complement strand
TGACCGCCGGGAGCGCAGTTCCATGATTCGATGAGGAAGAGCATGAGCAAGAGTAAGACGAGGATCTCAGTCACATTCCCATTATTTGATACCCGCCATCAACATAGATGACCTGGCCGGTTATTGCCTCGGCTCCATCGCTGGCAAGAAAGACTCCGGTGGCGCCTAATTCGGCCGGGTCACAGCTGCGTTTCAAAGGCGCGCGGTCCTGATAATGCTTCAACATCGACGTGAAGCCGCTGATGCCACGCGCAGCCAGCGTTTGAACCGGTCCGGCAGAAATGCAGTTTATCCGAATTTTTTTCGGGCCGAGGTCGTAGGCAAGATAACGCGTGCTCGCTTCGAGGCTGGCCTTGGCCACGCCCATTACATTGTAGTGCGGCACGACCTTTTCTGATCCGTAGTAAGTCATGGCCACGATGCTGCCGCCGTTTGTCATCAAGGGGGCTGCTTCGCGAGCGAGCACCACGAGCGAGTATGCGCTCACATCCTGTGCCATGCGAAACGCTTCGCGCGTTGTACTGACAAAATCGCCTTCCAACGCTTCCCGCGGCGCGAACGCAAGCGAGTGAAGCATCAAATCGACACGGTCGGTTTGCCCTCGCACGTTTTCGAAGAATGCTCTGATCTCATCATCGCTGGAAACGTCGCAGGGAAACAACGGAATGTTCTCTCCAAACTCGCTCACCAATTCCTCGACATTTTCCTTCAGTCGTTCCCCTTGATAATTGAAAATCAAGCGTGCACCGGCGGTCGCCCACGCTTTTGCGATCGCCCACGCGATGCTACGCTTGTTTGCCACCCCGAAAACGAGGCCGACTTTTCCTTCCAAAACTGGCTGTGTCATAAGAGATTTAAAATGAGTTGCGAGAGTTACAACCTTGCAGCGATTCCGCGCATCGCAAACCGCCGCCGTCAGTCTAGAGCTGTTCCTCAACACGGCGACGGTACCATTGTTGTTGTTCGCGAGGCGGCGGCCTTTAATGTCGCGTATTTCCGACATCGCCAAGATGACGGCGTTAGATAAAGTCTGCTGCCTATGACTACTCGATCTGGCTTTTTCTGCGCGCTGTTCGCTTGGATTTTGTCGATTTCGATTTTGACGGCACAAGAGCAAACGCCGTCACGCAGTACCCCGATTGCCAGCCCATCGCCTACGGCTTCGTCTTCTCCAAACGCGCTGTTGTCGTCTTCGGTGACATCGACTCCTTCACCGACTCCACCCAATCTAACCGATGTACTCTTCAAGAATCTGAAAGCGCGCTCGATTGGACCGGCCGTGATGGGTGGTCGGGTCTCGGACATTGCGATTGATCCGCGAAATCCGTTTATTTTTTATGTCGGCCTCGGACACGGCGGCGTTTTTAAAACAAACGACAACGGCGTTAGTTTTGAACCAATCTTCGACAAACAACCGGTGCTCTCGATCGGTGCGGTTGCGGTTGCGCCATCGGATTCAGATGTGATTTGGGTGGGAACCGGGGAGGCGAACGATCGGAATTCGTCCGACTGGGGCGATGGTGTTTATCGGTCGACCGATGGCGGAGAGAAGTGGCAGAACGTCGGATTGAAAAACAGCCGTACCATTGCGCGCGTTGTTGTCGATCCCAAAAAACCGGACGTCGCATACGCCGCTGCTATGGGTAACCTGTGGGCGGAGGGCGGCGAGCGCGGATTGTTCAAGACTAGTGACGCGGGCAAAACATGGAAACTGATTTTGAAAGCAGCTGCTCCACACGACGCGCGCACGGGGTGTGGCGACGTGATGATCGATCCAACGAGCGCGGCGACAGTTTACGCTGCGCTTTATGCACGACAACGCACACCATGGAGTTTCACTTCCGGCCTGAGCATGACTGACGGGGAAGATGTCGGGGGAATTTTCAAGAGCACTGACGGTGGCACGACTTGGAAGAAGCTCGGCGGCGGTTTGCCCGCGCAAACGGGGCGCATCGGGCTGGCGATCAGCGCAACAAACCCGAGGATCGTGATGGCAGTCGTGCAAAGTTACGAAGGAGGATTTGGCAGGCTGGATGATCTGCGCAGTAAGACCGGCGGCGTTTTTCGATCCGATGATGGAGGGGAAAAATGGACGCGCATGAGCGCCGTGGATCCGCGTCCATTTTATTTCAGCCAGATCCGCATTGATCCCGCAAATGATCAGCGCATTTATGTTCTGGGCTTCGCCCTGCTGGTGTCTGATGATGGCGGCAAGAATTTCCGCGAAGACCTAAGCGAGAAAATTCATCCGGATTGTCATGCGCTCGCGATTCAGTCCGGCACAACCCCGCCGCCGAAGCCGCCGAAACCGGAAGATAAAAACAAGCCGCCGAAACCGCCAGTTTGCCAGCGTTTGCTGCTCGGTACGGATGGCGGTGTGTATCAAAGTTTCGCCGGCGGCAAAAACTGGGACCATCTGAACAAGATTCCTTCGGGAGAATATTATCGGATTTCGCTCGACGATACGAAACCGTATTTCCGAATTGCGGGCGGCCTTCAGGACAACGAAAATTGGGTGGGACCGAGTGGAGTCCAGAGTAAGGAAGGAATTCGCAACTCCGATTGGACCGCACTTGCCGGTGGCGATGGTTTTTATGTCCTGTTCGATCCAGCCGATCGCGACACCTTTTATGCGGAAAGTCAGCAGGGCGAAGTTCATCGGATTAATTTGCGAAATGGCGAGATACGCCGTTTGCGACCCGAACCAGCCGAAGGTCAGCCGCGCTATCGCTTCCATTGGAATTCACCATTGATCATGAGCCGGCATAAACCGGGTGTGATCTATCTTGGCGGCAACTGCGTCTTCAAGCTGACCGACCAGATGGAAAAATATTCCGTGATCAGTCCCGACCTCACGCACAACGATCCGACTAAAACAAACGCCACTGGAAGCGGCGCGGAAAATTACGGGGTCGTCTTTTCGCTTGCCGAGTCGCCGAAACGCGCTGGTCTTTTGTGGGCGGGGACGGATGATGGGCGGCTCTGGATTACAGAGAATGACGGTGGCAAATGGACCGAATTGACGAGCAATTTGCCGGAGCCGGCGCACGGTCAATGGATCGTACGAATTGAGCCATCCAATATCGATGCGAATGTGGCCTACGTTGCGATCAACGCCTATCGCACGGGTGATGATCGCCCCTTGATCTTGCGTACCGCTGATCTGGGAAAAACATGGCAATCTGTCACAGGCGATCTTCCGCAAGGCGATCCAGTTGAAGTGGTCCGCGAAGATCCGGTCAATTCAAAATTACTTTACGCGGGTACGCACTTCGGACTATTCGCGTCGTTCGATCAAGGCGCGCATTGGGTGCGCATTGGCGATGTTCCTTCGGTACGCGTGGATGATATCCAGATTCATCCGCGAACGTCAGACCTTGTGATCGCAACACATGGCCGAAGCATTGCCATCCTTGACGACACGATCCCGTTTCGCGATTTCACACCGGAGATTGCGTCCAAACCGGCTCAATTGTTTAGCGTGCGCTCGCTTACCGGCGCTTATCTTCAGCCTGGATTTGTCGATTCGAATGGCAAGGGAATTTATCGCGGCCAGAATCCACCCGAGGGAGCGCTGTTCACGGTCTGGGTGCGAGAGTTTACCGGCGACGAAATTAAAATTGTCGTGACCAAATCGACCGGCCAGCCGGTCGCCAATCTAAAAGCGCCCGGCACGCCGGGCTTTACCCGATTGAACTGGGACCTACGGCCGTCAAAAGACGTAATTGCTGAATACGGCGGTGATGATCCCAAGCGGCTTCTCCCAGCCGGAGATTACACAGCGGAGTTAACTTTCGGCGCAACGAAGATGAAACAAACATTTAATGTTGATCTTGCCGAAGGCATCACCCCGCGGTGACGGTCGCGCCATGCCTGCGATCGGAATCACGGGCGGAATCTCGACAGGCAAAAGCACGTTTTGTGACTGCCTGCGCGAGATTGTGCCGGCGGCGAAATTCTTCGATGCCGATGAGGCAGCGCGTTCACTTGTCGAACTTCCCGAAGTGAAACAGGAAATCCTCGGTCAGTTTGGCAGCGACGTTTTTTCGCCAGATGGGGACTTGAATCGAACGATACTTCGGGCGATAGTATTTACAGACGCGACTAAAAGACGCGTGCTCGAACAAATTCTTCACCCTCGGATTCGTCGCCAGTGGATTGCGGAGGCGAAAAAGCATCGTAATTCTCCCGACTTTTTCTTTGCTGACATTCCACTTCTTTATGAAACCGGTGGCGAGACGTTGTGCGAACAAGTGGTCGTGGTCGCCTGCTCGCGAAAGGTCCAGTTAGACCGGTTGGCGCAGCGAAAATCTCTAAAAGCCTCGGTAGCCGAACAAATGATTAACTCACAAATGCCCTTGGAGGAGAAAATCAAGCGAGCGGATCACGTCGTCTGGAATAACGGCGACCATGCGACACTCATGGAGCAAGCGAAGGAGCTTCTCGCGCTTTGGCAAGAGCAATCATGGAAGAAAAGCTAAAAGGCTCGACCTCGCAGACGGAGACTATGGAGGCAGAAGTGTCGACTGCCCACAGTCAAAGCTCGGCTGAGGCGCCTCACTCAATGGGGACGCGCTCCAATGAAGAGCGCAAATCAAAAACGGATCTTGCGCTTGACCTAAACGAGCTTCAAGAGTCCTCGGGCGAAAAGGTCGAGGCACTGGCGCAGGATTTGGACGTCTATCTGCACCCCGCCCGCTCGCGTCATCAGCATATTCTCGATATTCTCCGAGCGGCATTAGCCGGTGGCGCTACTGTCACCGCGGAAGGTTTCCTCGACCAGGTGGGCGATTCGTTCGCCATGTTGCGTTGGCCGAAATTGAACTTTTTACCTGTCCCTGAGGATGTCTGCGTCTCTCGCGCGCTCATCGAGCAACATCATTTGCGGCCCGGCCAAAAGATCGCGGGGGCTGTGCAATTGCCCGGCCAGCGCGGGAAGTTCCTCTCTCTCGAGAAAGTCACAAGGATTGAGGGCCATGCGGCCGAAGAATGGACGGAGCCGACCGATTTTGACAAGCTAACGCCTCAGTTCCCGCAGGGTAGGATCATTCTGGAAAATCCCAAGACGAATTCAATTACCGCGCGCGCGGTGGATTTGCTGACACCGCTGGGACGCGGCCAGCGCGGACTTATCGTCGCGCCACCGCGAGTGGGCAAGACCATCCTGCTAAAGGAAATCGCCAAAGCGATTCGGGTAAATCATCCTGAGGTGGTTCTGATATTACTTTTGGTGGACGAGAGGCCGGAAGAGGTGACGGACCTGGAGCGGGAAGTCGACTGCCAGATTTATCACTCCAACTTTGACGAAAGCGTGCAGCGACACGTGCAAGTAGCAGAGATGGTCATGGAGCGCGCTAAACGTCTCATGGAAATGAAACAGGACGTGGTGCTTCTACTTGACAGTATCACACGGCTTTCGCGCGGGTACAACAATCTGCAGCCGGGAAGGGGACGAATCATGTCGGGCGGAGTGGAGGCGAAGGCACTGACCAAGCCAAAGAAATTCTTCGGTTCAGCGCGGAACGTGGAAGAAGGTGGCAGCTTGACAGTGCTCGCGACCGCTTTGACCGAAACCGGCAGTCGAATGGATGAATTGATTTTCGAAGAATTTAAGGGCACCGGCAATATGGAATTGCACCTTGATCGCGCTCTCCAGGAAAAACGGCTGTATCCGGCTATCCACCCGATGCTCTCAGCGACCCGGCGCGAGGAGTTGTTGTATCATCCCGATGAATGGGAACGCGTGTTGATGCTGCGAAAAACCATGGCAGCGCTTCCGCCTCTCGAAGCGATGGAAAAGCTGATCGATAACCTCCATGCGACCAAAACCAACGCTGAATTGCTCTTGAGCGGATTGCGCTGACGCGAAACGTGATTACGGACGCTGCGCGACTCGCAAGTCTAATTGAGCAAATCGAACCTGCCGATCGTGTCGCGGTCGATACCGAAGCCGATAGTCTGCATTCGTATCGGGAAAAACTTTGTTTGCTTCAAATCAGCGTCCCCGCGCCTGATGCCGTAGTTGGCGTCTCTGATGCCGGCCAAAGCGTGTCCCCAGGTCATGAATCTGCGCGGACTGTTTGCGATTATATCGTTGATCCACTGGCCAATATCGATCTGGAGCCATTGCGTCGAGCGTTCGAAACAAAGGAAATCGTCTTGCACGGCGCCGATTACGATCTGCGAATGCTGCGCCGCGGTCTGAATCTGGCCGCTAGCAAAATCTTCGACACTCTGATTGCGGCGCGTCTCCTCGGCATTCGTGAATTTAGCCTGGCCGCGTTGGTGAAACGTTATTTCGGTCTCACGCTGCTGAAGGGTTCGCAAAAGGCGAATTGGGCACAACGACCTTTGCCGGCGCGCATGGCGGAATACGCGATTAATGATGTGCATTATTTGTTGCCTCTTGCCGAAAAATTGGAAGCCGAGTTGGTTCGCTATGAGCGTTGGGATTGGCTCCGGCAGTCATGCCAGCGTGCCATTGAGCAGGCGGCCGTCGCGCGGACGCGGGACCACGACGAACTTTGGCGTATTCGCGGATCTGGCTTGCTCCGTGGAGGGTCCGCTGCGGTACTTCGCGCGCTTTGGCAATGGCGCGAAAAAGAAGCAGAAAAGGCAGATCGCCCTCCGTTTCACGTTTTGCGCAACGAGGAGCTCTTGAAAGCCGCGGTGAAATTCGCTTCGGGAAGCGTTCCGGACTACAAACATTTCTCCTTCCGTCGCCGTCAGGCATTCCTCGATGCAGCGCAAGCCGCTTTGCGGGCGCCTGAATCAGAGTGGCCGGTCTCACGTCGCCGCTTCGGAACCCGACCGACCAATGAAACAGTCCAGCGCGCCGAAGAGCTGCGACGCCGACGCAACAAATCGGCTGAGGAACTCGGGCTGGAACCTTCGTTCATTGCGCCGCGAAGCACACTCGAGGCAATCGCCGCAGATGCCACGCGAACGGCGGCGTTACTGGTTCCGTGGCAGCGCGAGCTCCTAGACGTCTCAATTTTCAGCAACGAGGTGTCCACAAATCCGTAGTCGGGTTTACGTGTAAAAAGCTTGGTGCTCTGATAGTCGGGATCAGTCGCTGCTGGAGGCCTTTATGCCGTTTTCTAAGAGACGAAGAAGAATTCCAAGTTTTTAGGAAACTTTGCCGCGCGGTTTCCGGATAACTAGTTGTAAGGGTGTAAAAAATCCTTGACCTAACGACGTTTAGGCGCCAAAAAGGCCGCCGGGATTAGGTCTTTTCGACCAAAATGCATGAACCGGCAGCTTTGCCTCGTATTCATAACCGTCATCGCGTCGCTTGCGATGTCGTTTCCCAGCCGCCTGGATGCCGCTTCGACTAACGAAGCGCGGGTTACTCTAGTAAGAAATCAGGTCCAAATAGGGAATTCCAAGAACATCGCTCGGCGTGCTTCGGTAAACGACATCGTCCGCGAGCAGACTATTGTTCGAACCGGCAACGGATCACGCGGTGAAGTGATTTTCTCCGACCAGACCATTTTGCGGCTCGCGGCCCATACAGTATTTGATTTCAATCAGGGGACGCGTGGTTTGAATCTGGGGGAAGGCGCAGTGCTTGTTCAGGCTCCAAAGGGAGCAAATGGGGCGACGATTCACGCAGGCAGCGTCGCGGCAGCCGTGGCGGGCACCACAGTCATGATCGAGTACCACCCCGGCTTCTACAAATTTTTGGTGCTGGAAGGCACCGCGCGAACTTATCGCCCCGGCCATCTTGGCGATTCAGTTCTCGTCCGTCCCGGGCAAATGGTGTTCGGCAATCCAGAGTCTGCGCTCAGCGATCCCGTAGATATCGATATTGAGCGTTTCATAAAAACCAGTCGATTCATTACAGACTTTCCTCCGATGCGCAGCGCGAAGTCGATCGTGGCAGAGAGCCAGAAGCAGCAACGGGAGAAATCGACCAAGAATTTAGCGGACACAAACCTCGTTATTTTTGGAGGCGGGACACAAGTGTCGGTTACTGATCAAGGGCAGCCCGGCACCCTCGACCAAAAAACTGCGGCACTGGCGACGCCGCATCGAGTGCAAAGCCTGAGTCCTAACGCCGCTCCCACCTTACCGTAGCGACCCCCAATATGAAAAAATCTTTTGTGCAAATCTTTTGGGCCGGACTGATCGTCCCGTTTTGCGTCGTTGGCGCAGAGCGCCTTGTTGCCGCAGACCAGTTGCAGCAAGCGCGCGTATCTCAGGTGATTCAGGACGTGCGAGTGCTGGAAACTCATGGCGGGCCGCGCGCCGCAGCTGTGAACGACAAAGTCACCCAAGGAATGGGAGTACGCACAGGCGTAGAATCTCGCGCGGAACTGACTTTCACCGACCTCACGCTAACGCGACTCGGCGCAAACACGGTTTTCAGTTTTAAGCAGGGAGCGCGTGAAATTGACCTAACGAGTGGTGCGGTTCTTCTGCAGATACCGCCCGACGCACCCGCGGTTAAGGTCAGTACATCGGCTGTGACTGCGGCGATAACAGGTGGAACGGCCCTCTTCGCAAAAGGCCCACCCACGAAATTCATGGTCTTGGAAGGGATTGGCAGGTTTTATCCCACTGGTCATCCTGAAAGAGCTGCGACCATAAATGGCGGCGAAATGATGACGATGACGGCAGACGGGCGCATGACGAAACCAGAAAAGTTTGATGTAAAGCTGGTTCTCAAGACGTCGCGTTTGATTAAGGATTTTCCGCCGCTCGAAAACATGCCCTTAGTCATGGCGGTCGTGGACCTTCAGCTCGCAGAGCAGCAATTGGCTGGTTTAAACAGCCAGGCCCTTGCCAGAGACCTTGTCGACGTGATCGGCACGACTGATCAAAACGCCAATGCGAACCCGGTCATTTTGGTGAGAAACGCGACGTCGAGTCCAACGCCCCCACCAATATCGCCAACGCCCCCACCGATATCGCCGACACCTCCCCCGATAACGCCGACTCCACCGCCTTCAGCAACACCAACCAAGTTCGGTACGCCAAGCACCATTACTTCCCCGAATCCTTACGTGATAACGAGTGGCACAGTGATTTCCACCGACCCCTCAATCACCACCAACGGCGTAACCGATCTAGGAAAAATTTATCGGGGGCGATCGATCGACGGTCCGGTTTCCGCGTGGGCCTTTGGATCGACATCGGCTTTTGACACCGCGAGCGGGTTCGATGACCTAATCGGGGATAACTCGGGGGCAGCATTCAAGTTCACCGCTCTCCAGCTAAACGGTGATCCAACGATCGATACGACAAATGGTGAAACCAATCTGGGACTGATCGCCGTTAATGGCATTACTTCCGGGGGGGCCGGCGGTGTGCTGACGTTCGAAGGTATCCGCGGTCTTTTGCTAGCAACGCAAAACGGTTCGATCACTCTGGGTCCCAACATTTCGTTCTCCGGCCTGCACGACTTGACTATTTACGCTCGCGGTTCCAGCAGCGATTTGACCCTTGGCTCCAATATCAGCACAGCAAGCCAAGTGAGCCTTTTTGCCGAGCGCGACATGTCAATGACGTCAAGCATCACAACCGACGATCTATACGCATTCGTTGGCGGTAACGTTGCAATTAACGGCGAAGCGGCTATCCACGCTCCGACCATTACTCTACACGCTGGGCAGAACTTGAATTGGAGCGGTCAAATCTCTGACGAAACAGCGTCCAATTCTAGCGGTAACGTAAGTATCTCCGCCGGTCAGATGCTCAACATTGCGAATGATCTGACCATTATTCGACGAAATGGGGGAATTACTTCGGGTCTCGATGTCACCCTTAGTGCAGGGACTGATCTGTCGGTCGGCGGCGACCTCTCGATCGCTACTGATATCAGTAATTTAACAAGTGGGGCTAACATCAGTATTGTCGCAGGCAGAGACTTTACCATCGGCGGATCGCTTGCATTGCTAACATCGGAAGCTGCACAATCTGCGAACGGAGCAAACGGCCAAAATGTGTCACTCTTTATTGGCAATGATCTGGTCGCTCATAACGAAGGTAACTCCGCCGGAGTTGACCTCGAGATCATCACTCCGACGCAGCAGACAGCTAATTCCGGTGCGAATCTTTTCCTAGGCGTCGGACATAACCTGACTACAGACCCCGGCGGCGACACCACTCTTTTCGTCAACAACAACATGAACCGGATTGGCAATGGCGCGAGAATCCTCGGTACGATCGGAGGGAATCTTCAGACCAACAATCTAACGATTCAACTCTTGAACAATGCAGGAGAGATCGATACGGGAGGAAATGTTAGCTTGGAGGTCTCCGGAAACCTAACCGCTCAGGGCGACGCTACTTTCGAGATCCAAAACAACGGTGGAACAATGGGTCAGAATGCACCGATGCAGGTAGCCGCAGCAAACATTAGTGCAAATTCTTTATTGGCTCAGATCGACAACCGTAACGACGGCGTCATCGACGGTGCCGCTGTCATCTCTATGAACATCGCCGGCAACGCAACGGTAACCAACAACGCGACACTTGCGATCTATGGAAGCGATGGGGCGGCGAGCAGCGCGATTCGGATTACCGGTGGTAATTATAACGTCGGCGACACGTTTCTCAGCTACATCGACGGTAATGGATCGATCACATTCAATAATGCCAGCGCTCACGCAGATGTGCTGAAAGCTGGAGTGTTCGGCGCAAACGGCGTGCTCAATATCGGTGGTGGCACTCTCTCGGCTGACACGACGTTGAAGCTTTATGCCTCGGGGAGTAATGGCCAGCTCAACTTCCTTTCTAATGTCACCCTTGACGGGAACAGTAAAAAGGTTCTCGCGGCGAATTCAGTTACGATTTTCAACAATGTTGTAGTGACCATCGGCGGCGAAACTGCAGCTGATGTCTATACAAACAACGCCAATTATACTGGCTTCGGTGGTAATGGTTCCACTACCGGGACGTTTGCCGGCGCGGGCGCGAACAGGCCACAGCCACTGTCGCAGGCCCCGCCTTTTGATGCTCCGGCACCCGGCAATCCCACGAACGGAAAGAGGACCAGGACGATAATGAACATCAAAAACAGCGGGCAGTTGCTATCTCTACTCGACGGTGCTGTTCCCGGTCCTGATGGAAGACTTAGGGTTCCGCGTCACAACCGCCGCAATGCCGGCAACCCTGATCGCCTGAATGTTACTCGGATGACGAAAGCAGACCGCGACGTGGCGGATATTCGGCGTATGCGCGATCGCGGAGTGATTAATAATCGTCTTGGTTCCGGCACGCGAGCCTTCTAATATCAGGGAACAGGCTTTTCAAACCTGCTTATTGATATGACTGAGAACATTAGCGACATCAGGGACGAACCAGACAGCAAGTGGTCGCGCTCGTGAGACTTCGCCTTGACCGTCATTTGTGCGGGTTTGTCACGACGTTGTGCGTGCTCCTTTTTACCTCAGTAAGTGAGGGCTGGGCTCAGACCGCGAACCAGGCGCAATTGACGCGGGAGCAGGCTCCGTCAGCCTTTCCTTCCACTGTTCCTCCAACCGGTGCCGAAGGTGGGAATGTCGCCGCCGCCCCTGGCGACGCCGATCTCGGCGAACAGCAAATCCTCAAGCGCACCGACGGGTATCAGCCGTTCACGATTTCTGCTGGAGCGCCCTTTTACTGGACGTCAAACGTTGCCCTTACGCGAAGCGGCGAGCAAAGCGATTTTGTCGTTGCGCCGGCAGTAGCGGCCTTTTACGAGCCGCGAATCACCAACACGTTGTACGGGCTGATCGATGTCCGGGAGCAGCTGTTTTATTATGATCGATTCGACAGCTTTAATTTTGGAAGCTTTGATGTTGAAGTCGGCCTGAGGTATCTCGTGCCGCAGTGGCATAATCTGCTTTTGCGCCTTGAGTACGATTACAACCGGTTGACCGAGAAAAACAGTTTTGCAGCTTTCTTTCAAAACCACGCCATCATCATAGACGCGGGGATTCCGTTTCAATTTGGTCGCGCTCAAACGCTCACACTGGGCGCCGACTTGAATATCAGCATCGCGGCCGAGGAATCTGGACAGCCGCCAAACATCAATGCGATCTCAGCGCAGCGAAGCGATTATGGTGTCTATCTCGGCTACTCGGCGGTTCTCACGCGTTCCTTTTTCGTCAACGCTGTTGGTACTCTGGTAGTACGCCAGTATTACGAAGGAGGCCGTGACGACATCAGCGAAATTCTTGCGCTTACCGCAAACTATCGCGTGAACAAATATCTTACGGTCAGCGCTGTGAGTACATTCGCAGCAAGCCAATCCAACCAAAGCGTTTTCGATTATCAAGTGGCCAACCTTGGTGGCGCAGTGGCCCTCCAGGTGAAGTTCTAGATTCCTCGATTCCAGTCCCGCATAATCCGAACACACCTACGGAATAACCAGGCTCTGACCAACCGTAAGCCTTTTGGGATCGTGAATACTCTTCCTGTTCGCCTCCAGGATTTCTTTCCAGCGCTTGGGCGATTTATAAAACTTTCGCGAAATAGAGAAAAGTGTATCGCCTGACTGTACAACGTAGCTTCGGTCGCCTTTTTTTGCGGCGGTTTTCTTGGAGCTTGTGTCGCCTTCCTGCGATTTGTCCGTCACACCTCGCGCCGGCACAGCGCGCGCTTCAAGTTCTTTGTGCAAATTAAGATTTTCGTTTCGCAAGCGGGCCGCTTCCGACCGAGTGATGACGGAATCGCCAGACAACACCGTCAGCGCGGCGATCTCATCGTGTTTGATCGAGTTTTTGACATCAGCAGCATGAGTGCCGGCCGGACTCAATGCGAGACAACGCCTGAAATGATGCAGCGCGCTCACGGGGTCGTTTAGCTTGTCGTCATAAAGAAGAGCCAGCTTGTAGTGAACCTCAGCACAACGCGGGCTGTCATCGAGCGCGGCTTCATACAAGTTGATCGCGCGCGCAAAGTCTCCCTGTGCCGATTTGGTGTCCGCGTCCTGCACCAATTGGGCACGGCGCGAAGCGCCCATGTAATCACAGCCGGCTAAGCCAAGAACGAAAAGGATCGACAGCCGAATACAGACCTCACGCGCCGTCCCCGACAGTGGAAAAATCGAGCATGCAGGTCGAATCTTGTCAGAGCACGACATTATCGCCAATTTGCTTACTTGTGACCCCGCGCGCACTTCAATTCTTTTTCTTTATCGGAACATTCATTTTGCTTCCGGCAGCACGTCTAAATGGATCCCTTTCCATCGGGGCAACCTGCTCGCTCGGCTTTGTCGACATTGATGGAAACAAACATTCTACAGCTGACGGACATGTGACTGTGATCGTACTGACCACCCCTGCAGAAAGAGAAAAGGCGCGCACTGTGGGGGACCGCGTTCCGGAACGTTGCCTGGGCAACCCGGATTACAGGATGATCACAATTGTTCGTTTTGTCAGAAGCCATACTGTGGTCGGGCGAAGGATCGCTACAGCGTTCATCCGGCATCGCGTTAACGAAGAAGCAAACCGGCTTCAGGCCCGATATGAAGGAAAGAAGATTGCACGTGATGCAAGGAAAGACATTTTCGTTGCGACCGATTTTGATGGATCGATATCGTCGCAGCTTGGTGAGACGAAAGGAGCAGCGAATTTTTGCGTTTTTGTATTTGGCCGAAATGGCGAATTGATCGCTCAATGGCACGGAGTGCCAAGTGCCGAACAATTGGCCACCGCGCTCAAATAAGTTTTCTGCAACAGCCTGTCCGAATTCCCTGGCTTAACGAAAATTCTATTAATATTTCGGCACGTTGGGATCGACTTGGTCCGACCACGCATCGATTCCGCCTTCAAGATTGTAAACTTTGGCGAAACCACGCTGCTGTAGCAGTCGTACCGCCTGAGCGCTACGCATTCCACTGTGACAATGAACTATGATTGGCTGCTCGCGTTTCAGCTCATCTAATCGTTCGGCAATTTCTCCCAAGGGAATTAATTTTGCGCCGTCAATCTGCGCAATTTCGTATTCGAACGGTTCCCGCACATCGATTAATTCGAATCGTTCGCCTGCATCCATTCTCCGCTTTAGTTCGTGCGGGGATATGTCCGGTATCGCTGCGCCGTCGCGCACTCCGCAAAATTGTTCGTAGTCAATGGGCGAGAAGATTGTGGGATTCTCGCCGCAGACGGGACATTGTGGATCGCGCCGCAGGTTGAGTTCGCGAAATTTTACCTTAAGCGCATCGAAATGGAGAAGACGTCCTATGAGTGACTCGCCGATGCCCAAAATTAGTTTCAATGTCTCAATCGCCTGCAGCATTCCGATAATCCCAGGCAAAACACCCAGTACGCCGGCTTGCGCGCAGTTCGGAACAGACTCCGGCGGCGGTGGCTCGGGAAAAAGGCAGCGATAGCACGGCCCTCCGAGATGAGGCGCGAAGACCGTTGTCTGTCCCTCAAAACGGAATACTGAGCCATAGACATTCGGTTTGTGTGCAAAAACACCGACATCGTTTGACAAATATCGCGTTGGAAAATTATCCGATCCGTCAACGATCACGTCGTAGCGGGACACAAGGTGCGGCGCGTTTTCACTGGAGAAACGGCACTTGTGCAATTCGATCTCGATCTGCGGATTGATGTCGTGCAGGCGATCCCGAGCCGACTCCAGCTTGGGGCGACCGATATCTTTTGTTCCGTGAAGAATTTGGCGCTGAAGGTTCGAAAGATCGACATCGTCAAAATCCACAATACCGATCGTCCCAACGCCGGCGGCTGCTAGATAAAGGGCGGTTGGAGATCCGAGTCCTCCGGCGCCGATGCACAAGACGCGCGCAGCTTTGAGTCGACTCTGCCCCTCGGATGTAACCTCGGGCATGATGAGATGACGCGAGTAGCGTTGCAGTTCTTCGACGTCCAAGTGCATTGCGCCGCTGCGTTCTTCGTCAATAATGCTCCGATTCATATGCAGCCTGTACCTTAGCACAGAGTCTTGGAGCTGTAGCCGGGGTCGGCAAAGCAGTTAGACCGAAGCCGCTTTTGGCCGGTCGGCATGGCCTGAAAGCATCGGACCGACAATCCTCCGTTATTTGAGCTACTCTGTGACCTTTACCGGCGTGCCGATGGGGGCATTTTCGTAAAATCTACTCGCCATTCCCTTCGGCAAACGAATACAACCGTGAGAAGCGGCAAAGGGAGGAACATAACCCTGATGCATCGCGTAGCCGCCCCGGAAAAACATGGCATACGGCATTTCCGCACCGTCGAAATGCGTCCCTGGGGGACGCCGATCCTTCCGAGCGTCAATGTTTGATCTTACGACATTGCCGTAATCATCTATGTAGTCGCCGAATATCGTTGAGACGTGGTCCGGGCTTTTTGAGAGAACGGAATAGGTTCCGGGCGGCGTAGAGAACCCTGGTTTGCCGGTGGAAACGGTCGATTCACCGACCAAAGTTTTGCCCCTGTAAAAGTAGGCTTTCTGCTCGCCGATATGAACAACGATCCTGGCCGGTCCCGACGCGCCTTCGTCATTCCAAAAACCGATCTCGGTGGCGCGAGGGTAGGGACCCTCTGGAAGAGTCTCGCAACCGCAAATGATTAGGGCGATCAGGCATGCGCCTGCAATACGGACAAAACAGCCAGGGTTCATGAAAGCGGATATTTATCCGCGTTTAGTTAGGCCGCTTCAACTTAAATTATGCAGCCCCAATCTGCCGAGGAGTTCGCCCATTGTATTTGCCATCACCATCCCAGTTTGACGCTGTCCGTTTGTCCCAATACCCTCTGCCTGATGCAGACTGTGCAACCGCCGATCAATTTGGAGAATTGGATCGAAGAAAACCGGGAGAAATTCAAGCCGCCGGTGAGCAATAGCTATCTCTACGACGGGCGTGATTTCTTCGTGATGGTCATCAAAGGTCCGAACGCGCGGAATGATTTTCACCTCGTCGACTCGGAGGAGTATTTCTATCAGCTAAAGGGCGACATCAAGGTGCGCGTCCGCGAAGGCGACCGCATCGTGGACCATATCGTCAGAGAAGGCGAAACATTCTTTATCCCTCCGAATGTGCCGCATTCGCCGCAGCGCCCGCCGGATACGATTGGTGTCGTGGTCGAACGCCGCCGGCCGCCGGGAGAAAAAGAACACGTTATTTTTTACTGCGAGAATTGCGGCTCCTTGGTGGAAGACATCCACTTCGACTGCGCAGATATCGTTGAGCACTTCAGCCAGGCGATGCTCGATTTCTGGAATGACGATGCGCGCCGTACCTGCAAGAAGTGCGGTAAGAAGGTTGAGAAAGCGTCGCCAATGGAATCGTTGTAGTGCATCAGGGCCAGCTCCGAACGCTTTCGGAGTTTGCAGAAACGCCCTACAATTCCACGCGTGAAGATCGACCTACATACTCACGTTCTGCCGCGCGAGTGGCCGGACCTCGACGCAAAATACGGTTACAGCGGATTCGTCAGGCTTGATCATTACAAGCCCTGCTGCGCTCGTATGATGATCGGAGACCGTGTCTTCCGCGAGATCACGGACAACGTATGGGATCCCATTCAGCGGATCGAGGAATGCGATCGCGACGGTGTCTCGATGCAGGTGCTCTCGACCGTACCAGTGATGTTCAGCTACTGGGCAAAACCAGCTGACGCTTTGGATCTTTCGCGGCGACTAAATGACCACATTGCGGAGGTCGTTCGTGAACACCCGAAGCGATTCGCAGGTTTGGCGACGATTCCAATGCAAGATCCGGATCTTGCCGCAGGCGAATTGGAACGATGTATCCGCGAACTGGGATTGCGCGGCGCAGAGATCGGCACGCATGTGGACGCGAACCCTCACTCTGGACGCATCGATCCTTTGAACCTTGATAATGCTTCGCTTCAACCTGTTTGGAGTGCGGCAGAAAAACTCAACGCCGCGATCTTTATTCATCCCTGGGACATGCTTGGCAAAAAGCGTATGCCGAAGTATTGGTTGCCTTGGCTTGTCGGCATGCCCGCCGAGACTTCGCTGTCGATCTGCTCGATGATCTTTGGCGGCGTGTTCGACCGCTTTCCCAAGCTTCGCGTAGCGTTCGCTCACGGCGGCGGCGCGTTTCCGTTTACCGTTGGCCGCGTCGAGCGCGCGTTTCACGTGCGGCCGGACTTGGTCGCTGTGGAAAACAACACAAATCCCCGTGCGTATCTTGCTCGCGGCACCACGCCCGCCCGGTTCTACGTCGATTCACTCGTGCACGACGCCGACGCTTTGGCACTGTTGCTCAAGCTTTTTGGTACCCAACGCGTCGCGCTCGGATCCGATTATCCCTTTCCGTTAGGTGAAGCAAAACCGGGTGAACTCATCGAATCGATGAAGCTTTCCTCCGACGAGAAAGCACAACTGCTTTCCGGAACAGCCCGCGAATTTCTTGGCCTTTGAACTCAGCTCCTTCGTTCACATTTCGAGCCTGATCGCCCATAAATCGTGAAACACGGGCTTAAACAACGATTGCTGGAGAAATGGGACGCCGGGTGATCCTCCTGTGCCTTTCTTCGCTCCGATTGTTCGCTCAACAAGCTTGATGTGCCGGTAACGCCACTCCTGCAAGCCTTCGTCAAAATCGGTCATCAATTCGAAAAGGATCGAGCATTCAGGTGAATTCTTGTAGAGCTGCAGAATTTGCTTCTGTACACGCTCGTCGGGTTCATTTGATTTGGTGACGTCGCGATCCTTTAGGTCTGCGGGAATTTGTGCGCCGCGCGTAGCAAGGAAATCGTAAAAATGATCGACCACACTACGTTCTCGAAGCAGTTGTTGCAGCCGATCGTATCCCGGGAAATCCGGCTTCAAGTATCTGACTGTCGATTCGCGCTTGTATCCGAGCGTAAATTCAATTTCTCGAAACTGTACGGATTGAAATCCCGATGCAGTTTCGAGGCGGTCTCGAAAACTCGAGAACGAAGAAGGAGTCATTGTTTCAAGAATATCTACCTGGGCGACGAGGACCTTCATGATTGTGCGAGCGCGTTTGAATGTGTGAATCGCGCCGAAAAGATCGCCCGCGGAAAAGTCTCTTTTTATTTTCTCGAACTCATGCAGCAACTGCTTGAACCAAAGCTCGTACGTCTGATGAATGATAATGAAGAGCATCTCATCGTGCTCTGGCGGACTTGAGCGCGGTTTCTGAAGCGTAAACAAGTTCTCCAGGTCAAGATAACTCGCGTAAGTCAGCGGCGGCGGCATATCGGAACTGGATACTAAGACGCTGGATACTGGATGACAAAGCGCGATTCTGTTCGGTCTTTATCGAGTATCCTTTCTTCGCTTTAATCTATGGAGCGAAGATAATGACGATCCCACGCGGCGGGAATGCTCTCCCGTGACGAGTACGGGCCTGGCGTGTACGCGCGTGAGGCAATTCCTTGCTGGCTCAACTCGCACACGTGCCAGTCCTGCTTGTTCGTCATGTCCCAAAACTCGATCGCGTCTTCGGGTTTGAAATCTTTTCGCTCGAACGCCTCTGGATGAAAAAACCAACCACACAATATCAAAGTCCGTGCCGGTGACAGGGGGCGAAGCTGGTGCACCATCGCATAGTCTGGATGCAAGCTGAGCAGCGTATTTGGGAAAATGGAATAATAAAAAACCCGATGAAAGTCATCCTCGCCGAAAGCGCCCACGGACAAGGCGCAAGATTTGCCGCTGATGGTCAGGCTGTTGCCTTTCGTGATCCGCATGAATCCTCCCAGGAACGGTCCTTCTGTCAGATCGTTCTCTGCCGAGTCGTACGGCGATAATTTCGAGAGCTCCGGATGCACTCCCGGGCAGTGATAGCATTCCGAGTAATTTTCGAACATCAGCTTCCAATTCGCCTGCACATCGTAATTGATTGCTTTCGCCGAGCGCAGCATCGGCAAATTCCAATGCGAAAACTTCCCTGCCAGCGGTGCGAACCATTCCTCCAGCGGAGTAGGGGAATCCGCCAGATTTACGAAAATCAGTCCCTCCCACAGACCGAGGTGCACCGGATGCAGTGAATAATCGGGTTTATCAAACCCGGGGACATCATCCATGTGCGGCGCGCCAACCAGTCGTCCGTCGAGTGCGTACGTCCATGCGTGGTAAGGACACTGAATTGCGGAGGCATGGCCGCTCTGATCTTCCCGGAGCCTTGTCCCGCGATGACGGCAAACGTTGTAAAAAGCGCGGATCGTCGATCTTTTATCCCGGACGACGATCAAACTTTCACCGGCGACTTCCGAAATAAAATAATCACCTGATCGTGCGATCTGGTTTTGATGCCCAACCAGCACCCATTGCTCGGAAAAAATCTTCTTTTGTTCCTTCGCAAAAATTTCGGGCGAGACGAAATAGCGTTGTGACAAGCTCTTGGCGCCGGCCGTGAATATGTCAGTCGTTTTGCGAGATGATGGCGCTACGTTGGTCTGCATCGATGGGATTTGAGAATGCTCCACGCCGCCTGCGTTTGCGTCAATGTAGTAATAGCACACGCACCGCCCGATTGATCTCAGCGACCTTTCTTGGGTCCAGGTGATCTCCTTACTTGAGGACCACCTGATGAAACTCGTACCAGTCGTCGAGATTGTTTAGATTTACCGCGTCCTTCGGAGCCGAAGCGTCATCCGCGATATCGGATGCACCCAGCACGCCCTTGCGCGTCTCATCATCGTGAATGTAACCGCGCACTGCGGCGTTATGTTTTTCAATCGCGCCTCGATTGAGCGACTTGGCGTTCTCCTTCACCCAGGTTTCGAACTCGGAATAGGTCGGCTTGCTTTGCTTGATGTAATCTTTTACCGCCTGCTCTTCGAGTCCGAGCGCAGCACAAGTCATGGCATCAAACCCTCTGCCGATGCCCGGATAACCAGGCGCGAGTTTTCCTTGCTCTTCAAGCGAAACTTTGAGCCATAGACGTGGCAGATGCAAAACACCAAGTGGCCCTGCAACGCCGGAGCTGATCATTGGAACGTATGTATCGGCCATAGTATAATTTTGTTAATCCCAGCTCGGGCGAATTGCAAGTTCCTGCGTCCTGCCAAGTGGCGTCCTATTCGCTCTCGATATTCGGCTTTGGTAACGGCGACGAGATTTCTACCTGGGTAAGTTTACCGTCGGGCTCGCGGCTGGCCTCGAGTTCCACTTCTTGCCTTGGATCAGTGCGCGTGCTGAGAAACAAGATTCTCGTGATCTTTCCGTTAACGCTGATCTTGTTAAGACTTTGATTAAGGTTGTTCGCTGCGACTGCTGCCGCTTGCCAGTTGTCTGCTATTTTCTCTGGAGTAAGCGACGAGGTGCCGCCCTGGACGATTCTTACTTCGTCATCCACGATTTTCCTTGCTGGCGGCCCAGCAGGTTTGAATTCTGGGGTAGCCGGAGTCCAACCCGGTAAGACAGCCGGTCCTGGCGCTTCGAGTTGCTTCTTCAGCGCGGCTTGCAGCTTTTCCTTTTCACGTTTTTCCTGTTCCTCCTGCCGCGCTTCCTCTTCTTTCGCTTGCGACAGCATTTCAGCGAGTTTCTTTTTTGTGTTCTGCGACGTCGGGTTCTGTTTCTGAAGCTCTTTGGCCTCCTTCTGCATTTCCTGCGCCTCCTTTAACATGTCCTTCAAATCAGGATCATTCAGCGGGTTGTCCTGTGCGCGAATGTGCGGGGCGAAAAGCAGGCAGCTGATAATGAAAATAGAGAACAAGCGAGTTTGTGGGTGCATCGCACGAGAATAACAAGCCCGCCCGGATCCTTACAATTCAAATGGACCGACTGAAGTTATAGTTAGGGACCGGGCCCCAAGCAGACAATTCGAACTCTCTTTCTATCCGGGGTCATTTCTGCACGGCTTTATTCTCGAAACCATCGCGCGGCGAATTCTAATGTATTGACGATATCGAATAGTACGATATCGTAATAAATATATGAAGAGCTATTTTACGATGTGGGCATGCTGCCTTGCGCTAGTTCAAGCGGCATTGGCTGGAGAAGCAGGCACGGCGATGATCGAACAACGGGCACAATCGTTCACGATCGGGTTAAACGGCTCGGTCGCCGATGTCACGCCGCTTTTTGGACCGGTACGCGAGGCGGAGTGGGCGCCGGATTGGTCACCGCGTTTCATTCACCCTGCACAGGGCGTGCAGCGCGAGGGCGTCGTGTTCACCACGACAAGCGGCGACGGCAGGGATCGACTTTGGTTGCTCACAACATACGACCTTGGAAACGGCAGGGTGGAGTACGTAGTGATAACGCCGGCATTCACGGCTAACGAGATCAAAATCCGCGTTCTTTCTGACGGCGAACGGCATTCCAGGGCGATGATAATGTATCGGCGTTCCGCGCTGGCGCCGGAGGGGAATATTGAGGTCGCCAAACTGGACGCGCATTGGGCGGAGCAACAGCGGATCCATTGGGAAACGGCGATCAACGAAGCTCTAATAAAGGGCGGTATCCATGACTGATGTTGAATTGACGCGTGCGCTCGAGCGAGGCGAGATCAAGGATTTTCATCATGCTTCGCATTTGCACGTAGCGTGGGTCTATCTGACCGAATCCTCATCGGTGCAACAGGCGGCCAAGAAGATGCGAAATACATTGCGTCGATTCGCTGCGGCCGCCGGCAAACCGGAAAAATATCACGAGACCATCACATTGTTTTGGGTGCATCTTCTCTCACGCGCGCAAGCGGCCAGCCGTGCGGAACGCTTGGAAGACGTCGTGCATGCAAATCCGCAATTGCTGGAAAAGAATTTTCCGCTCGCTTACTATTCGACAGAGCGGCTTTTCAGTGACGAAGCGCGAACTTCATGGGTAGAGCCCGATCTGAAGCTGCTTTCAATCGATGCCTTTGCGACTTGTTCATCCAGTCCACCGCGCGACGCACCGAATCGGTCTTTATCTTGATGACTTGCGCGAGCGCGGATTGACGCAGGGCGAGGCGCATATTTTAGGACTGCTTGCTCATTCCGGACCGGCCAACGTTGCCGAACTCCATCGCGGTCTTGCGCACAAGAGATCGACCTTGACCAGCATTCTCGATCGCCTGGCAAAGCGCGGCCTGATCACGCGCGCAGTCGGCGAAACAGATCGCCGCACGTTTGTTGTGAGACCAACGGCAAAAGGCCGAAAGCTGGCGCAGCGCGTCCAGCGTCATTTATCTGCTTTGGAACGTGCGGTTGCCCGTCGCGTTAACGCCGCCGAAATCAGGGCCTTCAAGAAGGTTGTCGCGGCTCTGGAACAGGAAGCGCATGAGCGTGTTGGCTTCACGCGCACTCGAGCGACTCGTAAGCGCAAGAAAGCAGCCTCGTAAAACTTCACGGCTTGAAGCCGTCAAGTTTCGAGGTCGGCAGGTTTCAAATTTTCATTGTCACTGGGACCGCTCGAGCAAAGCTGCGAGCACCAGAATTCCGATCAAGACCAGAAGGACGAGCGCAGTGCAAAGAATTCGATCTTGCAGGCGAGCACGCCGCGCCGCTTGCGCGTATGGGACGCGCGTGAAGGTGACCATTGTGTAAAGGGGCAGATACATGCCAGGCAGCGTAGCCTCGAGAAAGTGATCGAGTTTTTTCTTAGCCCGGAAGGCTCTCGAGGAAGTTTTATCGCGCATCTCAATAAAATTGCCGATCGCCAGATCAGCGAGCGCGTCAGCATTTTCTTTTCGGCGTGAAAAATATTCCGTGAATGCGCGTTCGCGATTGTTGGCAAACTTTTCCAGGCATTCGTCGAGAACGACGCAATCTTCGAACGCGGCGTTCATTCCCTGGCCATAAAATGGAACAACTGCATGGGCTGCATCGCCGAGCAGGCAAACCCTGTCGCGGTAATTCCAAGGCGCGCAACGAATCGTCACAAGCGAGCCGGTTGGGTTGTTCTTGAAATCTTCGACAAGTGTCGGCATGAGGGGAACTGCGTCAGGAAATTCTTCATCGAAGAAGCGCCGGACGTCGTCCTCTGTCTGTGTTGTGGCAAAACTGCGCGGTCCCTCGAATTCCCAGAAAAGCGTACAGGTAAACGAGCCGTCGGGATTCGGAAGCGCGATCATCATGAAACTTTTCCGCGGCCAGATATGGAGCGCGTTCTTCTCCATTAACCAGGAGTCGTTCGGCCCGGGCGGAATGGTCAATTCTTTGTAGCCGTGAGCGAGATAGCTCTCGTCGTATTGGAAATTGTCGATGTTTTGCTGCATGGAAGCGCGCACCGCCGAGAACGCGCCATCGACGCCGATCACAGCATCGCCACGCGCGGTCAATTTGCCGGTCTCGGTTTCAAAATGGCAGACCGCTTTGTCCAGATCGACATCGGTGCATTTGTGATTGAAATGGACGCACACACTCGGGTAACGCTGCGCCGCCTCAATCACCGCGGCGTTAAGCGAAGCCCGCCCGATCGAGTTGATGCATTTTTGGGGATCGACATCGTAAGGCGCGAAATGCAGCGCGCCGGATTTATCGTGAATCATCCGACCGCGCATTGGGATCGCGTGCCGTAACGCTTCGTCAGCGATCCCGATCCGTTCGAGCGCATGAATCCCACGGGTCGAAATTGCCAGATTGATCGAGCGACCACCAACAATGTTGCCTTCACGTGGATCGGCCCTGCGCTCGTAGAGATCCACATCATACCCGCGGCGTCCCAAGTATGCTGCAAGCAATCCACCGGCGAGGCCGCTGCCGACGAGAACGAACTTAGCTGGCATCAGGGATTTTTTAACCGCGGATTGCGCGGAGATCACGGATATTTCAAAAGCGTGACGTCTGCGTCGCCCTTCTGAGGTGCATTTGGCGAACAGTCCGTTGCGGCGGCAAACTTTTGGAATGCGTACGGCGAATGAGTCTGCGTCGCCCTACGGTGTCACCGGCTGCCTGGATTCGCTGCTGCCTCGCTCATTGCGTTCCGAGTCGACTTTGCTGGCTTTGTTATTAGTCGCAATCTTCGATTTCGGCTTACCGGGTTCGTAATCCTGCAGCCACGCACTCCATTGCATGTTCTCTTTCCATGCTGTGATTCCCGAATGGCCGTAATGCTGTTCAACCTCGTACTCGTCGTCTTTTATGACAGGGCACCAGAATAGTCGGCCAGCCCTCCGCCAGCCATCGAGGATGATGCCGTCCTTGAAAGGCTGATTCCGCGCGGTCACTACAAGGCAATTATTTTCGCTCGACGTATGATCGTAGGCGACGCCCCAGTGAAGCACCAGTGTCCTGAGCTTGAGTTCTTTCAATTGCGTGCCGATATCCTGTGCCCAATGGCCGCACCAGCCACGTTTTCGAGCGCCGACGTTGACCAGGAAAGCCTGAAATTCTGGATTTAAGACGACGTGATAATCGCGTGCGAGCTTGCGCGCCGTCGTGTGCGCCGTCACCGACACAAGCTCGGCTTCCTTCGGATCCACGTCGGACGAAAGCCCCGCAAGCGCCTTGCTCAAATTCCTGATCGATCTCTCGTCTTTGGCGAATGCCTGATCGGCGAGAGGCAGAAACGCGCACACGAACAAAATGCTAAGACTTAATTTAAACATTCTTTTTAGCCCTCTAAGCATCTTCAATCCTGCGTCGGCATTGCAACAACAAATGCGGACGTCATCGACCGTTCGACGGATGCTTTACGCGTGAATGCTCCTCGTGTCCAGACGTCGTTGATGATAATGATGGTCTCTTCGTTAAATGCATCTTCGGCAGCTTATTTATTGCTTCATACTAGTTGGAATGCTTGGGGTGGTCGCGAAAACTGCCTCGGCCAGCGGGCGCGATTTGTGGCAAAGATTTGTCCGGGCGCTTTCCGCTCTGGCTCGCCGCAAGACTTTGAGTTGGATTGGGCTGGGCGTGTTGGTTCTGGTGGTCCGTGCAGCGCTTCTTCCGATCTGGCCTATCCCTACGCCCATGATCTACGATGAGTTTAGTTATCTTCTCCAAGCTGACACAGTCGCCCATGGCCATCTGGCCAATCCAGCCCACCGGCTTTGGCGTTTTTTTGAAAGTATCTATATCCTTCAACAGCCAACTTATGCCTCTCGGTTTCCTCCTGCTCAGGCGCTTGCGATGGCCGTAGGGCAGCTGCTCTTCGGGCATCCGTGGTTTGGCGTGTGGTTGAGTGCAGGTCTGCTGGCTGCGGCACTTTGCTGGGCTCTGCAAGGGTGGCTGCCGTCGGGCTGGGCGTTGTTCGGTGCGTTCATTGGTCTCGAGCTTTGCGTTTTCAGCTACTGGATGAACAGCTATTGGGGAGGCGCAGTAGCCGCACTTGGTGGCGCACTTGTTATCGGTGCATGGGTTCGCATCGTCCGCGCGAAGCAATGGCGTTACTCCTGGCTTTTTGGAATTGGAGCGGTGATTGTGATTCTGGCGCGCCCGTTTGAGGGATTCGTGCTTGTTGTTCCGGCGCTCATTGGGCTAGGCCTAGCCGACCGCACAGCGCGCGTCTGGCTGCCGATTATCATTATTGGCGTTCTGGGCATTTCCTGCCTCGCTTATGATAATTACCGCGTTACCGGTCATCCATTGCGTCTGCCATATCGGGAGTATTACGAGCAATATGAAATCGTGCCGCCCTTTTCGATCGTGCCGATTTCCATGACTCCGCGAACCTCTCGGTATTTCGATCTTGAGTCGAGAAATCGCGAAACGTACGACCGAGCGCGGAGCTGGCGCCTTTTAATTGACCGCCCATTGGATTGGCTCACGCTGTTTCGCTACTACTACGGGAACCTCGTCTGGTTGCTGCCGCTCGTTGTATTTATTCCGGGGCTGTGGCGTTCGAGGAGGACGCGGTTTGCTCTAATCCTGACGGCAATCATTGGCGCCACATCTCTGATTGAAGTGTGGTGGTATCCTCACTACGCAGCGCCGTTTCTTGCGGCATTGTTGATACTCGTTGCGCAGTCGATGCGTTATCTCAGACAATGGAAGTATCACGGCCGCGGTGTTGGTCGTTTCCTGGTGAATGCAATGCCGGTTGCGGTATTTGTGTTGATGATTGCTGCAGAGGCAGAGGCAATTGTAACGCATGGGACAAGAGACCAGGCTCAGGCTGCGAACACGCAGATCGCGCAAAAGGAAAGGATTGAACAGGAGCTGCTGAAGAAGCAGTCGGGCCAGCACGTAATCTTTGTCAGCTATGCTGGACTTCCTAGTCCACACGAAGAGTGGATTTACAACCCGGCGAACATCGATGCCGCTCCGGTCATCTGGGCATTAGATCTGGGCCAGACCGAGAACGAAAGACTTCGCCGCTATTACGCGGGTAGATCCTTCTGGCGTTTCAAGCCAGCTGAGTCGATGAGTCTGAGGCCGTACTAGCGGGGTTTACATTTAGGACTAAAGCAAAGAAAGCTGGCACAAAGTGCGCCAAGGGCACACGCCAACTCACATCACCACATGAAAGACCGATCTCACCAACTGTTCATTTCGCTGATTTGCATTTTTGCAATCGTACAATCGCTGAACGCGCAAGAACCCAAAGAAGCCAAGCCGAAGCAATTTATCTATGTGTTGAAGCTGGTGACGCGGCTGCACGCGGATTCAGCCTGGACGAAAGAGGACAATGCCGTGATCGAGCGCCATTTCGTTCGGTTTCAACAGGCCGCCAAGTCAGGTCAATTGATTCTTGCGGGGCGGACCTCGGAACCAGGCGACAAGACATTTGGCATTGCCATTTTTGAGGCACCCGATGAAGACGCAGCGAGAAAGTTCATGCAGGAAGATCCGGCTGTCGCGGGCGGATTGATGACGGCGGAGCTGCACCCATTTGCGGTCGCGCTTCAACGCAAGAATCCGTAGAGAGAGTGCTAGTCGACAGATATGCTATCGATGCTGAGCCAGAATCCTCGTAAAGCGCCAGACTTCGTGAAACGTATTGTAGAGCGGGGTAGGGGCGACGCGGATGACGTTGGGTTCGCGAAAATCGCATTTTACTCCGGCGGCTTCGAGCTCCCTTAACAGTTCCTTCGGGTGCTCATGTGCCAGGATCGACAATTGGCAACCGCGCTCATCGGGATTACGCGGTGTGATAACGGTGAATTTTTTCGATCCAATCTCCGTTAACAGAAACTGAAGATAACTGGTAAGCCTGCTCGATTTCATGCGCAGTGGTTCCATGCCGCCTGCATCATCGAAGACCGCGAGCGAGGCGCGCAATGGCGCCATCGAGAAAATCGGCGGATTACTGATTTGCCAGCCGTCCGCCGACGCAACTGGAACAAATTCGGGTTCCAGATGCAATCGAAACCGCGTGTTCGGATCGTTTCCAAACCAGCCCGCGAACCGCGGCAATTTCGTGTTGGTCGCGTGTCGTTCGTGCACGAACGCACCTGCGACCGCGCCGGGACCTGCATTCAGATATTTATATGAACACCAAACAGCAAAATCGACATTCCAATCGTGAAGACAGAGCGGCGCGTTGCCGGCGGCGTGTGCAAGATCGAATCCAACGACGATGCCGCCTGCCTGTGCTGCAGCAGTGATTCTCTTGATATCGAACAATTGGCCAGTGAAAAAATTTACACCGGCAAACATCACTACGGCGAGCTGATCTGCGTGCTTTTCAATCAGGTCTACGATATCTTCCGTTTGGATCGTGAACTCGCCGTTGCGCGGCCGTGCGAGAATAAGTGCGTCTCTTGGGTTGAGCCCATGATGCGCGATTTGCGTTTTGATTGCATAGGTGTCGGAAGGAAACGCAGGTTCTTCCATCAGAATCTTGAAACGCGATTTGGTTGGCCGATAAAACGTTGCCATCATCAGATGGAGGTTCACTGTCAGGCTGTTCATGCAAATTACCTCCAGCGGTTTTGTGCCAACAAGCCGCGCCGTCGGTTCGCGCAACGCTTCGTGATAGGTGTACCATGGCGTCCCGGTCGCGTGATGCGCATCGACACCGAGCTTCGCCCAATTGTTTAATTCTTCTTCAACGATTTCCCTCGCAGATTTTGGCATCAATCCTAACGAATTGCCGGCAAAATAGATCAGCGGTTTGCCATTTTCGCCGAGCGGAAGATAAAATCTTTCGCGAAAGGCACGTAGTGGGTCTTCGGCATCCAGTTTACGGGCGAAGTCTTCCTGATCAGAGAAGGTCATGGACATAAGGCGGGCAAGAAACGTCCAATGCCGAACGCCCAACGTCCAATGCTCAATTCAGAGTTTATTCGGGACGCGTCACCCTCCGAACGTTTTATCGCTCGACGATCAACCGCTTTTCGGCGGCTGCATAAACTCGATGGTCGTGCCATCTGGATCGCGAACGTAAACGACGCACTTTCCGGCGTTGGGACCGGATTGAAGAATTTGCGGTTTGCCAGCAGCTTCCCAGCCGGACGCGTTGATCGCGCTCAAAATTACCTCGAGATCATCAACAATGAGCGCCACGTGCACGAAGCCAACATCGCAGGGGCGAAGAT
>DATHHK010000211.1:0-3938 GCA_035317225.1 Candidatus Udaeobacter sp. | reverse complement strand
AAAAAGGTTTGTTCCTAGTCCAATCGTAAACATTCTCCGCAAGATATCGCCGGTAACAACGCCGTTTCTTGAAGCACTCCCAGTGGCAGGGGTGAAGGAACAAACGTCTTTTTACAGAATTCCTGATCCGAATCTATTTTTGCCTTTTCGCAGATAAGATTTTGGTGAAGATTAGTGCGCATTACTGCACAATTGAAGGCTGAAACATGAATTCTGTTTCGGACAAGTCGCTCCCTCTTGGGGAGCCGCCATTGGTGGAACATCCAACGCCTAATGGCGTTACCGAAATCGCTCAACGGTTGGTCGGGTTTCCATTTACTCCACCGGATGTGAAGCTCAAAGACGATGCGCTCTCGAGTTCGAAAGACTGGTTCACTAAGCATGATAAGAATGAAATTGATGAGCTTGATGGTCTCGATTTCCATGCGCCGAGCGGCCCTCAAAGCGTGGGCGTCGTCCCCAAACTTCACAACACTTCAGCGGGAATAGAAATCTACCAGCTTCCTCCAACGTCAAGCAAAGAGACGTTCGAGAAAACGGAAGGCCCATATCGCGCGGGTATAACGAAAAAGTACAGCAACAAGAGGTCTGGGAAGAAAATCGCCAAGTTCAAGGTAGGTACCATGGCGGAGTCGGGTATTGCATGTTTTTACGTGTCTCGGCTGCTGGGGCATCTTGTTGAAGTGCCGCCTGCAACTTATCGGACGATGGATGTTCAAGAGTTCGAGAAAGTCGGAGAGCAAGCCCGCACGACCGGCCATCCCAGTTGCACGGAAGCTTGGGCTAACCTTCGAGCGATGGTGAAATCAGGGAACCAGAAAGTGGTGCTTCCGGATGGAAAGCTTGTCTTTGGATCGCTGGCGGAGAATCCGCGGGGCGAGAACAGCAGTCCCGAAGATTATTGGACCGTCGGTGCGATTAGGGGCCACAGCTTTTACAGAGTCCTGTCCTCAAAGTCGCCTGTGGCGAATACATTGAACTTGAATGATACAGGCTGTCTTCAGGATCTGGCGCTTGCCCAGGATATGGCGCGTGGAGTGATCCTCGATTCAATCTTCCGGCAGGTTGATCGCCTCGGTAATATCAGCGTCGCTGTTTTGCAGCACTACGTCACCAACAAAGGAAAAGTGAAGTGGGATGACAAAGTTAGCGATAACGACAAAGCCGAAGCGGTGAGTCCTTTTCATCCGTTGAAACGCATCATGTACAAGGATAACGACGACGGTATGATGTGGGGAACGAATTCCATCTCGGTAAGTCCGATCCTGAGCGAGACCCATCACGTTGACCAAACGATCTACCATCGATTGCAATGGCTGGCGGGATTGATGCAGGATAGCGAACCAGGTTCGGACGCAAAGATTAAAGAATACTTTGTGAATGCCGTCCATATCTCGGGCGATAACTATGATAAGCTAAAAGCGAGTCTCATTAAGCAAGCGGCATCGCTTAAAAGCAGAGTGGATTCCAAAGATATTCTGGTCGACCTCGATTTCGAGGGAACGATGAAGAAGCTTTACGCAAAGGAGATAGAGTCCGCCCAAGGCAACACATCGGACGACACAGAACCTGTTACACCCTCGCCGCCTCCGGACGACGTCACGCCAATTCCTATGCCGCCACAGCCTGATCTTAACACACCTCGTGAACGCGAAATCACCCAACACGTAGCTCCAAATGGCACGGTCGAGTTTGCCACCAGACCAGCAACTTTTCCGGGACACCCCGAAATTTATAGCAAGAAGGACATCGAAAAGGAAAAGGAGCTCGCTGACATAGACTTTTATAATGGCAAAACGAAAGATGGATTGGATATTGTCCTGATTCCAAAGACGTATAGCACTTCGCCCGGGTTAAATGTTCATGCAGTGAAGTTACCGCCAGGACTGAGCCGTCTCAATTATGCTGAAGCTCATGCGACAAAGTCTCAACCGAGCGGTGACGAAGTAATCGCAAAATACAAGCAGACCATTCCCACCCACTTCACTTACAGTCCCTCTATTCTGGGTTATTATCATTTATCACGGTTCCTTGATGCAGGCCACGTCGAGCCTGCGATCGTTCGCACAATGGACCTGGATGCACACAAGCCTCTGGCTGATCTGGGCAAGGCAAAGGCTGTCGGATCGAATAATAGAAATCAATGGACAGAGCTAAGAGCCCTAGACGATGCCCACAGCAATCCGAGAGTTTACACTCAAGATGGAAAGCAGCTTTACGGCGCTCTCCAGGTTAATCCCAGTGGCGAACAATCCTATCCGCATTTGAGCGACCTCGCCGGAGCCGGTGCTTTTGCAGCTTCTACTGAGTTTACCAGACTAACTGACGGAAAGCCGCTCAAGCTAAACTACAAAGACGCAAGCGGTAAACTCAATCAGGCGGCTGTTCAGCAGCTCGTACAAGTCAGGGATCTCTCCGACATGCTGCTCATGGATTTCATCATGAGCCAGGCTGATCGTTTCAGCGGCAATATGCATTCGGAAAAGGTCTATCTGTGGGTTGAAAACGGGGTTCTAAAGACCACGACTAAAAAGAGTGATCCTGCAAAGGCTGCCGAACAGTTGAAACAGATCCCGCCTGGAGCAGTTCTAGTCGATCGTTTGATCATGAAAGACAACGATGCCGGTCTGATAAGCGGCAACTCAGCCAAGAGTTCTCATCTCCTGGAAAAAATCAGCCACATGGACCCCAAAAGTTATGACCGTCTGCTTAATCTACAAAAGGAGCTTCAGAAATCCGAAGTCGCGCAATGGTACCAAACAGAGATCCTATTTACCTTGGTAGACTTCAACACGATAAAGGATAACGTCGATCAAGCCGTGGCTATTCTGACGGCCCGCAAAGACAAAGGTCTCTTTTTGGATGCGAATGTGACAGCCGCCCTCGTGGCGGCAGGTACGCAGGAACAAGATCCCGAACCGACGCCCGAGTCGAATGACGTTACCAGCACTACGCTTGCACTTACTGGTTCCGTCGGCCGCTGGGAAAAGGGCGCGGGCAATCTTCAGGCCGATGTCGAAATTGTGCAACGCCTCTTGGAACAGGCGGCGCAAAGGTTGCAAACACCTGAGCTGAATCCGAAGGGCGTTGATGGAAAGATTGCGCGGCCACCCGGGAAGTCGAATACCGTTGGCGCGATCGAAGCTTTTCAGAGCCGGTCCAACATTTCGATTGATGGCTTGATTGAACCCGGCAGTCAGACGTGGCAAGCGCTTCTGCAAGCTGCAGGCAGCACCGAGCCTGATGCGGGCAGCACTACCACTCCGCAGGTAGTAATTACCGGCTCCGTCGGGCGCTGGGAAAAGAACGCGGGCAACCTTCCGTCCGACGTGGAAACTGTGCAACGCCTCTTGCAAACGGCCGCGCAAAGGCTACAAGCTCCCCAGCTTGATCCGAAAAGCATTGACGGAAAGATCGCACGGCCACCCCGGAACTCGAACACAGTGGCTGCGATCGAAGCTTTTCAGAGTCGCTCCAATATTTCGATTACTGGATTAATTGAGCCTGACAGTCAGGCCTGGCAGGCACTCCTGCAAGGTGCGGGCGAAGCTTAACCGAACCTGCTGTCGGGCCGTTTATTCGTCGAAGAAACCTGATGTATTCTGCTCTCAGATTAGATCAGTGGTAGAGTCAGCAATCGCAAGGTTAGAAACAAAGTTCTAGCTCCATTGCTTTGACGGCTTTGTCCAAGCTCCGCTCACAACGACCTGGGTCTCGTCTACTCGTGAGTTTTTCTGGATCAATCGTGCTACGTCCTCCGATTCGATTCGCACACAACCATGGGAAGCTGCGTACTTGGGAACGATGGGGAAATAATGCAGCGCAATACCTCGGCGCTGCATGAACCATGTGACGTATGTCGCACGAGAATCGCTATTCAGCCTTCGTTGGAAGCCTTGTACGGGATAAGTTCCTTTGGGTGTGCACTTGGAGCCCGA
>DATHHK010000210.1:0-7588 GCA_035317225.1 Candidatus Udaeobacter sp. | reverse complement strand
ACCGTAAACGCGAAGCGGCAGCAAACACGCTGGAAAAAGAACCAACGTGACCAGTGTAAACTTCCAATCCATCCAAAGAAGCACACTGATTGCGCCGACGATGGTGATCGGCTGCTTAAAGACATCGCTGCCGACGGTCTGCAAAGCCATCTGCATGACGCGGGTGTTGTTCGTGATAAGCGACATCAAAAACCCAGAACGCGCCTTATTAAAGAAATCCATCGAGTTGCGAATCATCTTGTTGAAAAGCTGGCTCCGGATATCACTCACCACCTTATTGGCCACCCATTGCATGCAATAAGTGCTTCCATAGGAACAGAGGCTGCGAACAGTCATGATCGCGGGGATGGCGAGGCAAATCAGGAGGATCGAATTGATTTTTGGCCCCGCATCGAGAACTCCAAGATTATGGCGCACGGCCATCGGATTGGGAGCGGCGCCATGGAAAATGGTGCTCGTTACCCGGGCAATCGCCAGCGGGAAAAGGGAATTGACCCCGCCATAAGCGAGACCTAAAGCCAGCCCCAAGATAAAACGTACCTTGTACGGCTTGACGTAACCGTAGAGCCGCCGATACAAAATGGGGGCCGCACGTAACGTTTCCCCAAGTGATTGCTTTTTCTTAGCCCGTTTTGCGCCACTCATGAAATTCGGGCCGCCGCATGCCGCGACAGCAGGGAATCCATAGCACTAATCACGGCTTCCGTCGAGATTTGACTCATAGGAAGGCGCGGTTGAACCGGGGAAAACTCAGTTATCGGCTCGGGCGTTTTCCCCTGCAGAACGAGTGCGGGACTTTCCCTCGGTCGCCAGTGAAAGGGGTTGGTTGGACCAAACAGGATTACTTGTGGTGTATGTGTCGCGGCAGCGAGATGCATGGGAGCGGAATCGACCGTCACCAGGAGCCGTGCCCCGGCAATTAACGCCGCAAGGGTAAGCAAATCTGTCTTCCCGGAAAGATCGATGATTTTGGTCTCGTTCTTAATCGCCGCGACGTGCGCCTGCTCGTGCTTCGATGCACCACTTGTCAGAATGAGATCTAGACCTTTGTCTCTGCCGAACCGTTCGATTACTTGCGCCCAGCGCCCGGTGTCCCAAAGCTTTTCCTGGCGCGCCGACCCTGGATGCAAAACAATGTAAGATTTGCTGATGTTCCAACTGCGTCGGAGCGCATCGGCTTTTTCGTGCGCCGATTGCGACAACTGCAAGTGCAGCGAGGAGGAAACATCCCTGATGCCGAGCGGTTCGAGCAAAGACAGATTGTAATCGATTGTGTGCAGGTCGCGCATACGGACGTTGACAAAATCAGTGTAGAGAAGGGCACGGCTTTTCGACTGATCGCGCACCCGGTATGACACGATCCGTTTCCGGGCTTTAGACAAAAACGCCAGAAAAGCAGACCGATCGTTTCGTGTGAAATCGACGCAGTAATCAAATTTCTTGCCTGCGACGGCGAGAAAGGCGGCGAGATCACTCAGATTGCGTCGCGCCATCAAAATGCGATCGACACCCGAAATGGCTGGTACCAGATCAGCGCACTCGCTGGAAACAACCATCGTCACGTGCGCTTCTGGAAAGCGTTCGCGCAAAGCCGCGATCGCGGGAGTTGTCAGGATCAGATCGCCGATTCGCTTGAGTTGCAGGAGAAGAATTTTCATCGAGCGCCAAAACTGTAGCGGCGCTCTATGAGCGCCGAAATAAACAATCGGCGGTCATAGACCGCCGCTACAAATAATCATCGAGCCATTCGCATGGCCATTTCGTATGCGTCCAGTAATCGCGTCCGAAAATGGTCCCACGTGAAATTTTCAACTACACGACGTCTCGCGGCGCTGCCCATTTGCTGAACTATTTCAGGATGCCGGTGCAGATGCTGGAGTGCCGCTGCAATGGCGTCGACATCGCCCGGCTTCACGATAATTCCTTCCACGCCATTGCGCACTACATCGCCTGCTTCACGCGTGGTGATTTGGGGCAGTGCGCACGCTGCGGCTTCGTACGTCACTTTGGCGCTGCCTTCCCATTGCGACGGAAAAACATGTACCGTGCCCTGGTTAAGATAATTCTCCGGGTCGCGTACAAACCCGACCACCCGGATGTTATCGCGCCAGAACTGTTGGAGAAAAGGCTTCGCTTCGTCGTGCACGTGGCCAACCAACCAGAGCTCCGCATCAGACAGATTGAGACGATACCATGCTTCGAGCACATATTGGATGCCTTTACGTTTGATTAGAGCGCCAGAAAAAACGGCACGAAACTTTGAAGGTCGATCTCCCGGCTTGAATCGTTCCACGTCCACGCCGCGGGGCAGGTAAAAAAGTTTTTCCTCCGGGAAACCACGCACGCGAAACGTGTGAGCCGCCCTCTCTGATAAGACAAGCAGGAGATCAGCCAGTCGGTATTCTTCTATGAAACGCTTTCGCTCGAGTAACAGTCTGGCTTTCCATTTCTCAAGGCCACGGCTCGTGCCTGCCGCGTCAGCAACTTTCCGCCGTAGCACCTTGTTTTTGCCGCCGTCACGATGCCAGGTGGGTATCTCAACGATCGATGGAATGCCGCGCTGTTTAGCTACTTGCAGCGATCGCAAACAGTCGCCCGACCAGCTGTGAAACAAATCGTAACGACCGGTGGCAAGGTGCCGGGATGCGATCCAATCAAGGTACTTTTTTTTCGCGCCGTAATAGTAGGGCCTGTCAAAGAATGAGATAAGGCGTACCGGATGCCAGCGCAAAGAATGGATCAACGAAGCAGGAATTTCCCTCTGCCTGTTATCATAAGCAATCGCTTTGCCCAGAAATCCCCCGCGATAAGATGCACGCAGGGTCTCAAATGCATCGGTGTCCAAGCCGGAGCCCCCGATGCGCGCAAAAATCGAATAGAGCAAATGCCTGGGCAAAGTACGCTCTGTGGCCGAGGCAGAGCGTAGTGGCGGCGGAGCGTTTAAAGTTTCACCCGGCATCGGCTTACAACTATTCTGGCGAACATGCAGCAAGTAAAGTGCCCTTCAGTATACGGGATACAATAGGAGCTTGCTGTATCCAACATGAAAGGAAGACTCAGCATCGTCTTTGTCCGACGCGGTTATTCGCCGACGGGCGGCGCGGAGACGTACTTAAAACGCCTCGCGGGCGGAGTGATCGAAGCTGGGCATAACGTGCAGCTTGTTACGACGAATGACTGGCCGGACGCCGACTGGCCTTTCGGATCGATCATGCGCGTGAACGCGAAGTCGCCGATCGGATTTGCCAGTGACCTGGAACGAATGCGCACCGAACTTCGCTACGATGTCCTGTTCAGTCTTGAGCGTGTTTGGGGTTGCGACGTTTATCGCGCCGGCGACGGTGTCCATCGCGCCTGGCTCGATCGGCGAAGAACGTTCGAACTGCCTCTGAAACGATTTGTCCGGAATCTCAGTTCGAAGCATCAGGATCTGTTGCGCTTGGAACAATCCCTTTTTTCCGATGGTAACACCAGGCGTGTGATCGCTGGCTCGCAGATGGTCAAAGATGAAATCGTCAAGTTTTATCGTTATCCAGCTGACAGGATCGACATTGTTCGCAATGGTGTTCCGCTGGAGAAACTCCGATTCGATCCGGAGCTTCGCGAAAAGTCGCGCGAGGAATTGAAAATAAAGCCAGACCAAACCGCCCTGTTGTTTGCAGGGTCTGGATGGGAGCGCAAGGGACTTCTTTTTGCTATCGAGGCAGCAGCGCTTTGTGGAGACCGCAACATGCGTTTGCTGGTTGCCGGTCGCGGAAATGCCAGTCTCTATAAAACGAAACGCCTGCGCTTTTGGCGCGAAGAGCCGGTGAAATTTCTCGGGGAAGTTGTGGATATGCTGCGTGTCTACGCCGCTGCGGACATCTTTATTTTGCCCACGATTTACGACCCATTTTCAAATGCCTGTCTGGAAGCGCTGGCCTGCGGTTTGCCCGTGATCACCACGCGTTCCAACGGTTTCAGTGAAATCATGGAGAACGGAGTCCACGGATCGATTGTAGATCACGCGGGGGATCTCCCCGGTTTGCGCGATGCGATTCTCCTCTGGTCCGATCCTTCGCGCCGCGCCGCGGCCAGATCGACAAACATGCAGCTTGCAGCGCAATTCGGCATTTCGGAAAACGCCAGGGAGACGCTGGCGATTCTGCTCGGCGCGGCTAAACGAGAAACGGAATGATGCGTTTTACTCTGCGCTGATACGCGGCGTACTTGGCCGGAAAATGTTCCAGCATCAAATCTTCTTCGCGTTTGAGTTTCAACCAGAAACTGACGAACACGAGTAGGAAGCCAATGAATCCGCCGAAATACCCCAAGGCAATGGCGGTGCCTGCAAGCATGGCAAGCATCCCTGTGTAAATCGGATGACGCACAACGCGGTAAGGCCCGCGCTCAATGAGTTCGTGGCCTTCCTTCAGCGTGATCACGCCGCTCCAGTTTCTCCCTAGTATTAATCTTGCCCAAATGGCAAACACAAGGCCGCTGACGCACAGAAAGACCCCGCCCCAGGAGGTTGACGTTTTGTGCGGAACGACGAGCCAATTGAACGGTGGCGGCAACGCGCTCGAGTTGATGACCAGAAAATAACCGATTATGAGCACCAGCCAATACCGTGCTCGCTTCGCGCTGCTTTCGCGGTAGATCGTACGCTTAGTCCAGGCCACTCCGAGTGACCAGGCTATTATGAAGATTAGCCAACAGACACGAATGACCTCGAGGCCTAATGAGTATGCGCGAACCTCCATTGTATTGCTGCCGGACACGCGCGATCCGTCCGCTTGTTCTACCTTGAGGCTGGGTCACGCGTCAGCCAGCGCGGTATCGGCGTCTGGGAAAATCTGGAACACCTGATCGAGCCGCGATATTTCAAAAATGGAGCGCACGGTTTCCTGCAAACCAGCCAGCAAAAATTTTCCGCCGTAAGCTTCCACCTTTTGCATGGCCTGAATGAGGGCCGCCAGGCCTGCGCTATCGATGTAAGTGACTTCCGAAAGATCGATCACCAAACGTTCGGGTTTTTTCTCGATCATTGCGGTGAGTGATGCCGTGATTATAGGAGAAACGTGCAGGTCGATTTCGCCCTTGAGCGGCAGCACGTTGGGGCGATCTCGATGCGGCTTTGGAGCAGGTGGGGACGCGTCCTTCTTTTTCATCAACCCTTCATTCGTCAATGGATCACCATCCGAGCGTATGGATTACCTTTTCCACATCTGAAAGGTCTTCGATTAAAAAATCCGGGTGATATTCTGCGAGTCGAGCGCGGCTCCAGGTACCGGTCGCCACAGCGACGGTGCGCGCGCCCAAGGCTTTGCCGCAAGCAATATCGCGCGGTGTATCTCCAATCACATCAATCTCCGATGCTGAGAACTCGCGGCCATGCTTTTCTTTCGCGCGCGCACGGGCGAACGGTCCGAGCCGGTTCCGGTCTTGGTGGTCATCTGCAAACGCGCCAAATTCAAAAAAGTGCCAGACACCGTAGTGATCGAGCTTTAGTTGCGCACCGCGGGAGACATTGCCCGTGAGCAGGGCCAGCACGAGATGTTTCCGCGACTTGAGCCTTTCGAGCAACTCAAGTACGCCCGGAAGCAGTTTGCCCTTGCGACGGGGCAATTCCAGCGAGAGAAAATGCACATAGCTGTCCAGGAACGCGCTCACGTTTACGTTCGTCTGGGGAATCTTGTGCTTGTTCAGTATGCTGACAACAATTCCCGAATCGGTCATACCGGCTATTTCAATGTCGCGTAGATCGTCATCGATGCCGAAGCGTTCTTTGAACGCCGATCGAAGCGCATGCACACCCGCGCCGCCTGAGTGGATCAGTGTCCCATCGATATCGAAAAGCAGCAGACGCTTTTTTGTCATGCGCCAAAAAATGACGAAATCCGAATGACGAATGACGAAGGAATGACAAAGATCAACTCGCGAACGTATTCGGAATCAAATGCTGAGAAGGTTGGATCTCGCATGTTTCTAGGTTTGTCATTCGTGCTTCGTCATTAGACTCCGAAGAGGAGTATCTTTAGGGGCTTGGCGCGTGCATCATGAACACCGCGATCATGCTTCCGAGAAACACAAGCAGAACAATCGCCAAGCCGATAAAAATTCCATTGCGAACCGGGTCGCTCTGTTGTTTTTGTCGTCGGAACGGCGAAACGTTGGTAAAATCGGCGGGTGCCGCGCTCAATTCTGCAGGTCTCGCTTTGATCTCCTCGAGCTGGGGAAGCGGTCGCGATCCGCTTGTGTCCCCTTCGTAGCTGGCTTCGGTCGCGCCAAATCGGATTCGATCATCAAGGCTTAGCAACGTTTCAGTGACCGGCTTACCGTTGACACGTGTGCCATTCGTCGAGCCGAGGTCTTTCAACCGATACGTTTCGCCCGCTAACTGCAACTGCGCGTGCCGCGCCGAGACCGAAGAATTATTAATGACGATCGCGTTGTCCGGTCCGCGTCCGATTGTGACCAGATCGTCAACAAGTTCATACGTCGTCCCGCTAACGATGAGCTTGGGCATGGTGCGGCAATCTATCTGAAAGGCTAGTATCTGGTCGAGCGATTCCTTTCGCTTCCGGACCAGGAGAATTGAGCGTGACTGTTCCTTAGCGTTTGACGTTCGGAGTCGGTAGCCCGACTCTTGGATTTACCTCGTTCGAACAGAACCCGACCCCGGGAATGTTTGGGGAATAAACATCATGGCGACGTACATCAGTTTGGTGCAATTCACTGATAAGGGTATCCAGGCTGCAAAAAACACGACCCAGCGAGTAGCCGACTGGGCCGCCAAGGTTCAGTCGGAAGGGGTAAGCATCAAGGAGATGTATTGGACACTGGGACAGTATGACCAAGTGTGCGTCTTCGACGCGCCTGACGACGAGACTGCCGCCAGCGTCTTACTGGCAGCGGATATGCTGGGTAACATTCGTACGCAGACATTGCGCGCTTTCACTGCCTCCGAGATGGAGAAGATCCTGGCTAAGGTGCCCTGACCAGTTAGTTTAGAGATTGCGGGCCAAGGCCTGCTGCTCCTTCAGGAATCAGTGCGTTACTTGCAGTCCGTCCGCGATCATTCCGTTGAGCAGCTTTGGGACGTAGTGGTGTTCGATCAGGAGCGCAGGACCAAACCATAGAGAATGATCTTGCGGATGTTGGCTAATCCATTCACTTGCCCTCTGAGTGAGTGGCCTAACGAGGGTAAGCGTGCCCTGTGGCAAAATCCAGATATCGGTCTTACGAGCGGAGCGGTTCATTGCTTACGGTCTGTATTTGCAAATGGGGGCTCTGGCTTGATTGGAAACAGCGGCCGTAGAAGCGCGAATGTGTGCGATAAGCACGCAAGAGAAACGACCAGAAATAATATTAGGCACTTCACGTCACCTGGTTTCATCATCCTTCTCCGGAAATCGCCGGGCAAAGTTCCTGAAGATGTTCTGAAAGCAGGCGGGTGAGGCATGAGCGCCGACTCTTGGCACTTAGCAGTTTAGCGGTAATTCACGGCCGTTCGCGGTGCTACCCGATTGACCATGCGCAGCCGCGCCCGCATAGTGCCCACTTCCATGGGAATTGAGTTTACGCGCAACTTCTGCATCATCGCGCA
>DATHHK010000209.1:0-3546 GCA_035317225.1 Candidatus Udaeobacter sp. | reverse complement strand
GCAATCGCGACCGGCCTCGGCGCGTGGCAGTGGCAACTCGAAGGCGCGACACTAAAAGGTAACCTTCGGCTCCATATGATTTGCGCGCTGATTACTGCAGCGCTCATTCTGATTCTTTGTTGGAAACGGTTAAGACTCCGTGCAAAGGACAAGGTGCCGGGCGCCTCTTATTTTGTAATCATAGCGTTAGGACTAGTGATGATCACTCTCACGGGCCATCTCGGTGGAATTCTTAGCGGCGTCGAAGGTCCGTGAGTGCCAGGAAAAGCGGACAAAGTTACTTCAAGTATTTATCGAACCATCCGACTGTTTGTTCCAATCGATTGGACTGGTGCTTGGGTTCGATGAACATATGGCCTTCGCCGGGATAAATGATGAGCTGTGTCGGTACGCCCAGCGTCTTTAACGCGTGCCAGAATTCGTGGGACTGCGCTGCAGGGCATTCCGCGTCGCGCTCGCCGACAATGACCAGCGTCGGAGTCTTTGCATTTTTGATGAAGTGAATAGGCGAACTTTTCTCGTAAACGGCGGGATCATCGTAAACCGAAGCGCCGAAGAACGGGATCATCCATTGGCCTATCAAGTTCTGGCCGTAGTAACTTTGCCAGTTCGCAATGCCGGCGCCGGCGACAGCGGCGTGGAAACGATTGGTCTGTGTGACGGTCCACATAGTCATGTAACCACCGTAGCTCCAGCCAGTCACCCCGAGATGGGCAGAGTCGATTGGATATTTCTTTGTCGCTGCGTCGATCCCGGCGAGGATGTCGCGAAGATCGCCGTGTCCGAAATCCTTTACGTTCGCGCGAGTAAATTCTTCGCCCTGACCATAACTGCCACGAGGGTTCGGCATCAGCACGTAGTAACCGCGTGATGAGAGAGCGGCGATGATGGCTCGCGACATTCCAAAGCCGGCGGGCCAGTCCGGTGTTGCTGCGCTTGAAGGTCCGCCATGGATGAGAACAACCATGGGATACTTCTTGCCGGACTCAATTTTTGCCGGCGACAGAAGCCAGCCCTGGATATGGAAGCCTTCGTTCGCCCACTCAAGGCTTTCGGCTTTCCCCCACGTAGCTGATAACGCGGAGTTGTTATTCGTTAGCTGTCGCCATTCACCAATCGGTCCGACCCAGATCTCCGGCGGCGTTTCAAATGTGCTGCGTTCTGCAATTGCGAATTTGCCGTCCCTTGAAAGGGCAAAGTCAGGGAAATTGCCGAAAGCGTGAAGAGCCTCCGCACCTTTCCACATTGTGCGCACCGAGTTGTTGGCTGGCGTCAATTCAGAGATCGCACCTCCACCACCGACTATCTCGGTAAAAAGAATGCGATCTGACGTTAGCCAAAAGAGTGAACTCACGGAGCTTTTGCGATCGCGAGTGCGGTTCGTTAGGTCGCGGCCGTCAGCTGAGATTGTGAAGAGGTCGCCACCATGAAAGCCTTCGTCACTCATCAAGCCTTCGATGAATGCGATCGACTTGCCATCCGGCGACCAGCGCGGAACGGCAACTTGAAGCGAGGGTTTGTAGACGGATGCCGCATTGCCTTTTGCGATGTCGATTGTGTAAATCTGCGCGATCCACCAATTGTTATCGCCCGGCCCCGGCGCAGCCGTTGCAACGAATGTCTTGTCGTCGGGCGACCAATCGTAATCGTAGATGTGAAGATTTTCCGGAGAAACCTGCCGCAACTGTCCACTGGCAACATCGAGAACTGCGATTCGCTGATTATGAATAGCAGTGTCGATCACGCCGGTCGTTGTTGGCGCGGCCATTAGCGGGCCGCCGCCGCCCGCGCCTTCAATGTAGAGAAAAGCAATCTGCTTCCCATTGTGCGACCAGCGGGGTCGCGCAGCGTATCCGTTAAGGCTCGTAAGCTTTTTGGGATCGGAACCGTCGGCGTTCACACTCCACAGTTGGCGCTGCTGTCCCTCATCGGCGCTGGAAAAGACTGCCAGTGCCTTGGAATCAGGAGACCATGCGGGATCGGAATCGGTTCTTTCGCCGCTGATCGAAATTTCGACCAATTTGGCTGACGCGTTACCTGATGTTTCGCGGATGTAGGTTTGCTTTAATGTTGACGCAGCGGTGGACTGCACCCACGCGACATGTGTGCCGTCGGGAGAAAGAGCAACGTCGCCGTAGAGGACAGTTTTACCCAACTGTTCGGTCAGTTGCTGCATGGTCTGGGCTGGTAACGTCATCGGAAAAAGACAAGCCAGAAGAAGATGCTTCATGTTTTGATCCTGACAAAGCGCTGCGAGAGCGGCAAGATCATCTGCCTTCGTTCGAACATTGCAAAACGATGACGCGACAATGGAAGGAGAATCGTGTGTTTACCAGTAGCGGTGAATCATTCAATCACGTACCATCGACAAATGTCTCGGGTTCGGATCCGCTTGGCAAGGCCAGGCGATTCCCGTGCCCTGGCCGACTTGCGTTATCGATTCCGTACTGAAACTGGATCGGCCACGGAAACCAAATCGCAGTTCCTGCGCAGATGCACATCGTGGATGAGGAAGCGTTTTCGCTCCGGGTCTTCTCCGTGGCGCTGTTGGGTCCTAGACGATGGCGAACAGTTACTCGGCCACGTTTGCGTGCAGTTGTTTGAGAAAATCCCCAATCCTGTTAACGAACGGGAGCTTCATGCTTACGTCACAAACTTTTATGTCGTCCCGAAAATGCGGAGCCACGGACTCGGCAAGAGATTGTTGAACAAAGGGCTATCATGGTGTCGCGCTCGTGGGACCGACGCCGTCATTCTCTGGGCGACTCCTGAAAGCAGATCTCTTTATCGCCGCTGCGGTTTGGCTGAGCCTGCGGATATTTTCGAGCTGCGACACGGTGCCGATCTGCGCTCGCCTCGCTAGCAAAATCGCTCCTGGCCAGTTTTCCGGCAGGTCAGATCGCGAATATGGAAACGCGTTACCAATAGGTATGGTTATGCGATCATCTCCGCTTATGGCTGCGAAGACCTCAGCCAAATTTGAATCATGTTGATTACGCTGGATGATCTGCGCCGCTTTGCCGTCGCCCGCAGTCTTTTCAAGCCCACGACACTCAGATGTGCTCTCGACCGACTCGGCTTTGTTCAGGCCGACCCAATCCGTGCGCCGGCTCGTGCTCAGGACTTGATAATTCGTCATCGCGTTAAGAATTACCATGCCGGCGATCTCGAACGCCTGTACCCAAGACTCGGAATCGAAGAGGATTTCTTTGTCGTGTACGGTTTTCTCACAAAACCTATACAGGAGCTGATGCATCCGCGCGCGAATGCCGGTGTGCCCGCCGAAGGTTCTGACCCTTGGCCCGCCGCGCGCGAAAAGCGAGCCCGGCTTTTGCTGAAGTTTGTGCGGGCACACGGGACAGTGCATCCCCGCGAAGTAGATAGTTATTTCTCGCACGGCACGGTCAGAAACTATTGGGGTGGTTCGTCGAACGCGACGACGCATTTGCTGGCAGCCATGCATTACCGCGGCATGCTGCGTGTGGCACGGCGGGAGGGTGGCGTGCGCATCTACACTGCGCAGCCAAACGGGGCCGAGCCCGCCGA
>DATHHK010000208.1:0-2875 GCA_035317225.1 Candidatus Udaeobacter sp. | reverse complement strand
TCTAGAGCGATCGACGGAGTGCACTTAACATTCCGGGCAAATGGAGGATGATGAGAAAACCAAGCCGCGCCTGGAGATCGCGCATGTGTTGTTCATCGATATCGTCGGGTACTCCAAGCTGCTGACCGACGAACAATCAGAAGCGCTTCAGGAGTTGAATCAGATTGTCGGCCACACCGACGTAGTGCGCGAAGCAGAAGGAGCGGGGCAGCTGATCATCTTGCCGACCGGCGACGGTATGGCCTTGGTCTTCACTGGTTCAGTGGAGGGACCTGCGGAGTGCGCGTTAGAAGTCAGCCAGGCTCTGCGCGCGCAACCGAGCCTGCCGGTAAGAATGGGAATCCACAGCGGGCCGGTCCAGTACATCAGGGATGCTAACGCGCGCGAAAACATTTCAGGAGTGGGAATCAATATCGCGCGTCGGGTGATGGATTGCGGCGACGCAGGTCACATTCTGGTGAGCAAACGCTTCGCGGATGATCTGGCGCAGCATCGTCGTTGGCAGCCTTACCTGCACGGACTAGGCGATGTGGAAGTGAAACACGGAGTTGTTGTTTCGTTGGTCAACCTTTATGCCGAGAGGATTGGCAATCCTGCGCCCCCGTCGTGTGTCGCCGGGGTACGACGCACCGAGCCTCGCGCCACAACGCGCAAAGGACTGTCTCCGGTTGGGCTCGCGATCTTTATCATCGCGGCGTTGCTCCTCACACTTGCCATTTTGTCAGTGATTTTCGCGCCGGCGATCATGCGCTCGGTTGATAAGAACAGAGCGATGTCAGCACCTCAACCGAGCGCTACTGCGTCCCCTTCGCTTTCCGATGCCATTCAGAACATGGTCAAACAAAGAATCACAGATGAGTTGCAGAAAGACCTTTCCGGAAAGAGTAACGTGCCTGCGCAAAGAGTAACCCCGACCCCGAAGAGTCAGCCGACGCCCCCATAGGTCGAGCGCTGCATCTAACCAATCGATTAAGCCAACTCTCTCGTTCAAAAACCTCGAACATATTTGCCACAGTACCTTCGATTTCATCCAGGTGCCCGGCTACCCTAGTGCGATTGAAACTCGTTCGTTGCCCACACTTACTCGCTCCTACCCTTGTCGTTCTACCTTCTATGTCGCTTGGCTTGTCGCTCCATTCGCTAGGCCATTCGGGCCGGCTATGTAGGTTTCAGCACTTTGTTGCAACCGAACAAACCAGGTGCACCTTAGTCTTCAAAGCCCGCGGAGGTCAGCTACGTCTCGTTAGAAGCGAACGCCAAAGCATACAAAGATGAGAATCCGGATATCGATTTGTTTTGCTGTGGCGGCTAGCCTTCTATTGAGCACAGCCGCAATGGCTGCTCAGCCTGTAAATCGAATCATTATCCTATATGATGCTTTTGGGAAGTCCTCTCCGCTGAAGAAGGATTGGGGATTCTCTGCGTTCATCGAGTATAACGGCAAGCGTATCCTTTTCGATACCGGTAACAACGCCGATACCTTCGGCCAGAACGTCAAAGCATTGGGTATTGATCTCAAGAAATTGGATTTCGTTGTAATTTCCCATCGACATGGAGATCATACGAGCGGCCTGAACTATCTGTTGAGTGTCAATCCCAGCATAAGAATCTACACGCCAAAGGAACAGTTTGGAGTGTTCGGCGCAGCGTTGCCAGGAACCTTCTATCGCAAGGATGAGTCGCTACCTGTTTACATGCGTTATTATGATGGGCAGGCGCCCGAGAAGATGACATTCGGCACGCCCTGGCCAAACGCTAACTTTGTTTGGGTTGATAACTTAACTGAAGTTGTGCCAGGAATCTTTTTAATTTCGACAGTCTCGCAGACACCGGGCACCTTGGAACTTCGCGAACTCTCGCTAGCGATTAAGTCGCCCAAGGGTGTGGTCTTAGGAGTCGGATGCTCACATCCGGGAATTGAGAAGATACTGGAAGCATCAATGGCGGTGGACAGACATGTTCATCTCATCTTCGGCGGACTCCATTTGGTAACAACTCCAGACCCGGAAATTGGACGTATCGCGGCGGCGTTGCACGATCAATGGAAAGTTGATCGGATGGCGCCCGGCCATTGCACCGGAGAGCCAGCTTTTGCGGCTTTTCGCAAAGCGTTCGGTGACCAGTATCTCTACGCCGGGTTGGGCAGTGTTATAGAACTTCCGTAAACGTTCGATGTCGAAGTAGGCTTTGTGGAAAGCCGTGAAGCGTCGCGGAAACCACCAAGCGAGCCATGCGCGCGGTGCGGCCCCGTCAATCCGGACGTCTTCCGCGTAAGACAGTGACTGAATACGGGGGCAATTCGTAGATTGACGCCGGCTTTTGTATAAAACTCGCTGGCGGAAGACTTCGAGTTGGGTGGCCGTTTGGTCCGTCATCGTGCCAGAGATACTGATCTCGGGAGAACTGGATAACAGCCACTTCGCCTGCAAAGCTTACTTGTCGTTGTGTTTTAGAGGAGGTGAACCGTACACTCAGTCGCGCAGTGCGATTTGGATGTTTGTTAATTGCCAGCAGCGCCCACTGTTTATCCGGCCGCCGTACTGCGTAGATGCTGACAGCATGTGATAAGGTCGGCTTCCTCTGTGTTATGGTAACGGGAAAAATCTCGTGTGTTTCATTTATTGGCTGCATCCATTCCTTTGTGATGAGTTGGGCGGCATGGTAGGCGGACAGCCGGGTCAATTGGTCGCTGTTTGGGTTTAGCTGAAGCATCATGAGATTCCCCCAGGAACAGTTGAGCTCGTCCTGGAGAAAGTTTGGCTCGTATCCGTATAGGTAGGGTTTGGAGCCTCCAAGAGTCAGAAACGTTCCAACCGTATCCGCGTCGAAGAGCGCGCCTTCGATATCCACCTCATGACGTCCTGCAAAAACCGAA
>DATHHK010000207.1:0-7702 GCA_035317225.1 Candidatus Udaeobacter sp. | reverse complement strand
GCAGTCGTCGTTACTGTTCTTGAATTATTTCTCGTCTGGTCATATCGCGATCGCTTCGCGGGAATTCTACGGCCCTGATTTCGACATGAGTGCACAACAGAATGACAAAACCCCGGACGTTGTCGTGCACGGCACGGCAGACGGCTTTCGACAAAATGTCGTTGTTGGTAAGCATAGTCTTGTCGCTGACGAACCAGTTAGCGCAGGTGGCGGCGATGCCGGCCCTGACCCATACGAGTACCTTCTGACCGCGCTCGGCGTCTGCACTTCCATGACTGTCGGCTTATACGCGCGCCGGAAACAATTTCCTCTCGAGAACATCACGATTTCGCTGCGGCACTCGCGTATTTATGCAAACGATTGCGAAGAATGCGAAACGAAAGAGGGCATGCTGGACAGGATCGATGTAGAAGTGGAATTGACGGGCTCCTTAAGTGCGGAGCAACACGCAAAACTGATGGAGATCGCCGCGAAATGCCCGGTACATCGCACGCTCACATCGGAGATTAACATTCGGCTGCGGCCTGCCGAGAAATCATCTTCCTCGTAGGCTAGCGGCAGCCGGTATACTTGATTTCGATTTGAAGATTTGAATTTGTTTGCGGCCGGGGTCACCGACCGCGGCTACAGTTGGCCGTGAAAAATACGCGCGCGCCCGCGCCATCACACGAAGGAATAACGGGTCTTCGTCCGTGTTTCGAGAGATAGAATTGGTTTTGGAGAAATCAGACAGACCAACCGTTGTATCGAACAGATGAAATTCCTCGCGGTCCATCCCAGCTGTTTGATGTATTCGAAGATTTATCTTCGGCTCGAACCGCTCGGGCTCGAACTTATCGCAGCAGCAGCGCGCCGCGCCGGTCACGCGGTTCGTTTGATCGATTTGCAATGCGAACCGCGCCAGAATTTTATCCGCCTGGTCGAACGCTGGCGACCGAACGTCATCGCATTCTCCGTAAATTACCTCGCTAACGTTCCTGAAGTCATCGATCTCGCTCGCGCCGCGCGTGCTTTATTGCCGGAGACGTTCATCTGTGTTGGTGGACACAGCGTTTCATTTATCCCGGAAGAAATTTTGCGACACGCCGGCGGTGCCGTGAATTGCGTACTGACGGGCGAAGGCGAAACAGCAATCACCGGTCTGCTCGATGCTCTCACTGACAGTCCGCCGAAGCTGGAAAACGTTCCCGGCTGTGTGACACTGGATCATCGCGGCCCGCCGCCGGCGTTCGTGCAGTCGCTCGACGACTTGTCGCCAGCCCGCGACCTGGTTCAACATCGTCAAAAGTATTTCATCGGCCAGTTGGATCCCGCCGCTTCCATCGAGTTTAGCCGGGGCTGTCCCTGGGACTGCGTCTTTTGCAGTGCGTGGACATTTTACGGACGCAACTACCGCGTAAAGACACCAGAATGCGCCGTTGAGGAACTGGCACAAATCCGGGAGCCCGGCATTTTTATAGTAGACGACGTAGCTTTCATTCAAGCCGAGCACGGCATGCAGCTCGGCGAAGCCATTGCTCGCCGCGGAATTCGAAAACGCTATTATCTGGAAACGCGCGGCGACGTACTGTTGCGTAACAAGGAAGTCTTCCAGCTATGGAAGCGGCTGGGCCTAAATACCATGTTCCTCGGCCTCGAAGCGATCGATGAAGAAGGACTGAAACGCTACCGCAAACGGGTGACGCTCTCCAAAAATTTCGAGGCGCTGGAGTTTGCTCGCTCGCTCGACATATCGGTGGCTGTCAATATCATTGCCGATCCCGCTTGGGACCGCGAACGATTCAAGGTCGTACGCGATTGGTGCCTGGAAATCCCCGAGGTCGTTAACATCAGTATTAACACGCCTTATCCCGGGACTGAAACGTGGCACACCGAATCGCGTCGCCTCACTACGCGCGACTACCGGCTGTTCGACATCCAGCACGCCGTGTTACCAACCAGGTTGTCACTGCCGGAATTTTACAAGGAGCTTGTCGAGACACAGCGCGTGCTTTCCCGTAAGCATCTCGGCTGGGAGGCGCTGCGCCACTGCGCACGTGTCGTCGTCCGTCAGTTGCTTCGCGGGCAGACCAATTTTATTCGAATGCTTTGGAAGTTCGACAGCGTATACAACCCGCAACTCCAGCTGGCCGATCACCGTCAACTCGTAAAATACGAAATCAGCCTGCCACCGCCTTCCGTTACCAGCGTGGAGCGAGGCGCGATGTACATTCACAAAAATCGCGGACGAAGCGGACGTCAGATCGATCATCACACGGAAGAATTTGTTAACGCCACGCGCATGGGCGTCAGCGATTGATTACAGCGTCCGCGTGAAGAATAGAATTCTAGGGCGAACCGCTCCGGTTGCCGGATAGTTGGCAGGCGAAGCACCCGCCCTGCAACTACGAGCGTGTTCCATCGATTTCGCACGAGGCGCTTTTGGAGTGCGATGTGTCCTCGCATGGTTTTGACGAAGCACCCGATTGAGCGTTGCCCTTTTAATCCCACCCTTCCGTCAGCAGTGCCCGCGTTTCTTCGACTCCGGCACTCCAGATCCTCATCATCTCTTCGTCGTCGCGTTGATAAAGACCGCCAAAGTTGCCGTCTTTGAGATATTCCCGCAGCGACTTTGGATCGAGCCGGCGTAATTTCTCTGAATCGCTCATCGCCTTCTGCTCACGGGGCATGTCGATCTTTTCCAACCGCGTCCAAGGAAAATTTTCCATCCACGATGCGTGCGAGGCGATGGCATCTATCGCCTCCACCTGCGCCCACACCTTCGGTGCATTCCACCAGTTATGAAACTTGACCCGCACACCCGGATGATCCGCCATCCATTCGCCTATCATTCCTTGTGCAGGCGTGTTACCGCCATGGCCATTGACGACCAGAATTCGTTTGAACCCCTGCTCTGCCATTACATCGAGAATATCGCGCACGATCGACATGTACGTTTCGACGCGCAGTGTGACCGTTCCGGGAAACGCGCGAAAGTATGGCGTGATACCGTAGGCGAGCACGGGAAAGACAGGCACGCCCAACGGATCCGCTGCTTCGACAGCCAGGCGTTCCGCTAAAATGCTATCTACACTCAGGCTCAGGTAGGCGTGTTGTTCTGTACAGCCCAGCGGCAAGACCGCGCGGTCGTCGCTCTTCAGATATTCTTCCACCATCATCCAATTCATTTCACTGATTCGCATGCAGTAAGCTGATACAGGGACTCCAGTAATTCATGCAGATTTGTAAGGATCTGATAAACGCGGATGCCTCCGAGCATTCGAACTACCTGATGATGGCCCTTACACCTAACAAACGGTAACGCATTCCATCTCCAAATTGGAGTTGCAGATTCGGGACGCGTACGAAAAATCGGTCTCGTGAAACTTTGGAAATGGGAACCGGAAAACCTACCGTCGGTCATACATTCAATTCGAACGGCCATTGCAGCGACTATCTCTCTTGCCGTCGCGCGCCTCTTCGGCTTACCTGAAGGGTACTGGGCCGCGATTGCAACGCTCGTAGTCATGCAATCGACACTCGGCGCGACTCTTTTAATTTCGGTCGAACGCATTGCCGCTACCGCTTTGGGTGCTCTGGCCGGGGCGCTTCTGGCAAACTATTTTACCGGAAATCTTTTGGTCTTCGCAGCTGCGGTGTTTGCGCTGGGACTTTTGTGCGCCCGATTTCGCATGGAAAAAAGTGCGTATCGTTATGCCAGCATCACGCTCGCCATCATCGTGCTCATCCCACGTTCAAACGCCGCCTGGATCGTTGCACTCCATCGCTTTTTCGAAGTCTCGGTTGGAATCGTCGTCGCCCTTGCACTTGCGGCTGTGTGGCCGGAGCACCAACCAGAATCTGCGAAGCAAAGCGCCGAGTAAACTGCTGTGCCGCCAGAGAACCACTCGTTAACAAAACAACGGGCTTCTGTTGTGATATTCGTTAGCCGACGCAGGCAACGCGCGGATCTTCAGGCCCGCGTGAAGCGAATTCGGGAAACTCTCGCGGATGCAGGATTCCAGCGAGAATCTCAAGGCTGTCGACAACGCGCGGGCCCGGACGCGCGAAATAGGCGCTCGCGTTCACGAGATAAATCTCGCCGTCAAGCGCAGCGGGAATTGAATCGAAATCAGGAAAACTCTGGAGCAACTCGTAGTCGCGCCGCGCATGATTGATATCGTAGCCGCAGAGAGCGAGCACCATAATTTCGGGGCGCGCGTCGATTACTTCCCGCCAATCGACTTGCGCCGAGGGCTGACGGTTGCGGCCTAACGAATCACGGCCCCCTGCAATCTCCACGAGCTCTGGCCCCCAATGACCCGAGCAAAACGGCGGATCCACCCATTCCATCAGGAAACAACGCGGCCGATGCGCAATGCGATCCGCTCGGTCCCGCACGAGTTCGACACGTTCCGACAATCTTGCGATGACCTCATGCGCGCGCTCCGGCACACCGCACGCTTCAGCGACGCGTCGAACATCATCGAAAATGTCCGTTAGGCTTGTTGGCTCAAGACTCACTACCTGTGGTGGACCCGGTAAAGTTTCGGCGAGCCGGGCTACAGTGCCATAACCGACCGCGCAGACGTCGCATAGTTTCTGGGTGAGAATCACATCGGGGCGCAGCTCACGCAGAAGCGGCTCGTCAATTGTATAAATTGCCCCGTTATCACGCAGTGCGCGGCGCACCCATCGGTCGACTTCGCCACTCGCGAGGCCAGCATTGTGCACTGGACAATGCGTGACCCGTGGCCGCGCATTTGCTTCCTCCGGAAAATCGCATTCATGCGAAACACCGATTACCTGTTCCATCAACCCGAGCGCGGCGGCGATCTCGGTCGCAGCAGGCAAAAGCGAAACGATCCGGATCACTTTCTACTGTATGCAGTTTCCTGGTACGAGGACAGAAAAAGGAGCCTGAACAGGAGGGAAAAAAAGGAAGGCGGGCGTGTTAGGAAATTTTCAAATCTCGCGAATTGTCGGCGAGGCGTGTGCCCTACAAAACACCGACAGCCCGTGAGATCAGCAGGACAACGATCGTGAGGGAAATCAAAATCTGGATCATCGCCAGGATTTTTGCCCAGCGCGCCAGCACTGGGGCATCGGTTGGACCAAAGGTAGAGCTTTGTGTCAACGCGACAAACAGATAATCGATAAAGCGCGGTCGCCAGCGGGCACACTCAAATTGTCCGCGTTCGTCGTGCGGGATCTGCATTTGCGGAAAGAGAAAGCTTTTGCTGCCAAACTTCTTTTCCTTCTGGCGCAAAGTCGGACCACCGCCGTCGAGCCGCCAATACCACAACGCAAAGACGATCACGTTCGTTAGCCAGAGGAGTCCGCCTGAACGCAGCATCTGTACCGGCGACCCTCGATGGGCGGGCAGAGCGCGCACGAGCAGAATCACTGATCCTATGAGGGCCAGCGTTGTGATTCCATTAATCACAAATCCGAGCGTGCGATTCAGTGATTGTTTGCCTACGCGGTGGCTCACCACTGTCGGAACAAGCAAAACCACGATCAGTGTAGGCAATAACCAAGTCGGTCCGATCACCAGGCTGCGCGGCAGCGCCAGGTAAATTGCGCAGATCGCCAGGAAGGCCAGCACGGCCTGTCCGCGCGGTTCGGGCGTGTCGATGTGTTCTGGCGGCGCAGTCATCAGCTGTGCCTATAACTAAAATTCGCGACAAAGCTATCTCGAGATAAGCGCATCTGCTTCGCATCGCTTTTACCAATTCAATGCCGCGCAATTATCGATAATGCCGGATAAACTTTTGAATCCAAGATGGACAACCGGTGCATCTTAGCTACAGGAGGCTTTCTTACTCTGAAGCAAATACATGTTTAAGCGCATTCTCAAATGGCTCGGTGCGATTACTGCAGTCCTCGTTATTGCGATCGCAATATTCCTGGTCAATCTCATTTGGTTTCGGCCATGGAGCTTGAATCTGTTTTACGACAAGGTTTTTGCCGAAATTCTCTTTGATCATCCGGAGATCCTCTCCACGCTCGGTCTGGTCGAGCAAATTGGCTTAACCGGTCATAATGGGAAACTCGACGACGAGTCGCCTGCGCATCAACAGCGCGAATTCGACAGGTGGAAGCGCGATCTGGCCCAGCTTCGCCAGTATCCGGTCGCTCGCCAATCGTCTTCGCAAAAGCTTTCCACGCGCGAGCTGGATTGGTTTTTGCAAGTACAAGCCGAAGGCGAGAAATGGCAGTGGCATGATTATCCCGTTAATCAGCTCTTCGGAGTGCAAAACCAGTTTCCGTCATTCATGGCGAATACCCACCGGCTCCTCAGCAAGAAGGATTGCGATTACTACGTGATGCGCCTTGATGCGCTGCCGAAGAAGTTCGATCAAGTCCTCGACGGCCTGAAGGTCCGCGAACAAAAACAGATTTTGCCACCGCGTTTTGTGGTTGAAGAAGTGCTCAAGGAAATGACCGAATTCATCGGCAAACCTGCTTCGGAAAATATTCTGGCGACTTCATTCAAGACCCGCGCTGCCAAGATCGACAAGTTAAGCGAGACTGACCGCAGCGATTTTCAAGCGCGTGTCGAATCGGCAATAACCAACAAAGTCTATCCGGCCTATCAAAAACTAATCGATTATTTCCGTGAAATTTTGCCAAAAACGACAACGGACGATGGCGTCTGGAAATTGCCGGACGGCGACGCCTTCTACGCCTACAAATTGCATGAAAACACGACCACCACGCTCAAGCCGAATGAGGTGCACGAGCTTGGCCTGCGCGAAGTGGCTCGCATCGAAGGTGAGATGCGGACAATCCTCGATGCAAACGGATTTGCAGGTCAGCCGATCGGAGAAGCGATGGACAAGCTCGCGAAAGATCCGCGTTTTCTTTATTCGAACGATGACAAGGGACGTGCCGACGCTTTGGCAAGGTATGCGGAGTTGATCAGGCAGGCGACAGAGCGTTCGTCGAAAGAACTTTTTTTCACGACTCCACGCGCGAAGATTGAAGTGCGCCGCGTTCCCGAGTTCAAGGAAACGACTGCCCCGGGAGCGTATTACGACATCCCCGCCATGGACGGCAGCCGGCCCGGGATTTTCTTCGCGAACCTGCGCGACATGAACGAAGTGCCCAAATGGAGCATGCCAACACTCGCATATCATGAGGGCGTGCCAGGACATCACTGGCAACTCTCCACCGCGGAGGAACTCAAAGGCGTTCCGCAATTTCGCAAAGTGCTGCCGTTCACCGCGTACGCAGAGGGCTGGGCGCTTTACTGCGAATGGCTGGCGAAACAAGTCGGCTGGTACGACAACGATCCGTTTGGAGATCTGGGACGCCTTCGTGACGAACTTTTCCGCGCGGTTCGATTGGTCGTCGATACGGGCATTCACGCGAAACACTGGACCCGCGAACAAGCGATCGCTTACATGCGCGAGAAAACCGGGATGGGCGAGAAAGAAGTTAAATCCGAAATCGAACGTTACATCGTCGCGCCCGGCCAGGCGTGCGCCTATAAAATCGGCATGTTAAAGATTCAGGAACTGCGCGCACGTGCGCAGAAAGAGCTCGGAGAAAAATTTGATCAACGCGAGTTTCACGATGCGGTGCTCAAAAATGGCGCGTTACCCCTCGAGATTCTCGAGGAACAAGTGAACGATTACATTCAGCGCAAGAAGGGATAGCTGTAGCCACGGCCCTGTGGGCCGTTTAATGTGGCTTGTTTTGCCCGAAACGGCGCATG
>DATHHK010000206.1:0-12130 GCA_035317225.1 Candidatus Udaeobacter sp. | reverse complement strand
AAAAATCCAACAGCCGAGCGGAACGAGGATATCGACCACACGCGACAAAGGAAAAGCGATGGTGATTGGAATATATCTCAACACATAAAGCCAACTGATGAAGCTGGCGATGATGAGAAGAATCGCCCACCACACCAGCGGCGAAGCCAAACCGTTAACTCCGGTCCATGACCACGCGCTGTCAGTGTTTGCCACCTCGGTTGCACCGCGCTTCAATAGGAATTCGGACACCAACACGCACGCAACGCTGAGAGCAAGTTGCAGCCAGGGGTTACCGAAACCAGAAGGTCGATTTTGCATCCGTTTTTCTAGCGTGCGGTCAAATCGCCGCAACCAAATTCGAATTGGGGATGTTTCGCCATAACGCGTCACTCCGTGCCGCCCCGACATAGAGGACTGCCCGTCCTACCAGCGCCGGGGGTTAGAGCTGATCGGCGTTAGGAAACCGCGCTAAAACAGGATCGTGACGCGTCGGGCCCAGATATTTAATGAGACGGCGAAAGATCGGATTGAGCAGCTGACTTGTGTGCATGACGTACAGATCGAGCGGCACAAGCTCGCAATCCAGATGCAGTTTCGGCTCATAGTTCAGCGGGTTGCTGTAGTAATACTTCAAACCCTGTTCCAGCGCCCACGAGAGGATGTCGCGCAGCGTGTAAAAATAAAGATGCAGGTCGAGCGCGACGCTGTAGTCCAGGCCGATGCATTCGTCATAAATTTTGTCGTCGCAGACGAGGCAAAAACTGAATGCCACGATCTTGCCCAGCTGGCGCCAGATGAAAAAGCGCGCTCGTTCCGGCATCCGCTGTCCGATTGTGCGAAAATAATCTTTCGTCAGGGTCTCGAATTTTAATGGCGAACGCTCGTGGACAGCCAGATACAGGGGATAAACCTCGTCAACCAGAGCCGTGATATCGCTGACGACCTCCAACTCGATCTTGGGCGCCTGTTCAGCTTTGCGGAACTTTCGGCGCAGATCTTTTCGAGTCGCTTTACTGAGTGTACGAAAATAATCGTCCCAATTGTGGTAAGGGAGCGGAAGCCGCGTCATTGGCATGCTGGGGATCCGCGTATAGCCATTTAACGGAAACGTTTCGAGTTTCGAGCGATAGGTCGCAGGGAAATCTTTTAACACGACGAGTGAGGCTTTATTTTGTCTTGCATAAGTCAAAAGGCTCGCTTGCAACGCGTTTGCCACCCACGATTCGTCTGTCTCGTCGCAGGCGCTCAGGTCGCCCGTGCCTGCTGCACATCCAACCATCAAAACGCGCATCGTTAGAAACCGCGGTAAAACTTTGCGAACACGACCAACGATCGAACTAATTTTGCCTGGCACGCCCTCGATGAGATTTTGCCGGACAAAGAATACGGGCTGGATTGCTCGCGTTTTGCCGAAACCATCTTCGAGCCGCAGATAACGGTAATCGAAACCACCCTGGACCGTTTCTTCTACGATCTCGTAGTATCGATGGTCTTTGCACTTGTTGTGGAACGCGTGTCGCCATGCCTCGCAATTTTGCAACTCGGAGCGTGTGACGATCTTTGCCACGCTTTGGGGAGCTGGAACGCTGTTGCTACGCGGCATAGGAACAGGTTTTCTCAACCTTGCCGCGACTAAAGTTGGATGGTCGGTTGTTCTGCATTCAGTTTAAGAGCGTGCCCTGGCTTCGATCGTCATTGGAAAAGAAAACGCAAGGTGAACAAACCTGCGAGCCAGTTTGTCAAAATTGTTCAACACGGCGTTTTCGAAGTGAATCGTATTGAGGAGCGTTCTTTGCAGTCGAAGGTCCTGGCGACGGTCGTAGCTGTCGCGCTGGCAATGGTTCTTGGCGCGCTGGATTATCTTACAGGTCGTGAATGGGCAATATCAGCCTTCTATCTGCTGCCGACGTGCGTCGCGGCATGGATGGCCGGCAGGTGGGCGGGATTCGCGGTAGGAGCTTTGTGCACAGGCGCGTGGTTTTTCAGCGATATCTTCGGTGGCGCAATATATCAGTCTCCGCTGATTCCCGCTTGGAATGCGATCATGCTTTTTATATTCTTTTTGGTTGTCGTCTGGCTACTGACGGCATTCCAACGTTCTCACTACCACCTGGAGGACACAGTCGAGCAGCGAACGGCCGCACTGCGGACGGAGATGGAAGAACGAAAACGGCTGGAACAGGCCAATATCCAGGCGGAGCGCCTCGGCGTGGTTGGTTCCATGGCGGCTCAGGTTGCGCATGAAATTCGGAATCCGCTTGGCTCTATCTCGCTCAATCTCGACTTGATCGGGGAGGAACTTCACGCTGTTGCAAACTCCAGCGGCAGTTCCACTGGCGAATGCGACGTACTCCTCCGCGAGATGCGTTCGCAGGTATTGCGAATCCGCCAGGTCCTGCAGGAGTATCTGCGGTTCGCGCGAATGCCGAAGTCCGAGCGTGCCGCGGTTTCGCTGCCAGCCTTTCTGGAAAAAAAACTTAATTTCGTGCAACCGTTGCTTGATCAAAAGCATGTGGACTTGAGCAGGACACTTGATCCAAACCTACCACCGGTTCAGGTCGATGCTGAGCAACTCTGGGAAGCCATTTTAAATCTGATCAGTAATGCGGTGGATGCGATGCCCGACGGAGGTAGTCTGACTGTGAGCGCGCAAAGGCATGGTGCGGAAGCTTTGCTATCGATTAGCGATAACGGTCGGGGCATGACCGAGGAAGAAGTTCGGCTCCTTTTTGTCCCATTCTTTACCACAAAGAGCGATGGCACTGGCCTGGGTCTCGCATACACGCAGCGGGTCGTCAACGAACATGGCGGTAAGATTAATTGCGCTACGGCGCGGGGCAAAGGCAGCACCTTTAGCATTCAACTTCCACTTGCTGTTGGTGCGTGACATGACGATTTCCCTTTTTCAACTTTCCGATGCGCGCGGTTGGGTTTTTCTCGCCGCCGGACGATTTGGCGCATCGCCAGACGCTATTCTTTTGGAACGATTATGGAAAACCTGAGAAACAAATCTGTTTTAGTTGTTGATGACGATCCGGGAATGCTCCGGGCAATGATGAAAGTGCTTGCCAAAGAAGGCATGCAAGTCACAGGACTCTCTGATCCAACTGCGGTTGTAACGACGCTTGCGGAGTCTGAACTACGATTCGACCTGGTTATTACTGACCTTCGGATGCCAACGTTTAGCGGGCGCGGAGTTTTAGCGCTCGCCAGCGCGTTACCGAAATTGCCAGTCATTATCATCACCGCATTCGGCGGACCTCTGGTTGAAGCTCAGGCGCTCCAACTGGGTGCCTTTGCTTTTCTCGAGAAGCCGATTGCCGCCGCCGAATTGGTCGATGTGGTAAAGCGTGCCATCGAAGCGTCGCCGATTCGGGAAGTGTAGCTCGATAGCTGCATGCACTCCATTTAGTCGTTTCCCATGCCCGACCGGAGAACAGCTAGTCGTGCGAGTTAGGCTCCGACTGCTTGATTGTTTAGGCCTCCAGGCCTTGCACTTTGATGACCCCGTCGCGAATGTGCAGATCGCGTTGCGGGTTCGGGATTTCAATCCCGGCGGCGGTCAAATGTTCGTAGATGAGGTAGTTTAGATCGCTTTTGAATCGGCGGGGTTTGTAGCTCATCTCCTGGGTCCAGGCGACAAGCTCGAAATTGATCGTGCTATCGCCAAATTTCTCCAGATAAGCGGTTGGCTCCGGATCACTTAGCGTAGCCGAATGGTCGCGGGCTGCGGCAATGAGTGCCTCGCGCACTTTGTTCAGGTCGCTTCCATAAGCCACGCCCACCGGAAGACGAAACCGCACGCGTGGATCGCCATAATGCCAGTTCGTGACCGGGGAGTCGATGAACTTCGAGTTTGGCACGATCATGGCAATATTATCGCTTGTGACGATAACGGTGCTGCGCGCGCGAATTTGCTGGACTGTGCCGACGATGCCTGCCACTTCGACCCGATCTCCGATGGTGATCGGTCGTTCCGCCAGAATGACCAAACCGCTGATGAAATTACTGGCAATGTTCTGCAACCCGAAACCGACACCCACTCCGACTGCTCCAGCGAAAACCGTCAGCGCGGCCAGATGAATTCCAGTGTTCTCCAGGACGATGAAAATACCAACGACCAGGACAACGTTGCTGATGACTTGGGAAATCGCATACTGGAGAGAACGATCGAGTCCACTTTCAGCAAGGACTCGATTAAAAAGAAAACGCTTCGTCCTCGAAGAAATCCAGAAGACGGTAATCAGAAGTGCAACCAGCAGAAAAATCTGAAGAATACTTAGCCTGATTGCTGGAAGAGACGCGTTCCAGCCCAGCGGAATGCCCGCCGCGTTGATTGCGCTGATAATGAAAAAGATGAGCGCGGCAAGGCTTAAGATTGTGGTGACGATCGCGATGAAGTTCGTGTCGATCTTGAAACGGCTAAAAAACCGACGAACGGCCTGGCTCTGCAAGATTCTGGCGGTGAGAAGACCGGTTGCGAAAAGGCCGGCGAATGCAATCAGGCCGAGAACCGTTACATAGTGGTCGCCAACGTAGAAGAGCGGCCGCTCCAGAAGCGTCATCTCCACGTTTTCTAGTGTGAACGCGTTACACGGGCCTTGGCAACCAAGAAGCGCCGCCGACTCGAAGACACTCGTTCGCGTGGTAGCGGCGTTCGCCGCGGCGAACGCCTGAACTGTGTGGAGGCGGATACGTGCCCGGCGCGCCGAGGCAATCCACAATATTGGCAGCGTCCGCCGACTATTGCTGCTTGGCGCGCTCTTCGATGTACTTAGTTACGTCGCCGACCGTCTGCAGTTTTTCGGCGTCTTCATCGGGGACTTCGACGGAAAATTCTTCTTCAAATGCCATCACCAGTTCGACGATATCCAGCGAGTCCGCTCCCAAATCTTCAATGAATGAGGCCTGTGGCGTAACCTGCTCGGGGTTAACGCCCAATTGCTCGACAATGATGTCTTTAACTTTCTCTTCGATCGATTTATCCGCCATAAAATTTGTTCGGTTTGTGTTGGTCGCGCGTGGAAAAGCCTAAAGCATTTCCGAGCACAGCATGTGCAAGTAAATGAATTAAAGAGGTTGTCAATCATTTTCGGGTCGAACTGGGAATAACCAATGCATTTCTTGTCGTTCCGGGGCGTTCGACTCCGCTTACCAGAGGGTCCGGCGAAGAATGAGCCAGTGGGAGCGAGCGACATAGACGGTCACGGCGCGAGAGTATCTGCGAGAGAGCCGGGAGGCGAACGAATCAATCTCCGGGTCTTCTCCCGATTGCTTGGGTTGATCCGGCGATTAGAGATGTTCCGAATCTGCTCGACGTGACAAACCCCATCGCGCACAAAATCGGGGTCTCGGTGGCTCGGCTAGTTACATCTTGACGTTTGCTTCCGTTTGCCATTCGAGTAGATGAAACCGATGACATCCGCCCCTGTAGAGCCTGCCGATCTGCTCGATCTAAAACTGCTGCCTGCCTGGGTGAAAGAACCAGCCGACGCGCGTAATTATGAGCATTATGCAGGCGAGGATGAGGGGTGGGACCTGCGCAGGCAGCGCGATCGCAGGGCCAAACGCCCAACGTCCATAGCTCAACGTCCAACGTCCAACCGAAGGGGAACGGATCCGCGCGGATTTAAGAAGGTAGGACGCGACCGGCGGGCGCACCGTCCGCAGGATCGAAAGGAATCTCCGCACCGGGAAGTCCGCTCCGAAATCGCTCAGCCGGCTTTACCGGACGTCACAATCCGATTTCTGCCATACGCGGCGCCATTCGAAAATGTTGTTGCTCAGATCAGGTCCGGCTCGGTCGCATATTCGCTGTACGCCCTGGCGCGTCTGTTTCTAGAAAAGCCTGAACGCTACGAGGTTCGGCTTATAGGAAAAGCGGAATCGCGGCTTTACCGCCTTGGCGACAATGGTGACTTGTCTCTGAATCGAGAATTCCTCGAGCGAAATGCGTTTCGCCTGGCTCAGGCCGAGTTCTACAGGATCGACGTTACCGAATCCGATCCGATCAAGGGTAATTTTTCAAATGTGGCGCGCTGCCGGTTGAGCGGGACCTTTCTTGGGCCGACGAACCATCACAATTATCAATCGCAACTACGTAGCCTTTATGAGCAACGCTTTAGCCGCCGGATGAGCTTCGTCGATTATCAACGACAAATCGAGATTGTGAACGATGCGGAGCTGATTGATCGCTGGAAGGAAGAGGCTCGGAAGGTAACTACGTACACAACCTCCCGCGAGCAGGTTCCTTCGACCTTCTCTTCCGCGGTGGATACAGAGCGGCATTTCCGATCGCATTATTTGGAGGGGCTAATTAAGACTCCGGAGGAAGCGATCCTCGGCGGAGTCCCAAGCCGGCGTTTGCCGGACAGAGGCCTCAATCGGGCGATCGAGGATGCGTGGGTGCAGGAAACGCGCTCGCCCTCAGGAATGATGCAGGAGTTGGCTGCACGACTTCGCCAGAATGGGCTCCACGTTTTCCGGCATCGCCGCGGGATGTTGTTTGTCTCGCCAATCCGGACACGCATCTTTGTTTACGAACACGCCGGCGTGTCACCGTCAGTGAATGCGATTCTCGAAGCGCTGGCAGGGACAGCAGTAATCAATCGCAAACAGCTTTTTGAAAAATTGATTGGCGATGTGACAGCTCAAGATGCCGAGCCACGCAAACTCGCGTTCGCGTCTGATCTGCGTTGGCTAATCAACGAAGGTTTCGTGATCGAGTTCAATGATGGCTCGCTCGATCTTGCACGAGGAAAAACCAAGCCGCGGGATGGTGTAGCGCCGGACGCTCCGGCCGCAGAACCGATAAAACACAGATCAGCGGAAGCGACGGACCAGATGTTCGCGTTGGCGATTTGGCGTGGACCTTACTCGCCAACGATTCTTAGCGAGGGAACGGAGTCGTCTCCTTCGTAACGAAGGACTTCATTTTTTTCATTCAAGACCGCAATCCGCGGTGCATGCAATGCCGCTTCTTCGGGTGTGTAGCGCGCAAAACTCATGATGGTGAGGCGGTCGCCAACCTTGCCGAGATGCGCCGTGGCACCGTTTAGTTCGATGATGCCCCGCCGCGCTTCGCCGAAAATCGCATACGTCTCAAATCGCTGGCCATTGTTCAAATTGCTCACGAGGATTTTTTCATACGAAATCAGGCCAACGAGTTCGGCCAGATCGGCAGAAATCGTCAAACTACCTTCATAATCCAGGCTTGCCCCGGTGACGGTGGCGCGGTGAATCTTCGATTTGAGGAGAGCGAGTTGCATCGATTCGATTTACAGGGCGCCTCTATCAGCCCCGAAAGCCTCGGAGCTCACGGAGATGCCCAAATTCTAGATCGCGCCGGCTTTTCGAAGCGTTTTGTAGGCGCCGTTTTTGTTGATTGTTTTCAGACCGCGTGCGGTAATGCGAATGCGCACAAACTTCTTTAGCTCAGGCACCCAGATACGCTGATGCCGCAGGTTCGGCGCGAAAATGCGCGGCACATTTTTCGTGACGTGTCGCCCCACACCGCCTTTCTTTTTGGCCATACCGCGCCGGTGGATGACGCTACCGCGCATGGGTTTCGATCCCGTGATGCTGCAAACTCTAGACATGATATAACCTCAGAAGCAGGCGCGTAAGCTGCCGCGCATCAGTTCACCGGTCAAGTAGATGTTAAGGTAATAGCGAAATCCCTAACGAATGAATGACTAAATCCGAACAATGGCGTGATTCCTTACGTTGTTGCCTGCCTCAGGCGGGTTTCATCGGCTTTAGCTTTAACCGTTTAACATTTTGACGGTCTACCGTGGCGAAGCCATTCATGGTTGAACGCGCAACTGGCGGAGGCGGTCAAATTTAGCTCGCATAGGGACCAGTCGACTCTGCAACATCAACATTTCGCATAGCAGTGCACAAAAATAATCATAAACTGCGGATTGGGATTGTCGGAGCGGGCAATATCGTTCGTGCTCGTCATTTGCCTGCTTTGAAGAAACATCCGGACGTCGAGATCGTTGCCGTCTCTAATTCAACGTACGAAAGCTCGGAAAAATTCTGCCAGGAATACTACCCATCAGCCACACCGATGCGAAATTGGCCCGAGCTGCTCGCCCTGCCGGACCTCGACATTATCTGGATCGGTACGCCGCCGGTAATGCATTCGGCCGTGACTGTTTCGGCGCTTGAGGCCGGCAAACACGTCTTTTGTCAGGCGCGGATGTCGATGGACCTGGCGGAAGCTGAGGAAATGCTCGCCGCATCAAAGCGTTATCCCGAATTGGTGACCATGCTTTGTCCACCCCCGATGGGAATGCGGGCTGATTTACTTGTGAAAAAACTCCTGGCCGAGGATTACATCGGCCGTCCGCACCACGTGCGATTGCAGAGTTTTGCCAGTAATTATTTGGATCCGGGCGCTCCGCCGCATTGGCGGCAGCGGATTGAAATTAGCGGGCTCCATGTTCTCACGCTTGGGATTTACATCGAAGTGTTGCAACGCTGGCTCGGAGACATCAATGGCGTCTTCGCGCGCGGCAAAATTATTCAGCCAATTCGTCAGGGCTACGAAGTCATCGTCCCCGATTTACTCACTGTCCTTTGCGCTTTCGATAACGGGGCCGAAGGCGTGCTCGAGTTTAGCGGGATCGATGCGCTTGCACCAAGCGATCGGGTGGAAATTTACGGCAGCAGCGGCACGCTCACTTACGATTTCGGTTCTGATGTAGTGGAAGCGGGTAAGGTTGGCGATCGTGAGCTGCACGTTGTCGAGCTTCCTTCGGAATTGGAAACCGAATGGCGTGTGGAAGAAGATTTTCTAGCCGCGGTCAAATCGAAGGGCCGCGTGCGTCCCCATCCCAATTTCGAAGATGGCGTTGGCTACATGCGCGTCGTTCAAGCCGCAGCTGATTCTCGGGCCCGTAATGAATGGGTGACGGTTAAACGCTGAGCCCAGTAAGCTTTACCCCTGGGGAGTCATCGCTTCCCCCACGAGAAATCGTCTCACCACGAGCGACCAGACCAGCAGCGTGATCAGTTGGTACCACGCGAAAAAGCGGTCGTAACCCCGCCGACGGGCAATGAGTCCAGCCCCAGCCAGCACCGCGTATTGACCGACAAAGGGAAGGTACCAGATCGGATGAAAGATATCCCCGTGAATTGCGGTTTGCGTGATATCGAGCAAACACATCGCAATGAACGTGGAATAATAGCCTGTCCGGTTTCGTTCAAAGCGACCCTTGTGTTCTTCTTCTTCCGATAGATCAGGCGGATAAAGGAAAACGGTCAGCATGTAGAGCGTGATGGTCCAAACGATTAGCAGGAGGAACTTGTCAAAGCTCCAGTTGACCTCGGTATTCCACTTAAACGTGACCCACCATTGCAAAGCCAGCAGCAACAACGTCGCGATGGTCAGGACGATGTGAACTTCGTCGAGTGGATTTTCATTTCGGCGATAAAACGCCCTGCCGGCGCCGGCAATGAGGTTGGTCACACCCAGACCGACGATGATCGACATCAGCGCGGCGATGAACTCGAAGCTGCTCATGAGATTCTGCGCATTCTGCATCGCGCTCCGAGCTTATTCGGGATCGGCTTAGAAAATCGAGTGACAAATGCAGCGGGCGAGATGCGCGCGTGCTATCGCAATAATTACAGTCCGCGAGGTGAACTCGCTTTCTTCAACAACCAGCCCAGCCCGTTATTCAAGTCTGCCAGCGCGGTGGCTTCAATTGGATCGTTGTGGTGAGCGCTTGGTAATGAGATGACCCGCATTTCTCCCGCGTAAGCGCCAACAACAAGCTTGTGGTAACCAGGGGGAACCACTTCATCTTTCTCTGCCAGCAAGAAAATTGCGGCCGAACGAGCCGCTTTCGCATTTGCAATGCTGTCGAGATCTTTCGGAATCTGCAATGCGATGGGACCGGCCAACAGCCACAAATTCCACCAGCCAAAGCGACGCAAGATCATTTCACGCAACGGCGGAGGATTTTGTAAAATCAATCCGGTGATGGGGCGATGCGCCGCGACATGTAGTGCCGCGGTTGCCCCAATACTGGTTCCGAAAGGCACGATTGGACGGTCAATTGCGTGACGTCGCAATTCATCAAATGCCGCAAGCGCGGCCGGCCCGATCTTGGAAAGGCGCGCTGGCCCGGTGCTGCCGCCGAATCCGGGATAATTTACTCCCCAGATTTCGACTGCACGGTCCCCCCAGATCTTCGCCTCTTCAATGGGCCAACGCTCGGCGCGGTCTGCGTTGCCATAAAAGCGCAAAATGTACACGTCCGCATTGCCTTTAGATCGTGCCGCCTGGGATTGCGCAATCCACAATTCCAATTGTCCATTTTCGAATGGAATAGTTTTCCTAGCCGCACCGCCTGCATTGATCGGCGCTCTTGTTGGAAACAAAATCAGATGGTCCGGCAAACGACTGAAAAACATCGCGAGTAAATATACGATCCCTATTGCCAGCAAACGCCACGGCGGTGGGAGTATTCTTGGCCTCACCTCTGCTTAGCCCACGAAACAAGCAAATGAGGCGAAAATTCCAGGTTAGCGTGACACTCCCGCAGAACCCGGCGTCCCCGCTTCCATGCTCAAAAGTGGCGTCGCGCTCACAGCGGCTAGGTCGTCCAGTAGTGACCAGCGCATTCCAAAGCGGCCTTACTGGGACAAAATTCGTATCGGTTCGCGTGTCAATTCGCGGTTACCAAGGAGGTTTAGTTCTTCTTCAAATCTGCTAGATCTTTGAGCACCTGCTCGCTGTGCTCGGCGGGCTTCACGCCAGTGTACACTTTGGCGATTTCGCCTTTGGGATTAATGATGAAGGTGTTGCGCGCGGCGAGTTTGCTTCCTTTGTAGTCCATTACCGAACCGTACTCTGTCGAGACTTTCGCGTCAGGATCAGCGAGCAATTTGAAGTTAAGTCCTTCTTTCGTGCAAAAATCCTTGTGCGATTGAGCGGTGTCCACGCTCACGCCGAGAATGACCACTCCTGACTCTTCGTACTTCGCAAGGTCGCGCTGAAAATTGCGCGCCTCCAAAGTGCAGCCGCTTGTGAAATCCTTCGGATAAAAATAAAGCACGACCCATTTTCCGCGATAATCCTTCAGACTGACTTGTGATCCGTCGCCTGTCGTGAGACCGAAATCCGGCGCGGGCTTTCCGACCTGCGGTTGCTGTTGAGTTTCCGCCGCTGCCATCGAGCCCAACGTGCCAAACCCGATGGCTACTGACAAGATCATGTTTCTAACATTCATGTCGCAGTTTTGAGGCGCATGGGCAGATAGTCAAGAAGCGGCGGTTTCTGCGGCCCAAAGTGTTGGAGACTGGTCTCTAAATTGAAAGCTTGCGCTCAATGGCAGGTGTGAGTCAATAAAGGCTCACTCATGGCGAGACCGATGGTTGCCGAAAGTATTCCGATTAAGCCTGCGCGGCTGATTCTTGGTTTGATCGCCTGCCTCGGACTTATCTTCACGCTCTTTACTCTTTTGTTCGGTTTCACTTCTGTCCCGGCAAACTCCGTTGGCGTGAAAACACGCTTTGGCGCCTACCACGATCTCGTCAATCCCGGGCTCGCTTATGCAATTCCGTATATCGACGAGATACACATCGTGCCGACCCAGCGTTTGTTGAAACTGGAGTTCGGTTTCACCACATCCAATTCGACAAATATTTATCAAGGCGACATGGAACCGGAGGAAACCGAAACCATGATCACAGGCGATCTCAATACCGCTCTTGTGCCGTGGGTTGTGCAGTATCGAATTACTGATCCGAAAACGTATCTTTTTGGAGCACGCGAACCAGAGAAGACATTGCGCGATCTTTCAGAGAGCGTGATGCGCGAGGTGATAGGCGATCGCACTGTTGACGAAGTGCTCACGGTTGGGCGACACGACATTGAATCATCGACTTTGAAACGTCTGGCCGACCTTTGCTCGCAATACGGTTTGGGAATTCAGATTCAACAGGTACAACTGGCAACCGTGCGTCCACCGCCCGCCGTGCAGGCTGCCTTTAATGAGGTCAACCAGGCGCAACAGGAAAAGCAAACCGCCATCAATCAAGCATGGGCCGTGTATAACGATGCTGTGCCAAACGCGCGCGGCCAGGCGAAGGAGCGCGAGAAACAGGCCGAAGCATACGCGTTTCGTCGCGTGAA
>DATHHK010000205.1:0-3167 GCA_035317225.1 Candidatus Udaeobacter sp. | reverse complement strand
TAGCTGGACTTCGATATGAGCGCGCCGGTACCGACCTTGATCGCCGTCGTGATCATGTCGTCGATGTTGGTTGTCTGATTCGCGCCCATCGGCGTTCCCCATTGCGCGTTCCAGAAGGTTGTCTCCTCGTAGAACGGGATGTCCGAAGGAATCTTGAGTATGGGTCGGCGCTCGGAGTCGAACGCGTGCAGGACCGGGCTTGGCATCTCGGAAGTCTGCGTGGCGGTGGTGTTTTTCAGACCCATCGGGACAAGGACCTTTTCGCGCAGGAGCACGTCCAACGGTTTCCCGCCGATCTTGCTTAGAATCTCGCCGAGAATCATGAAGTTGATGTGCGCGTAGCTCCAGTTCGTTCCCGGATCGAACATCATTGGGCGCGTGAACGCGATCTTGAGCCGCTCTTCGAACGTGAAGATATGGAACGGATCCGCCTCGAAAGCCGCGAGGAACTTCGGATCAGTCTCGAAGTCCGGAAAGCCCGAGGTCTGGTTCGCCAACATTTTTAACGTGACCTTGTTTGCCTGCGGCAGGTCCGGCATCCAGCTCTCAATGGTGTCGTCGAGCTTGATCTTATGCTCGTCCACGAACTGCATGAGCAACGTGCCCAGATAAGAGAACGCGACAGCACCGTTGCGGAAATGCATCGCAGTGGTTGCCGGCACGCCGGTCATCGACTCGCCAAACGCCTGGCTGATCATGACTTTGTCGTTCTGCGTTACCTTGACGATGACTGCCCGGAGATGCTCGGTCTTCATCGCCTTCTGAACGATGTTTGCGATGGCCGACGATTGATCCGACTGCGGCGTTTCCGCTGCGACCGCATTCGCATTAAGCGAGACTAACGAAAGTGCCAATGAAACCCCGATGGTGATAGTTCCGGCCAACGTGTTCATAAAAAGTGCGAAGGGTGGCTGATGAAAACTGAAGTAGCAAGCTTTGCCTTTCACTCTGTCTGGATGGCCTCGAGCTTTTGAATGTAGTCGGCTGGTAGCTGCCAGTGCCTTGCACCTGCGACAATAAGGTTTTTGTAATCGCAATCGGGCAAGGGTGGATTGGGCTGCGGATGGCCACGATAGAGTGCAACAAGGAGCGACTGTTTCGCATCGCCCTCGCGCCAGACGTAATGATTTTCGCGAGTGTACTTGTTCTGGCCGTAAGGCCGTCCGGGGTTGAAGTCTTCGTCTTTGTCCAGGTTTTCCCATTCATTTTCCGGGAGTTCGTAAACGACCCCCCAGACATCTTTCGTTTCATCACGCAAGATGTCTGCGACGCCACATCGCCGCCTGCAAGACCTAAGGGTAAAGGCAAGCCGATGTGACGGCAGCTTTGCCCGGCAAACAAATTTTGCCGATGGACACCGTTCCTTCATCTGGGCCCAGTCCATGTTCGAGCCGTATGCGAAATACAACATCAGTGTTGTCGATTGAATGCGACGCCGGAGGCCGGCAGAGCGTTAACGCTTTTTGTATCCGAAAAAGCCTCGCCCGCGGATGATGTCCGCAACTTGCGGCGGCACCATTTCGTCCCAGCTTTCGTCCCCCTCAGCGATGCGCTTGAGCACGTCCCGTGAAAAGATCGGCAGATATTTGGGATTATAATTATCAAGCTGCACGAAACTGCCGCGGCCGAGGAGGTAACTGTAGAGCGGTTGCAGGTCGGGTTTCACTTGCACGGTGTGAATGGTCTCTAATTCGTCTTTCGGAGTGCGCTGTTTAGGATAGACGTAAATCTTCAAGTCGTTCTTAAAGAGGCGGCCGAAGTTCTCAAGAATGCCGCCGGGCAAGTCGGCATAATATTTTTCGTCGAACAACTCATAAACACTCGGCACACCCATGACGATGGCGATGCGTTCGCGCGTTCGCCAGGAGAGATAAGCGGCGAGCCGGTAGTATTCGAAGTAATCGGAAATGATCACGGTCATCCCGCACGCCGCCAGCACCTCCGCGCGTGCGAGAAAATCGCGGCGGTCAACGTCTTTGCCGCCGGCGAGCAGATTGCGCATGGTCAATTCCATCAGAGCGAGGATGGGTTTGTTCGCCACCGCCGGTTCCTGTTTAAACTTAATCAGAGCGCTCTGGAACATGTCGAGGTTGACGTAGGTGACCGGACGAAAACTGCCGCGCTCGACCAGCACAGCTTTGTTATGCAACACGTCGGACGGCTGCAGCACCTCGCGGTCCGGGCCAAACATTGCGGCGCCGCTCAGTCCGATCTGCACGAGCTTGAGCGCCATGACGCGGTTGTCCACGTTGCGAAACTCGATTCCGCTGAACTCGAGCATGTCGATCTCGAGGCGACGGGTGGTGAGGTTATCGAGCAGCGATTCGACGAGTTCCTCCGGCACGTGACTCAAGAAAAACGCGCCGTAGCAAAGGTTCACGCCCACAATGCCGAGCGCCTCCTGTTGCGCCGATGCTTCTTCGTCCAGCATGCGTATGTGCATCACGATCTGGCTCGGCTCATCGTTGGCGCGGCTCTGAAACTTGATTCCCATCCAACCGTGGCACTCGTTAGTCCCACGATAGCTCCGCGCCACAACGGTATCGGCGAATGCAAAGAACGAAGTGTTATCGCCGCGCTCCGTCGCCAACCGCTCGATGTCGAGGCCAAATTCGTAGTCGAGCATCGCCTGGAGTCGGTTGCGCGAGACGTATCGGTCAACGTGCCCATAGATGGCGTCGCTCACCTTCATGTCGTACGCCGAGATACTCTTTGCGACCGTGCCCGCGGCGCCGCCGACCCGGAAAAACCAGCGCACCACTTCCTGTCCCGCGCCGATCTCGGCAAAGGTGCCGTACCACCGCGGATCGATATTGATCCTGAGCGCCTTCGAATGGGTATCGGTCGGTTCGTCTTTCACGGGGTGAAAACTCCAAATGTACTAAACCCGTAGGGGGTGAAACGCGAGAGTCATTTCAGTAACATTGGCTTCGGCAGTTCACGCGGTCGACGCCCGCGGCTACAGAATTGCGGCTGAGACAGCAGCCACTACAGCGGATGAAACGCGAGAGATATTTCGGTAACAACCGCGTTACCGAACGAATAGGTCGAATTGCTTGCGGCTGACTCGATTGTTGTGTTTTGTCACGGCTCGGAATAATTGCGACCACACAAGCCAACCGATACCTCACATTATGAATGCTCCAGCGAATCCAAACAAAGCACTC
>DATHHK010000204.1:0-5191 GCA_035317225.1 Candidatus Udaeobacter sp. | reverse complement strand
GGAAGATTTTAACGCGCAAATGCGTCTATTAGAATCGGCGGAAGAGGAAGCCAATCAACGCATCGTTTTTTGCGACTTGAATTGGACACGCCTCGATAACGTCCGCTTCGCGCTTGCGCAGTTTTTCGATCATCCCGCCTCGCATCACAATCTTGCCAAGATTAACCGTGTGCGAATTGATTTCGGTCCGCGTTTCCGGTCGACTGCCGTCCTTTTTGTCGGTTGGCTTGCGGCACAATTAGACTGGCAAGGTGAGAAAACTGATATGCCCGACAAGCTTTCATTCGTTAGTCCCTCTGGCTCCAAGATCGATATCGAACTGCGCGAACGGCCTGGAGAACCGATTGGTGAAGTCGCGGTGACAACGTCCGACGTGGAATTTCTCGTGGCTCACGCCAAATGCGGGGACCTTTTGGAAGTTTCACGCGGAAAAGCGGGCGAAAAACGCATGCCACAGTTGATGCCCGCAGGAAAAAACGATCCAGTCAGCCTGATGAGCGAAGAACTGATGCGCGGCGGGCCGCATCACGTTTATCTGCACGCGGTCAATCGCGTCCGCGAGTTGTTGTAGGACGGGGATCCTTTAGCTGGGCTTTTTGTCATCCCGACCGCAGTGGGGAGGAATCTTTAGTTTCAAAATCAAACAGCTAGAGATGTCTCGACTTCACTCGACACCACACAGGCTCCCATTTAACCGGCCCGAAGAGCACTAAGCAACGCACACAAGTCGCGCGCGTTTTTCTCGATCGAAAAGAGTTTTTGCGCGCGCTCATGGCCAGCTTGCCCAAGCCTCTGCCCCAACGACCGGTCGTTAGTTACTTTTTCAATTGCTCCAACGAGCGCCATAGCATCCTCCGGTTGCACAAGAAAGCCTGTCTCATTCTCAACGACCATCTCTGGAATCCCGCCGATTCTGGTCGAAACAACCGGCAAGCCGGCGGCCATCGCTTCCATGATTACTGTCGGCAAATTGTCCATGCCACCCTCGGCTTCCGCTACGCTTGGCATCACAAAAACGTTCGCACGCGCGAGGTGCTCCCTTAGGTCATGTTGCGGCTTGGCGCCAAGCAATTGAACGCGCTCTTGCAAACCTAACTCCTCGATCTGCGCGCGTAACTGATTCTCAAGCGGACCCTCGCCAAAGATCTCGCACCGAAATGAGATTCGGTGTTCAATAAGCAGCCCGCAGGCCCGAATCAAATTGGCAAAACCTTTTTTGGCAATTAAACGACCAATCGCAACGATCAATGGCGGATCAAAAGAAAAATTCGCGTGGCCGAATTCCGCCAAATTCAATCCATTGTAAATGCGATGGATTCGATCCGCGCGTTCGGGAAAACGTTCTCGGAGAAACTTCTCCGAGTAATCGGTTTCAGTAATGATTAGACGCGCTGTCTGGATTAGTTTCTCCAGACCGATCTCGAAATTCCTTGGCGCAAAAATGTCGTTTGCGTGCGCGGTAAAGCTAAAAGTGATTGGAAAAAATTTGGCGACCCAGAACGCGGTGCGCGCCGCCATCCCGGCGAAGTGTGCATGAACGTGGTCGATTCCCAGGTCTTGCAGGCGCAACCCGACATAAACGGCCTGATAAAGGCGAAGAAAGTCGGTGCGCCGGCCCCACTCATCGAGAGCAGCAATGATTGCTGGACTGAGTCTTCTTTTTTTTGAAGCACGCTGAACTTCTTCCAGCATTTCCCTCTCCTCAGGCAGGTAATGCACGCGCCTTACGATGCGCGTGTCCCAATCCTGGGGCGGTTCGTCTTTCGGATTCCGGATTGAGAAAACTGGCGGTGTAATGCCTTGGCGATAAAGCTCCGCAACCTCGCGATAGCAAAATGTTTGTCCAAACGAGGGAAACCGCTCAAAGAGATAAGCGAAGAGCGCCATTAATCAGAATAACTCGGCAAACAACAACTACTCACTTTCGCGTTTTACCGGAATCGGTTTCCCCTTCTCATCGACAGCTACGAACGTAAAGACACCGTGTGTGACGCGAAGCTCTTCGCCAGTCATATAACGCGTTACCCATACCTCTACAGGAATCGTCATCGAAGTTCGACCGATCCTTTCTATCCGCGCATAACATCTGACGGTGTCCCCTACCCTTACTGGCTGAAGAAAGGACATCCCTTCCATCGCAACGGTCACAACGCGCGTCTTAGCGGTTTTCGCCGCAAGAATTCCGCTGCCCAAGTCCATTTGTGAGGTTACCCATCCACCGAAAATGTCGCCATTGGGATTAGTGTCCATAGGCATGGCAATCGTTTGGATAACCAATTCGCCTCTGGGTTGCTCGGGCATTTGGCGCGAAGAATAACACAAGTTATCTAAAATCTGTAGGGGACAGCATTGTCGTTCGGCGGGAAGCCAACGGCCTCCCTACAAGATCAGCATGCAATCGCCGTAGCTGTAAAAGCGGTAACGTTCGCGAATTGCCTCCTGATAAGCGCGGAGTAAAAACTCGCGCCCGGCAAACGCGCTCACCAGCATAAGCAAAGTCGAACGCGGCAAATGAAAATTCGTTAGAAGAACGTCGACGGCCCGAAACTGATATGGCGGATAAATGAAAATATCCGTGGAACCTTCCTGACCGACCAGGTTTCCATCGGTGCGCTCTGCGGACTCCAATACGCGGACCACGGTCGTCCCCACGGCCACGATCCGCCCGACGCTGTTGATTCTCCCTGCAGCGGAAGGTGAGATAGAAAACCGCTCAGCGTGCATGCGATGCTCGGTAACGTTCTCTGAGCGTACCGGCAGGAACGTGCCGGTCCCTACATGCAACGTCACAAATGTGTGCGGAATCTCATTCAAAATCTCAGGGGTAAAGTGAAGACCGGCAGTCGGAGCCGCGAGCGCTCCGGGCGCGTGTGCAAAAACAGTTTGATAGCGCGCCGCGTCTTCGACGTTGCTATCGCGTCGGATGTACGGAGGCAATGGTATCGAGCCGCCGGAATAAAGATCGATATCTGTGTTTAACACCACGATGCGCTCACCCTCGGGGGTGATTGTGTCGACGGACAAAGTGACATTGTCGATTTTTACCATCGCGCCGATGCGCATTTTACGACCGGGGCTGACAAGACATTTCCATCGGCAAGGAGCAAGACGCTCAAGGAACAAAAACTCAACCGCGCCGTCGTCGGAGAATCGCCGGGCCGGCAGCACCTGGGTATCGTTCAAAACAAGGAGATCCTCCTGCTGAAAAAAGGTTTTTAGTTCGTCGAACTGTCGATGTTCAATTTCTTTCGAATTACGGCGCAATACCATCAATCGCGAGTCGTCCCGATGCTCGGGCGGCCGCTGTGCGATCAACTCCCGAGGCAATTTGTAATCGTAATCGCTCAGCCGTGCGCTCATCTGCTGACTTTAAGGCTACCGTAACGCCTGATCCTTGCACAAATGGAAGAGAACGATCTTTCACTTTTGTTCACTCGTAAGGAGGCGCATATTTCCCGTGATGGACTCAACAAACCGCGACGCGGTTGACGAACTGCTTCAGACCTACGGTGAAACAGGTGGCATCAATTACCTTGCCGCCGCTGCCAGCCTGCCCTCGCGCCTGGCGATCGAAGCCGCATGTGCTGAGTTAATGAGCCTGATGTTTCCAGGTTTTCGGAGCGAAGCACTCGTGAGCTCGGAAGATCTCACCGACATAACTCGCGTTCGCGTCAGACGTTTGCACGCACGATTAAAAACAGAAATTTGCAGAAGCCTTGGCAAAATTCCGCCCGATGAACCAACAGAAGCAAAGGCAGAAGAAGTGTTGAGCGCGTTCTTGAAGGGCTTGCCGGCCGTGCGTCGTCTTCTTTGGACAGACATCGACGCGGCTTACGAAGGCGATCCGGCTTCGAAAAGTTACGAAGAGATCATTCTCGCTTATCCCGCGCTGGAGGCCATCGCAATTTATCGGATGGCGCACCTGCTATACGATAAAGTTCCTCTTATTCCGCGGATCATGACCGAATGGGCCCACAGCCGTACGGGCATCGATATTCATCCCGGTGCCGAAATCGGCTCGCATTTCTTTATCGACCACGGGACGGGCGTAGTCGTTGGAGAGACTACCAAAATCGGATCGCACGTGAAACTTTATCAAGGCGTGTCGTTCATTGCGCGCTCACTCGGAGCGGGGCGAGCGTTGCGGGGGCAAAAACGTCACCCTACAATTGAAGACGGCGTTTGTATTTATGCGGGAACCACGATCATGGGTGGCGACACCGTCATTGGCGCAAATTCCACCATCGGCGCCAATGTTTTTCTGACAAAGAGTGTTCCGCCGAGCTCGCTCGTCTATTACGAAGAAAAAGACGTTGCGATTGTGCAAAAGCGAAAGAAGCCGATTACGACCGCACCCGATGAGTCGCGAATGAATATGCGCGCACCTCAAGACGCCGCTACAACACCGACGAGCATGAGCAAAAGTAAGAGAAAGAATAAGATTACGAATCGATGATCTACCTGGATTACAACGCAACAACGCCGCTTTGCGACGTGGCGCGCGAGGCGATGCTGCCGTATCTGGGCCGGCTTTTTGGGAATCCATCGAGCGTACACGCAGCCGGGCGAGAGACACGCGCGGCCATCGATAATGCGCGCGACAAACTGGCCGCATTGCTACGGGTCAAACCGAACGAAATAATTTTCACCAGTGGGGGAACGGAATCATGCAATCTCGCCGTGTTCGGCCTCGCGCGCTGTAGCATGCAGGGCGGCGGTCATGTGATCTCAGCCAAGACCGAACATCACGCTGTGCTGAACGCTATCGAACACTTGGAAAAGCATGAAGGTTTCGAAGTAACCTGGCTGAATGTTTCTCGCGATGGAATAATCGATCTTGATCAACTTGCCGATGCGATCCGGCCTGAAACGAGACTTGTCTCGATCATGACTGCCAACAACGAGACGGGCGTGATTCAACCGATCCGCGAAATTTCACGCATATGCCGCGAACGCGGTGTCCTGTTGCACATGGACATGGTGCAGTCGTTTGGGAAAATTGATGCCGACCTTTCCCTGGTCGATGCCGCCAGTTTCGCTGCGCACAAATTCTACGGACCAAAAGGCGTTGGATTTCTTTTCTTGCGCAGTGGTCTTTCGATCCAGCCGATCATGTTCGGCGGCGCACACGAAAATGAGCGGCGACCCGGAACAGAAAATGTCGCGGCAATTGTGGGAATGGCAGCGGCTG
>DATHHK010000203.1:0-2252 GCA_035317225.1 Candidatus Udaeobacter sp. | reverse complement strand
AGCTGTGCATTCGCACTTTGTGAATCCAAATGGTTTGCCGATACCTGGACAATATTCCACTGCACGCGACCTTTCGCTCATTGCGCGCGCTGCTTATGCGAATCCGACAATCCGGTCGATCGTTTGTCTCCCGCAGCTTGTCTTTCGCTTCGCGAACGGTCGCACGCGCGAGCTTGAAAATACCAACAAGCTTCTCAGACGGCTCCCTTACTGTAACGGGATGAAGACCGGTTACACCGATTCCGCAGGCAAATGTCTGATCGCAAGCGGTACGCGTCCCGGGAGGGATGTAATCGTGGTTGTGCTGGGCGACTCTTCAAGCCGCGTCTGGCGTGATGCGTCCGCGTTACTTTCCTGGAGCCTCTGGATGTAGAGCCTCCGCTCCGCCAGCCTGGTTAGGGCTTCTTTCACGCCGAGACGCCACGAGATGCTCGACCATCGCGTGAAGCCAGCGCAGAAAAAATCGAAGGGCAACGCCGAACGACATTTTCGATTTCCCGTGTATGCGTTCACGAAAGGCGATCGGAACTTCACGCACGCGCAGCGTTCCGCGGGCGCGCAGCAATGTCTCGAAAACAATTTTGAAACCGCTGGTTTGCGGCGCGAGTTCCAGCAGCTGGGAACGACCGATGGCAAAGAAACCGCACATGGAGTCGTGAAGGCCAGTGAGCGGATGCGCAAGTGCCGCCCCCGCTCGTGATACGGCCCGGCGCCATGCTGGCCAACCCGGCGTCGACCCGCCCTTCACATAGCGGCTGCCGACCACAAGGTCTGCGGTGCCGGCAAACAGCGGCGCCACCAAATCTTTGATCCGGTCAGGCGGATGACTCAGGTCTGCGTCCATCACGAGCAGAATCTCTCCGCGCGCCGCCCGCGCGCCCAACATGATCGCCGTCGCTAATCCAGGACCTGCCCCGTCCTGCTCGATTAAGCGGATCGGGAGAGTACCCGCAAGGGCGCGAACTTTGTCGCAAGTCTCGTCAACAGAATGATCGTCAACGAACAAAATTTCCCGGAAAGGAACAGCACACGCAGAAATTTCCGAAACCAACGGCGCGATATTCTCCTCCTCGTTCAAGGTTGGAATAATGATCGAGATGGAATTTGAGTCTGTCATTCTAAAACGCCAAACGTTTAACGCTCAACCGGCCTTCGGCAAGCGGACGGCGGTCGCAGGCGTCAACATCCAATCGTCGGACTCCAACAATTCGCAATGGAGTGCCTGCCAAGCCGTAGCTCGCGACAAAAATTACTTGGGATCAAACGATTCGCCTCCGTCGGGGCTAACGGCGTGACAGTTTCGCTCTCCAGATTGTCGCGAGTGAAAGGCTGGAGCCGACGACGGGATTCGAACCCGTGACCTGCGGTTTACGAAACCGCTGCTCTACCAGCTGAGCTACGTCGGCAAGCGCGGCCAAACATTACATCGTGGCAACAGCGTGGCAATAGCACTCAACGGGCTCGCGCCTTCTCTTGCTCGGGCTCGTGATCGAGATTGTTGAGCGATCACGGCAAAACGAATGTCTCACCAATTTCCCGCAGCGCGATGCGTTCAGGAGTGTTGCTGAGCGCGGCCTGAAAGCGTTCGATGGGTTCCCGGAATGGCTCGAAACTGAGCCGGAACGTTTGGTGGTGCATGGGCATGATAAATCGCGCGTCGGCAGCGTTTGCCATTTCAATCGCTTGTTCGGGTGTGCAGTGTGATTGGATCCAGGGATTGTACGCGCCGATTGACATGATCGCGAGATCGACAGGCCCGTGCTGAGACAATTCAGCGAAGGTGTTTGTCATCGCAGTATCTCCGCCGAACAGAATCCGCCGCCTCCCGCGACTGTGGGACTCCATCACGTAGCCGTTGTAGCCGCGATAAGTGTCGCGCTGTTTTCGCGCGCCCCAGTGTTTGACTTGAAACGCGCTGATAGTGAGGGCTCCGGTAGAGGTGCTAAGAGATTTCTGTTCGCCCCAGCGAAGTTCCGTGACATCCCGAAGACGTGTCCATTTTAACAAGTCTGCCGTGTTCGGAGCGGTGACTACGCAGGTGGTTTCGTCAAAGCGGTGGAGCGTGCGCAAATCGAAATGATCAAAGTGCGCGTGCGATAGAAGCACGACATCGATTTTGGGTAGCTCGTGGAACTCGAGAGCTGGCGCAGTCAACCGCTTCGGGCCAATCGTAAATCCTGGTAATCGAATCCCGATGCGCCCGAAAAGTACCGGGTCGGTCAGAATGTTGATGCCAAAGAAATTGATGAGGA
>DATHHK010000202.1:0-8106 GCA_035317225.1 Candidatus Udaeobacter sp. | reverse complement strand
TTTGTTGCCTTGTTTCCACTAACAGTCGCGCTGATCGCCATTGGCGGCTTGATTCCCGATCAACCCAAGGGCTACATCCAGCGAGTTGGCCTGGGTGTGCTGGGCTTCGCTCTTTTCGGAAGCGCTCTCGGCAACCTTGGCAACATGGCGAACGATTGGAACTACCGCCCGATCCTACTGCTGCTCATCTTCGCGGTGGAGCTAAATGACATCTTTGCTTACATCTGTGGCCATTTATTTGGTCATCGAAAATTTGTTCCTAACACCAGCCCGAACAAGACAGTAGGAGGCGCGCTCGGAGCAGTCGCGTTAACCACGCCACTCTTTGCCATTGGCGCACATTTTGTCTGGTCCGGCACGGAACTCGATACGCCGGTGCGCTTGCTGGGACTTGGCATCATTGTCAGCATAGTGGGGCAGTTCGGCGATCTGATGCTTTCCTCAATTAAACGTGACCTTGGTCTCAAGGACACCTCGAAACTCATTCCGGGGCACGGCGGCATTCTCGATCGGTTCGATAGCCTGATCCTTGTTGCGCCTGCTGTGTTTCATTACGTCAATTATTTCGTCGGGTTTGCTGTCGGCCAACCGCAGCAAATTTTTAGCGGTTGGCAAATCTGATGGACCCTTGGAACCTCCAACCTGCCCATGACACCGGCCTGACTCCAAGTGAGCGCTTCCGCAGCGTGCGACGCGAGAGCGGGCTTCTTGAGAGCCTTGCACATCAGGTGTGTTTTTCGCTGCTGCGAAGTTACTTCGCGATCGGACATCGACTCACGATCGTTGGCCGCGAGAAGCTGCCAACGCACGGGCCGTTTGTACTCGCGGCGAATCATTGCAGCCATCTCGATGCATTGGCTCTTGGAGCGGCACTCACTCCCCGCCACCGAGAACGCGCCTTTCCCATTGCCGCTGGCGATGTCTTCTTTCAAACAAAAGTGACGAGCACATTTTCGGCAATCGTGCTTAATGCCCTGCCGATGTGGCGAAAGAATTGCGGCCCACACGCGCTTGCCGATCTGCGCCGGAAATTACAGGAAGAACGAGCGATCTTCATCATCTTTCCAGAAGGCGGGCGCAGTCGTAACGGGTCGATGATGCCTTTCAAGCACGGACTGGGGATGCTGGTCGCGGAAACCAATGTGCCGGTCGTGCCGTGCGGTTTTGTTGGAACTTTTGAAGCTCTGCCGGCAGAGCGCAACATTCCGCGACCTGTCGCAATCAAGTTGGCTATCGGAGACCCGGTCCAGTTTGCATCGACCGCCAACGATCGGACCGGCTGGTCGCAGATCGCGGCGAACGTCGAATCCCGCGTCCGTGATTTGGTTGGTCAGTCTCGCGCTGCGTAGTTGGCCAGCTTCTGTTCTAAATGTGGTGGAACGTGGGCGACAATCATCGCGTCGCTACCTTCGTAGCGCAGCTCCAACACGTGACCAACACGATGGATCTCCGCGATTAACGCAGATTCATTCGCTGGAATACGAAAACGAGAGCGCAACCGCCACGAGCTGAGCGCATCTTCCAACGCCTGCACCAGTTTGTTAACGCCTTCTCCCGTTCGCGCAGAGATCGCGACACTCCCGGGAAAGCGTTTCAAGTACGAATCGGCCAGCTCGCGATTGGGCAGGTTATCGATCTTGTTGAACACGATCACAGTTTGCTTGCCGTAAGCGTCCAGTTCCTTGATCACGCCATCGACTGCTTCCATCTGCTCGTCCACCCGGGGATGACTAAGATCGACAATATGAATGAGCAGATCGGCTTCGCCCACTTCTTCGAGCGTGGCCTTGAACGACTCGATCAACGTGTGGGGAAGTTTTCGCAAGAACCCGACTGTATCGGTGAGAAGGACGCGCTGTTTATTAGGCAAAACGAAGCTGCGCGTGGTTGGGTCAAGCGTCGCAAACAGTTTGTTTTCGGCAACCACATCCGCGCCAGTGAGCAAATTCAGTAGCGTCGATTTGCCTGCATTCGTATACCCGACCACTGCGGCGACAGGCCATTGATGGCGTTTGCGACCTTCGCGCTGGATTGCACGCGTCTTGCGCACTGCTTCGAGCTCTCGCTCAAGCCGCGCAATTCGCTCCTGAACCCGCCGGCGATCAACCTCCAGTTGCGTTTCGCCCGGCCCCCGTGTGCCGATCCCACCGGTCTGCCGAGACAAGTGATGCCACATCCGGGTGAGACGGGGCAAAAGGTATTGCAACTGAGCCAGCTCAATTTGCAATCGACCTTCCCGGCTGCGGGCGCGTTGCGCGAAGATATCGAGAATCAACTGCGTTCGATCGAGAACCTTGCGCGCGAACAAGTTTTCCAGGTTGCGACCCTGGGCGGGTGAAAGTTCATCGTTAAAAATGACTGACGTCACCTGTTGATCCTGACACGAATCTTTGATCAATTCTGCCTTGCCGCGACCGATGTAATACGGCGCAGTCGGTCTCGGCAACTTTTGCGTGACTGTATCGACGACTTTGGCGCCCGCTGAACTCGCCAGTTCGCGCAGTTCTTCGAGCGAATCCCGCAAATCCCATTTCGAGACTCCATCCCTTTCCAGGCCAATCAGGAGCGCGCGCTCCTGGGTTCTCATCGGGCGCGTTTCAATCATCCCTTTGCGCGAACCCTTGGAATCTTTCGGCGCTCCGAAACCATTTGGAGCAGAATCATTGCTTCGTTGTGAGTAAGAAGCGACAAGTTCAGCGATGAGAAACTAGTTTGTCGCCGAAACCAGGTCAACTGTCTTTTGGCGTATCGGCGGGTCGCCTGCTGAATGGCGGCGACACATTGCGTGATCGACATTTCGCCATCGAGTAATTGACGAATCTCGCGAAAGCCGATCATCTGCGATGCGGTCGAACTCACCTTCCCGGCGGCCTGCACTTCTTCGATGACGCCGTTTTCGAACATTGCTTCCACTCGCTGATTAATGCGGGCATAAAGCTCTTCCCGATCGTGAAAAACGAAAACACCTGTAGCCGCGGGTGCTGACCGCGGCCGGGGCTTTACCGATTTACCGGGGTCAGCGACCCCGGCTACAACTTCCGATGCTGGTTTCCCAACGAGTAAGCAAATCTCCAGAGCTCGAACCACGCGGCGGCGATTCTTCAGGTCGATCTTTTGGGCCGCTTCGGGATCGAGTTCGGCGAGTTGGGCTTGCAATTTTTCCAAGCTCATTGCGTTCAATTTTTCGCGCAGCTTTTGATCGGATTCGGGCAACGGCGCTAGTCCGTGGGTAAGCGCTTTGATATAAAGCCCGCTGCCGCCGACAACTATCGCGAGTTTGCCGCGCGAGTGAATTTCTTCAATGGCGCGCGACGCGGCACGACGATATTTTTCCGCGTTCATCTCTTCGTGGAGAGGCGTTGTGCCAATCAGATGATGCGGAGCCTTGCCTAGCGTTGAAGCATCCGGTTTCGCTGTAAGGAGATCGAGTCCGCGATAGATTTGAAACGCGTCGACGCTGACGATTTCTGCCCCTGTTTCACGAGCGACATCCGCTGCCAGCTCAGATTTCCCCGTTGCAGTTGGTCCGACGATAAAGAACGTGCGCTTCATTCAATCAAGTGGGCCGAGCCTGCCAATCTTCAGGGAAATTAAATCGGCGGAGTTCCGCTTCAAGCTGCACGCCAGCAGCGTCACTGACACCTGATTGTGAGCTACCGATCGCGTCTGCAGAGATAACGCGGAAGATCAGTCTATTCTTCGCGCGCGGCCTTGACGATTTGGACAAAGCTACGCGGGTCGAGGCTGGCGCCGCCGACGAGGGCGCCATCGATGTCCGGCTGGGCCATGAGTTCGGCTGCGTTCTCTGGTTTCACGCTTCCGCCGTATTGAATGCGCATCCGCTCGGCTGTCGCGTCGTCAGCCATTTGATGCAAAGTGTGGCGAATGAAGGCGTGAGCTTCCTGCGCTTGAGCGGGCGTCGCATTGCGGCCGGTGCCGATGGCCCAGACCGGCTCATAGGCAATCACCGTTTCCTGCAATTCCTTTGGACTCAAACCAGCGAGACTGCCACGCAATTGGATGGATAATATTTTCTCAACATTGCCTTTATCTCGCTGCTGGAGCGTTTCCCCAACACAAACGATGGGACGCAGTGCCGCCTCATGCGCGGCGCGCACCTTGCGATTAACAATTTCGTCAGTCTCACCAAATAAAGTACGGCGTTCGCTGTGGCCGAGCACGACGTAATGCACAAACAAATCGCGCAGCAGCGCAGCGCTGATTTCACCGGTAAATGGACCGTTCTTCTCCCAATACATATTTTGCGCGCCCACTTTTATATTTTGCGCTTTGCCGAGCGCTTCCATCACTTTTGCAATCGCCGTGAAAGGCGGCACGATCACGACTTCCACATCGGTGATGTCACCCAAATCGAGAAGCATTGATTCGACAAAACGCGCCGACTCCGCCTGAGTCATGTTCATCTTCCAATTAGCGGCGACGATTTTCTTTCTCATGTAATTTGCTTCCTATGTGGAGACTCAGAACTGAAAATAAATGAAGGGCGTGTAGTGGGGCGGAACAAATAAGAGGACGATCGCAAAAGTGCAACCGTAAGCCGCTGCGAAGACCGGGGCAGGCCACCGTCGCCATGATTCTGCAAACCATCGGCGAGAATTGAGCCAATGGATCAAGGCAAGCGCGCCAATCAGGAAGAGGAACCAGCGGTGGAAATGTTCGTTACCACCGCCGTGAAACAAGGTGAACTGCTTTAGTATTGTTCCCGCACTGCTGAGGTCATGTGCGCGGAAAAAGATCCAGGCAACGCATACCGCATAGATCGTAATCGGCCACGCAAGCCAGCGCATCGCCCGCGCAGCCCACTTGAGATCCCCGGTAAGGCGGATCCACTCGCGATGAATGAGGAGCGCGGTTCCATGTAACGCGCCCCAGATAACGAACGTCCACGCAGCTCCGTGCCATAGCCCGCCGAGCAGCATCGTGATCATGACATTGCGGTAAGCAAACCCGCGCGAGCCGCGATTTCCACCAAGTGGAATGTAGAGATAATCGCGGAGCCAGCTCGAGAGACTAATGTGCCAGCGCCGCCAGAAGTCAGAGACGTTCCGGGCAAAATATGGAAACTGGAAGTTGTTCGGCAGTTGATACCCAAGCAGCCGGGCAGCCGCGATGGCCATATCTGTGTATCCGGAGAAGTCGCAGTAAATCTGGATTGCGTAAAACAGCACGCCAATCCACGCACTGGTCGCCGTGAAGTTCGCGGGATGAGCGAAGTAGCGGTCGACGGTCGGTGCGACTCCATCGGCGATGCACGCTTTTTTAATGAATCCCGCCAGGAACAACATCACCGCGCCCCGGACATCGACACTGGAGAACTTTTTAGCCGAGACGAGCTGCGGCAGAAAGTACACTGCACGGACAATCGGTCCTGCCACCAATGGCGGGAAGAAACTGACGAACAACGAAAGATCGACAAAATTCGAAATGGGACGCTGCTTTCCGCGGTACACGTCGATCGTGTAACTCATCGAGTGAAACGTGTAGAAGCTGATGCCCACCGGCAGAATAATGTTGAGCGTGTTCACGCTCGCCGGTAAACCGAGCCACGCCAGAAACCCGGACGCCGACGAAACGAAAAAGTTAAAGTATTTGAAAAAACCGAGCGCGCCGAGGTTGACGCACACACTCGCGGCAATCCAGAAGCGTCGCCATGCCGGATTTTCGCTGTGCCCAAGCATTCGTCCGACGATGTAATCCACCGTCGTCGATCCGAGGACCAAGAATGTAAATTTCCAATTCCAAGCCGCATAAAAAGCGTAGCTGCAGAGGAGAAGCCATACCTTTCGCGCGGCGTTGTTGCGCATCGCCCAGTAGACGATGAACACGAGCAGAAAAAACCAGAGGAAGCGAAATTCAACGAAAGACATTCGAACAGAGAATGGGACGCGAAGTTAAGCTGTCAGCCATTGATTGTTGATCACCTGATGTCACCTGCTCGCGCAAGCTCCACGAAATTCCCCGCCACAATACGCGTGAATTCTTCTGCTCCCGATTTGGTCAGATGTTGCCCATCGCGACGTACATCGCTGCGAAAGAGGTTCGGATAAGTTCGGGGGTCATTAAAGGCCATCACAACGCCAGGCGTTCGTGTGCTTTCCGTCGCAACGTTGATTTCCGTTGTGCTTGGCGTGATCAAAAATATTGGCGCCGCTCCGATCTTCCTGACGTCTCGGGCGCATTGCATGTAGGCTTCCACGGCATAAGGCGAAAGCGGGCGTGTCCCGGCTTCAGCCATCGCAGCAGCCAGTCCACGCTCGTACGTTGCGGCCTGGCTGGGAGACATTCGATTCGGTCTGGTCACATAACCATCGCTTGCTGAGCCGAGGTAGCTTGCGCGGCGTTCCTTTGTGTTGGCACCCAAGAAATAGGCCAGAACATCCCCTGCTCTTGCGACGTTGGTATAATTTTTTTCAAACTGCCCCGCATAAAATGTCAGCAGACTGCGCGTGTTTTTCTCGTCGTTTTGGCGCCGCACAATGTCGCGAAGCTTTGCAGGATTCGGCAGCCAAAGCGGATCAGTGCCGGCATCAGTAAGTTTTCGTAAAAGGAGCGATACTCGCTTCCAATCCGCCCAATAGAGGGCACGGCGGCTGGTCTGGTTCTCGGGAGACCACTTCGTTTGCACCTCATCGTATTCAATGAAAACCCATCTCAAATTGCGCGGCTTCAAGTTTAAGATCTGCTCAAGTAAGTAAGCGGTTTCGGGCAAATACATGCCGCCAATGCCGAAGTTAAAGCTATGCGTCGGCATCCCGCTCTCTTGTGTGACGCGATCAAAAATAGCGGGTGAGATTTGAAAATAGACGCGGCTCGATCCAATAAAGAGTGTATCAAATTCGTCCTTGTGCGCGGCGAAAAATCGGAATTTTTGGGAAACCCCGCCGTCGATTTCTGGAAACGGCAGGATCGCACGCAGACCGACGCAGGTTAGAAGGAATGCGGTTGCACCGATGGCGGTATTGGTCAGTGTCCGGATAACAGTCTTGCTGCTGGTCGGTTCACACGGCGCCGGAGGCTCAACGTGAACCTTCGAAACGGGCTCGCGGACTGGCACAGCCTACTTCCTATCGCTTAACGCCGCGACGCCAGGCAGCTCCTTGCCTTCCAATAACTCCAGCGATGCGCCGCCACCGGTAGAGATAAACGTCATTTTTCCGGCAAGTCCCGCTTGTTTCACTGCGGTCACAGAATCTCCGCCGCCGATGATCGTCGTCGCGCCCGATTGGGCAAGCGCTTCCGCGATAGCAATTGTTCCCTCGCCGAACTCAGGAATTTCGAAAACGCCCAGTGGTCCGTTCCACAGAATCGTTTCAGCCTTGGCAATTTCTTCCTGGTAAAGGGCGATCGTCGCCGCGCCGATATCGACCGCTTGCCATCCATCACTGATCCCATGCTGCGGTGAGAGCCGGCTTGTATTTCGCATGTTTGCGCCAATCCGAATTTCATCTGCTTCCACAGCGTCGATGGGAACCAAGAATTTCACGTCGCGTTTCTTTGCCATTTCGAGAAGCTCGCGCGCGAGATCGAGTTTGTCCGATTCGACCTTGCTTGCTCCCACCGGAATCCCCTCCGCCTTTAGAAACGTGTTTGCCATTGCGCCACCAATCAAAATCACGTCGGCCTTTTCCATTAGCGCCTTCAAAACTCCGATTTTATCGGAGACCTTGGAGCCGCCTAAAATGACAACAAAAGGCTTGGCCGGATTCTCAAGACCGTCACGCAAGTGTTTCAATTCTTTTTCCATCAGGAAACCCATGGCCGACTTGTCCACAAATTTTGTGATACCCACGGTGGAAGCATGCGCACGATGGGCAGCGCCAAAAGCATCATTGACATAAAGATCGCCCAGGCTGGCAAGCGCTTTGGCAAAATTCGGATCGTTCGCTTCTTCACCAGGCTGGAACCTCACGTTTTCCAAAAGCGCGACGTCGCCGTTCTGCATATGTTCGACGATTTTCTCAGGCACCTCGCCAACCGTGTCGTGACTGAAAATGACCGGATGGTGAATCAGCGTGTGCAAATAATCGCCGATCGGACGAAGTGAATATTTTTCAACTGGCTTCCCTTTGGGCCGGCCAAAATGCG
>DATHHK010000201.1:0-4359 GCA_035317225.1 Candidatus Udaeobacter sp. | reverse complement strand
CAGGGTTCCGCCAGCTAAAGTTAGCGCCAGGCCGAGCAACTGTTCTCGAAACCATGGGGCAAAACTTTGGGTCGCCAGGCCGTAATGATGTTCGCGAAAAAAGTTTTCGTACAGGTTAAAAGGAAAACTCAGTGCGTAGACGAAAAGGAGATATAGGATCGCATAGCAGGCGATTTGTACACTCCTGATCTTCGTAACACGTTCGGAAAAGTCGCGCAGTCGCGCCGAAAACCGCGAGGTGAGAAGGAGGATGGAGATTGCGGCCGTGAGAACAAAATCCCAGAGAATCAGCCAGTACCCGCCTTCGAAGTAGGCGTTGGACTTCTCTCGTTGATTCCGCGGGACGCTATCCAGCCATAGTTGTGTCGCCGTAGCCGGATCGAATGGCTTTACATCGCCCACGGTCGCAGTTGAGCTGTAGCCGGGGTCGTTGACGCCGGCAGCCCGTTCGAAAGAGCCAATGCTCTTTGAAATTGCGGGTGAGGCAGGTTGTGCTGGCCTCTCTTGCGCCGAAGCAGGCAGCAAAGTCATTGCCGAGGTAACAGCGAGCAAGATTAAGATCGAAGGGCGGGGCGTCATGCGCTCATAATAAGGCGGAACTAAAAAGAAGCAGCGCCAGCGTGATCCTGGCTACGTAGAGATCATCGATACAAGCGACAATTTTCGGATGCGAGACGAATCCATCCGGTCAGTTTGGCACACGCCTCAATAAACTGGACTACCGGCGTCGCTCATTAGAAGATGCAAATATGAAAAAGCTTGTGTCGCTGGTCTGCATGTTCTTTATGGGAATGTGCGTCCTCGGCAATTTATGCGCGGAAACGCAGCCCGCCGATACGGAACGTTATGGACCGTATCCCACGAATTACAGGGTGATCGTCATGAAATGGCTCGATACACAATTAATCGACGCGGGCAGTGCACGCATCGAGTGGACTGGCGATCCAAAACCCACAAATCTGGGAACGAACGACAAACCGCTTTATGGTTATCTGGTCAATTTCAAGGTGAACGCCCGGAATCGTTTTGGCTCTTACACGGGAATGCAAAGCCATGGCGCGTTGATCCGTAATGACGCGGTGATTAAAGGCCTGGGTTTCGGTTATTAACAAATAATCTTAAATAAAATGAAAATAAAGTCGCGATCGAAACCATCCGGACAAATTCTGGCTATTGTAATCATTCTGCTGGTATTACTCGGCATCGCATATTGGTGGCTCGATTCCAATAAACGGCAAATGACGCGGGACGGGGACCAATTCGGGAGGCAAGTGATCCACGAGCTCATCGTGCAACACAATGTGAAATTTTTTGCGGATCATTTGAGTCCCGCAATGCGTCTCCAGTATCCGCCGTCAGCGCAACAGGATATCATGTCTCAGCTGGCCAAGCTTGGAGCGCCGCTGTCTGCGCCAAAGGTGGAAGGTGATATTGTATTTCAGTCACACTTTTTCGAGCCAAACGGCAACTTCCACGCGCACATTGATTATCCAACCAGGGGAGCTGACATCAACGTGGCCGTTTCCCATCCAGTCGGTCGTTGGCAAATTGACGAGCTAAATTTCACGGCGGAGATGCCGCGATAAGCTTCGCGTCGATAAATCGTTAAATCCTACCGAAGCACGAGAGTGGTTAGCTCAATAGACGCTCCAGCGAATCGAGACAGATTTGCGACCAGTTCTCCAACGATTGGCGCCGGGCCATCAATTCCTCCTTCGCCAGAAATGTAAGGCCTGTGATCATTGCCTCACGTTTCTGCACGTTGGGCTCTTTCAATTTGAAGATGTGCACAATCCCCAGATGAACGCGTCCGACTTCGGTCGAGTCGTCATTTAACAGCGCAACTATTCGATCTTCAAACGGTGTGTCGATCTTGATTTCCTCGTTCACTTCGCGCTCGACGCCCGCACGGTAAGCGTGCTCATCCAATGCAAAGAGAGATTCGTCGGTTTCGTTCATGTGACCGCCGATACCGATCGAGCCTTTCGCCACCAGTCGCTGTTCGCCTGCCTTTTTGCCGCGCACGTAGTGAAGCACCGTTTTTCCAAAGCCGATCAGTGCATAAGGGATGATTTGCTTGTAAGCTGGGTCATTCTCAGCTTCGGAGCGCGGCATGAAGAAATTGCTTCCGCGCGATAGTATTGCCTTCAAATATTTTTCGGGCTCGAAACTTAATCCCTGAAAACTGCCGAGCTCATCGAAGAGTTCTCGCCTGACAACCAGAACGTTTTCGTTTGGCGGGTTACTCATCAGTTTACCGTTTCTGTCATCTGAGCGGAGCGAAGAATTTCTGATTATTTGTTAGCGCCACGTCCATGAACTGACCAGATATGTCTCCACTTTGCTCGACATGACAGCAAAGATCAGAACGAATAGCTCACGCCCACTTGTGGACCGAAAAGGTTCAGGCTGGGATTGGGATCGGTTTGGCCGCCATTCGAGAGGTGCTGATAAAGCGCTCCCACACTTATCTTCCAGTGATCGTCCACGAGATAGGAAATCCCTGCGGCCGATAAAATGTTGAACGTAAAATCCTGTCCCTGGCCACCAGGAACTTCCGGGTGACTGTCGATCCATCCCAAACCGAGCCCGCCTGAAAAGTAGGGAACGAACCGGCTGCCCGGTCGAACAAAGTTGTAACGCATTCCGAAATTGAGCCCGAAGTAATGGTTCTCGATTCCGCGAAAAATCGGTTCCGCGATCGCGCTAATATAAAATTGGTTGTAGCCGCGCAGCCAGATGTCACGCTGCACAACTCCCCACCGAACGCGCGCGGTTAGGAATTCCGCGCCCACCTGGTAATCCTGTGGCGGATTGATCGCGCCGAACAAATATGCTGACTCGACTGCCAATTCGAATCGTTGCGGATTCAGTTCTGTTGTTGCCGCGGCAAGTGGCGGTTCTGTGCCGCCGAACGTTTGCGAGTAAGCGAGAATAATCGCACAAGCAGCGAAAGCGCGAAGGGGTTTCATTCGGCGCGCCTACGATAAGTACGCTTGACCGGATTGCAATTGATAGGGACAGCGCCCTGCGCTGTCGGGACGCCTTAGAGCGGCGTGCCCTACCTGATAAATTCCATAAGATCGGACGGCAATGGACTGGTCCATTCATGCTCGCCCTCTATTGCGAGTTTCGCCGAGTGCAAAGCATGCCGTGCCAGGAGCAGATGGCGTTCGAGCTCAGAGGTCCACCCCGCCTCGATGAACCGCAAGTAAAGCTGTTCGTCAGGTCCGTAAATTTTGTCCCCCACAATAGGATGACCAAGTGACGCGAGATGCACTCGAATTTGGTGGGTTCGCCCCGTGTGTGGAATTGCACGGATTAAGCTAAACTTTTCGCCCGCGCACGAACCCTCAAGCGGCACGCCCTCGCCGCGGCGAGCAAGCTCTGGTCGCGCTCTACCGGGCGATCGCACAAAACGGCGGTCAACATGGAGTTCAGTCTGCGCCGGAGCACCGGATGGATGAATCATTTGTTTTAACCAGATCGCTGAGCGTTGATGCTTGCCTTGTCTATCAAGGGCCGCATCAACGAGTCTGCTTTCCCACTCCGGCCAACCGCAGACAATGGCCAGATATTCTTTTTTTAATCGCCGCCGTTGCATCAGTAGCCCAAATCGGCGCGCGACATCGGCTTTCTTCGCCACCAGGACCAGGCCGCTGGTCTCGCGATCGAGGCGGTTCACAATGGATACCTGGCCCCCTGCGGCAATCTCGAAGGCGAACAGTCCACGCAATTCCTGCCACAACGTTCGCGTGCCATCCGGTTTCGTGGGATGAATCAGGAGAAACGGCGGTTTATCGACAACGGCGTAATCGTCGGTTTCATCAATGATTTTGAAATCAAGTGACGGCGGCGACTCAATCATTTCATGGCAATAATAGCCACGATTGCCTTGACCTCATTCCCAAAACTGTTTTACCTAACCTCTTTAACTTTTGACAGGAGCACGTGGTGGAACCCAAGGACATCAAAGAAATCAAAACCATCATCGATTTGATGAAGAAGAACGATCTTTCGGTTTTGGAGATCGAAAAGGAAGGGTTCCGCATAAAGGTTCAAAGAGGTTCGTCAGGTCAGACAGCCGCGGTTGCGCCGCTTCAAACGGCGGTTCCGCCGAAAGCAGCCCTAGCATCCACAGACGCTGCATCTGGTTTGCCCAAGGCGACCGAAAGTGTTCCCCTAAGGGAAATTGTCTCCCCCATGGTGGGCACGTTCTATCGTGCTGGGTCGCCGGACGGCTCGCCTTTTGTTGATATTGGAAAAACGATTACGGAGGAAACAGTGGTTTGCATTATCGAGGCGATGAAAGTGATGAATGAAATCAAGGCAGAAACCAGCGGTGTCATCGCCGAAGTC
>DATHHK010000200.1:0-31598 GCA_035317225.1 Candidatus Udaeobacter sp. | reverse complement strand
GAGAGCGGCTTGAAACGGGCGCGGATCGATTGTGAAAAGCAAGTCGCCTTTCTTCACGTCGGAGCCATCTTGAAAATTACGCGTGATGATTACGCCAGTGATCTGCGCCTGCACCAGCACAGTCTCGTAAGCCGCGCAGGTGCCGATTTCATCGAGGTAAAGGGGTACATCTTTTGTAACGACTTTGGACACGGTCACAGGACGCACCGGCGCCTGCGCCGGTTTCAACGTGTTGACACCACGCTGAAAGGTGCGCAACAGAATCAAAACAGCGAGGACGGCAAAAAGCACGTAGGCCCAGCGCGGAATGGATTGCCTTCCCGTCCGTCGAGGTTTCGCTACCTTCGGCGCTTTAGCCACCACGCGACGCTCTTCCTCTTGCACGATGTTCATTTTCTTACCGTGGACCGGAATTTCGCCAGTCTGCCATTTCCGTTTTTCCCTTCCGCTTTTTCGTAAATCCGCGTGAGCACGCGCACGCAAGTACGCAAGTCTGCCGCCGAGACATTTTCCAGTAATTCGTGGCGAAGTTTTTCGGCGGCTGCGTTGATTTGGGAAATCACCCGCTGAGCGCGCCGACCGAGGAACACCATTTTGCAGCGACGGTCGTGCAAGGAGCTCCTGCGGGTAATCCAGTCTTCATTCTCCAGACGATGCAGCAATGTCACCAATGACGGCTGCTCGATCCCCAGACGCTCCGCGATTTCGGCCTGTGTAAGGGCATCTCCTGCCAGCGAGAGATGCAGCAGCGTGCGCCACTTGGCCTGGCTCAGGCCCATTGGCTTCAGTCGTTTGTCCAACTTCAGTCGCCAGGCCCGAGCAGTCCCGTGGAGCAGCGGCCCAAATGTTTCGTCATCGGACATGTGAGGCAGATTAAATTGGTTAGCATGCTAACCAATTCCCGATCTGTCAGCCTGTCAATGTTCATTTAAGGGCCAACTTCGAACAGAAGCAGCTCGCGTTTGCGATAATCCCGCACACGAGCACGCAGATGCGCACGTCGCGGCGCCCATCGTGGTGTAGTTGTCGCTTCGGCTTCTTTGTCACCTTGAACAAGAAAATAACGCGCATCGGGCGGCAGTTCTTGGATGTAACTCACATATTCCAGCGGCGCCTTCACATAAAAAAATACCGGCTGATATTCTGGGTCTACCGCGTAAAGCGTCTCGCTCAGGGGAACGAGAGCGTTAATCTCCGCCGCGGCCTTCTTCACTTGTTGCCTGTCTCTCAAGAGGACCGCCGTGACTGGATAGCCAATCCCTCCAACTACGACTCCAACTCCAACGAAAAGCGCAACTATTTTTGCCCATGTTCGCTCGCCCGACGTCCCTTTCTCCCACGGCCAGTGCAATGCATGTCCAGCGTAGCTCATCGCCAGCAACCATGAAGCTGGCGCTATTACCGGCATGCTATATCGAGGCAAGGCACCGGGAACGAGGTTTAGAGCGAGAAACGGTACGGCGATTCCCCAGGCGAGACCGCGAGCCAGCCGTTGCTCAGTATAGTTGTGAAACTTTGAAAACCTGACGAACGGGAAGAGAAGAACCCAAGGCAGAAAATAGATAAGACCACGCGGGATATTTTGAATCCAACTGACGAACTTGAAATCGAGGCCTTGTAGCCGGCCTGTGAGCTGATTTGACCATTTCGCTGCCGCGATGTGTGTCGTCGTGCTGTGCAAGAACGGAATAGCCCACGCCGCGAAGATTCCCAGCATGATCGCTAACCCGGCGAAATGCGCCGGGTGAATAAGAAGCCGCCATTCTTTCATTTGCCAAAGGACGGCAAACACAATCGCGTAGAAAAATATGAGATGGGTCGGGCCTTTCGCCAAGAGACCGAGCCCTAGAAAAATGGATGCCGGAACCCAGATGAGCCACGGAGATTTCCGTTGAAGGAAAAGGCTCAGCCAAAAAATAATCGCAAGTCCACAAAGAGAGACATACAACGCTTCGATTTCAATTAACCGGCCTTTTTCCATCATCCCGATGTTTGTCATCCAAATGAGAGCCGCGAGGATCGATCCTTCCGGACTCAGACTGGCACGGGCCACAGTGACAAATGCGACGGCCACTGCCAGCACGAGAACTGCCGATGGCAGACGTGCTGTCCATTCGTTACGCACTCCAAAAATTCGGAAGGATGCGGCCACCAGCCAGTTCACGAGGGGCGGCTTTCGAAAATATGGATTTCCACCAACTTCTGGGACGACGTAGTTCCCCGTCTGGAGCATCCTGATCGCCGGCAAGATTCGTCGTCCTTCTTCTCCTTTGATTGCAATAGAACCAAGCGCCGGTAAATAAATCACGGTCCACACGAGAAGGACGACAAGAACGGCTGCAAGGCGCGACTTCATTGGGTGTTGCACGTTCGAGATTGGGCGTTCAACGTCAAATCAAACCGAACGATGTTGACGGGAAACCGTTGAGAAGGTAAACTAAGCGTCGAGTCCGCGCGCTGATAGGAGTGGGAACTAGCGTCCCACTCTTTTTAGTCTGCGGGCTACATGTTTTATGAACGCAGAATTTATTGCGATGCTCGATTATCTGGAGCGGGAGCGCGGGATTAAACGCGAAATCCTGCTCGAAGCGGTCTCGACCGCCCTGCTCTCGGCCTCGAAGAAGAGCGTGAGCGCTTCACGCGAGCTGCGGATCGACATCAATCCGAAAACTGGAGAAATCCGGGCGCTGGCAAACCTCGTAGTTGTGGACGAAGTGGCCAATCCCCAGGACGAGATCGAACTGTCGAAAGCGCGCAAAATTAAGGCGGATGCAAACGTCGGCGACATAATCGAAGTGGAAGTAACCCCGAAGAATTTTGGGCGGATCGCGGCGCAGACAGCGAAACAAGCCATGATGCAACGGATTCGCCAGGCTGAGAAAGAAATGATCTATGAGGAGTTCAAAGACCGCGCCGGCGAAATCGTCAGTGGAACGGTGCGGCGCTTCGACCGTTCGGACGTCATTCTCGATCTTGGCAAATTTGAGGCCATCATGCCGCAGCGCGAGCGAGTGGTGGTAGAGGACTACAACGTGGGGGATCGCCTCCGTGCGTACGTCGTCGCAGTGGAAAATGGAATTCGCGGCCCCGAGATCATTGTATCGCGCAGCCATCCAAATTTTGTACGCCGCCTTTTCGAGTTGGAGGTAAGCGAGATCGCGGACGGTACGGTGGAGATTCGCGGCATCGCGCGAGAAGCGGGCTATCGCACCAAGATCGCAGTCTGGAGCGCAAAAGAAAAAGTAGACCCGGTCGGTGCATGTGTCGGCATGCGCGGCTCGCGCGTGAAAAACATCGTACGTGAGCTGAACAACGAGAAAGTCGATATCATTCGCTGGAGTTCCGATCCAAAGGAATACGTTCTGGAAGCCCTCAAACCGGCAAAAGTGAAGAATCTCGCTTTCGATACGGAGAAGAAAAGTGTGCAGATTTCTGTTGATGAAGATCAGCTTTCGCTCGCGATCGGGAAGAAGGGACAGAATGCGCGGTTGACTTCGCGATTGACTGGCTGGGAGATCAATATCGGCAGGGACACATCGGCGACAACCGTGGTGGAACAGAAAGTGGCGCAAGCAGCGCAAACCCTTGCAGGTGCTCTGCCCGTTACAGAAGAGCAGGCACTTGCCCTCGTAAAATCCGGCTTTACGAACCTGGAAGGATTGCGCGATGCGGATGTGCAGGATTTAGTGGATATTCTCGCAGTCGATGAGACAAAGGCGCGAGAGATTCACGAGGCCGTCCATCGGCAGGAACTCGTACAATAACATGGCCCTGGTTTAGGGAAGCTCGGGCCATGAGCAAAATTTTAAACAGACAACAATGGCAACGAAGACGAGCAGCAAAACTGCAGCACGCAAACCGACCGCGCGCGGGTCTGCTGCTGCTCGCAAGGCGGCAGTCCCAGCCAAGGCAAAACTTCCAAAGCAAAAAATAAAGGAGGATGTCGCGGCGGCGGACAAGCCGGCCACCCCTCCGCTCTCAGAATCCGCACCGGATAGTGTTCGCCCTTCGACTCGCGAAGCAGAGAGCGTGTCGCTGATCGATCGAAAAAAACCGAGTAAAAAGACCGCAGACAGCGAGGCAAAACCAAAGCGAGCTGTTTTACCGCCGATTTCACGCATCCGGGCATCGCTGGAAACGCCGCCAACTCACTCAAAACCGGCGCCGCCTCCAAAGAGCGCCGCAGAACCGCCCCCGCCCGAAGTGCCCGTCACTGTCGTCGGCGAAAAGGCTACTCCCGATGCAGCCACGCAGCCGTCTGCGGAGGAAGAAATTGCGGCCCAGAAAGTCATCCTTATCAAGCCTCCAATTGTCGTTAAGCAACTGGCGACCGAACTGGGCCTGAAGCCGCATCAACTCATCGCGGAGCTAATGAACTACAACATCTTCGCGAACGTCAATCAGACGATCGAGCCGGACATCGCTTCGAAGATCTCGGAAAGCCATGGGTTTGTTCTGGAAAAGGAGCGTCGCGAAAAAGGAGGCGGCGTTCACAAAGTGGAACAGGTGGTTGTCGCGCCTCCGCCACCAATCATTGAAAAGAAGGAAGAACTCAAGCCGCGAGCACCCATTATCACGTTCATGGGACACGTTGATCATGGGAAGACAACGTTGATGGACGCTATTCGGAAGACACGTGTTGCTGCGGGCGAGGCTGGCGGCATCACGCAGCATATCGGCGCCTATAGCGTCAGTCACAACGGCGCGACGCTCACATTTATCGACACACCAGGGCACGCAGCCTTCACGGCAATGCGAGCGCGCGGCGCCAATGTTACCGACATCGTTGTCCTTGTTGTCGCGGCCGACGATGGGCTCATGCCGCAAACGATTGAAGCAATCAATCACGCCAAGGCCGCGCCGCACGTGAAGATCATGGTCGCGATCAACAAGATTGATCTTCCTTCGGCAAACATCGACAGAGTGAAGAAGCAACTCCAGGAGCGGGGCCTAAGCCCGGAAGACTGGGGAGGCGAAACGATTGTTTGCCTTGTGTCAGCCACGAAAGGAACCGGGATCGACCAGCTGCTCGAGATGATCTCGTTGCAGGCGGAGGTAATGGAACTCAAGGCCTCGCCCACTGCCACAGCGCGAGGAACAGTGATCGAAGCGCAGGTCGAAGCCGGGCGCGGTCCCACTGCCACCGTTATCGTGCAGATAGGAACGCTAAGAATCGGCGATGCTTTTATCTGCGGTGATTACAGCGGCAAAGTAAAATCGCTACTGGACGACCGCGGCAAGCCGGTCAAGGAAGCCGCTCCCTCAATGCCAGTGAAGGTGCTCGGTTTCACTGGGCTGCCTAACGCGGGTGACGAGCTGCTCGTGATGGATTCCGAGCGCTCGACAAAAACCTTGAGTGAAGAACGCCTGGTGACCAAACGCGCCGACAAACTGACGGTTCCCAAGCGAGCGACGCTTGAAAGTCTTCTCGAAGCTGCCGGAGGAACGAAGGTCCTGCGCATCGTGCTGAAGTGTGACGCGCAAGGCTCGTTGGAAGCGCTGGTTGGAGCGTTGAAACAGATCGAAAGCAAGAAGGTCGATTTAGAACTCATTCACTCCGCGGTGGGGCCGATTTCGGAGTCGGATATTCTATTGGCAAGCGCTTCGAATGCTGTGGTCGTCGGTTTCAATGTGAAGGTGGAAAACATGGCTGTTTCCGCCGCAAAGAGTGAAGGAGTTCAGGTCAAACTTTACAGCATCATCTATGAGCTGCTCGATCAGATGAAAGAAGCCATGGCCGGTTTACTGGATCCTGAACATCGAGAAACGATCATCGGGCACGCCGAAGTGAAGCAGGTTTTTGAACTTAGCAAAGGCATCGTCGCCGGCTGCCTTGTTACCAATGGCCGGATCGCTCGCTCGGCTCGGGCTCGCGTGCTTCGTAAACGGCAACCAGTATATGACGGTGGGATTTCGACGCTACGCCGCTTCCAGGACGACGTGAAGGAAGTGCGTTCCGGCCTCGAATGTGGAATAAAGCTTGGCGATTTCAGCGAATACCAAGTCGGCGACGTGATCGAGTGTTACCAGCTTGAGGCTTTCACGCAAAAATTGTGATGGGCAGTCATCCGAGCGAAGTCAAGGAATCCGCTTCGCTCCGCTCAGGATGACAGCGAAAGGTTATCATGAAACACCGAATGCTACGCATTAACGAAGTCGTGAAGCGCGAGCTTAGCGGAATCGTTGCACGAGAATTAAGCTTCGAAGGTTCTCTGGTCAGCATCAATCACGTGAATGTAACATCAGACTTAAAGAACGCGCACGTGTTTGTAAGCGTTCTGGGAACCGAGGCCGGTGAAAGCGTGATAAGCAAGCTCACGGCTCATCGGTCTGTGTTACAAGCGGAACTTGCTGGTCACGTCACGATGAAATATACGCCGCACCTCATTTTTCATCTCGATAACTCCATCGAGCGCGGGACACGGATCATAGAGATCATGCAGCAAATGGAAGCGTCTCAAGGCGACAAGAAGTGAAGATTATAGCTACGGCCGTGCAGGCCGTGTATCGTAGCCAGTCGCCATCCTTCCCGGCGATTACTTGTCCAGCTACACCGAAAGGCTGCATCGGGATAAGCAAAGCGGCTGCAAAATGAGCGACTCGAAGTTCCAGGAAATCGGTCGGATACTGCGTGAACATCGGCGGTTCGCCATCCTGGGCCACGTTCGTCCTGACGGCGACGCGCTGGGCAGCCAGCTTGCGTTGGCGCTTTCTCTTCAAGCGCTCGGAAAAGAAGTCCGTGTATGGAATGAAGATGGAATGTTGGAGAAGTATTCCTTCCTCCCCCGGGCCGACTTGCTCACCAAACCGCCCTCCGCTCCGGAGGATTTCGATGTTGCCATCGCGCTCGACACGGCAATTCAAAGCCGACTTGGCACTGCTCTGCCAGCAGTTCGGTCGTCGAAAATCTGGATTAACATCGATCACCACATGACCAATCCGGGTTATGGCGACGTGGTTTATGTTGATTCGTCTGCGCCCGCCACGGCCGAAATCATTTTTCGCCTGATCAAGAGCGAGCGCTTGCCGTTCAATCGAGACATCGCCGAAAATCTTTATGCGGCGATCTCTACCGATACTGGCTCGTTTCAATATCCAAAAACCAGCGCCCACACTTTCGAGATTGCGGCTGAACTCATCCGCACGGGTCTCGATGTCGGACGACTGAGTCAGCTACTCTATGAGAATTATCCGCGGCGGCGGCTGGAACTTTTGCGGGAACTGCTGCGCACCATGCGTTTCCAGCAGGAAGGTCATGTCGCAAGTTTTAGTCTCAGCTTGAAAACAGCCGCTGAACTGGGCGTCCTTCCCGAGGATAACGAGGGGCTGATCGATCATCTGCGGTCCGTCCGTGGCGTTATCGTTGCCGTTTTTTTCGAAGAGCTGTCCGAGGACAAAGTACGTGTAAGCATGCGTTCCAAAACAGAGGTCGTCGATGTCTGCGCCATTTGCCAGAAATTCGGCGGAGGCGGTCATACGCTTGCCGCCGGTGCGCGGGTGCGTGGAACGCTCCCGGAAGTAGAAGCACGAGTCTTAGCAGAAGTTTGCGGTAAGATTGAGTCGCTAAGAGCGGCGGTGGATTGAAATAACTTAGCGTTTCAACGCATCAACGTTGTAACTTTTTTAACCTTTTACCTATTGCACCATGTCTCATCCTTTAGCTCCTGACGGCGTCCTGCTCGTTGACAAGGCTGAAGGGATGACTTCGCACGACGTGGTCGCGCTAGTCCGTCGAAAACTGCAGATCAGGAAAGTCGGCCATTGCGGCACGCTTGATCCCATAGCGACCGGCTTGCTCTTGATCACGGTCGGACGGGGCACAAAGGTCCAGGATTTGCTCATGAGCGAAGACAAGGAATACGCCGGCACATTCGTCCTGGGAGTGACGACCGATACACAGGATCGGCAGGGAGCGGTAATCCAGCAACGACCAGTTCCCGCGCTGGACGAAACCCAAATTGGCGCCGTATTTGAAAAATTTCGGGGCGATTTTTATCAAATGCCGCCGATGGTTTCGGCGAAAAAGCACGGCGGCGTACCGCTGTACAAGCTGGCGCGCCAGGGAAAAGTGGTCGAGCGCGAGCCGCGCCTTGTGCATGTTTATCGCTACACGATCGATCGAATCGGGCTACCCGAGATCGATTTTAGTGTTTTGTGCAGCAAAGGTTTTTACGTTCGTACTTATGCTCACGACATTGGCGAGACCTTAGGCTGTGGCGCGCACTTAGAGTCGCTGCGGCGAACAAAATCCGGGCGCTTCGATGTGGCTAATGCGATCAGTGTCGCTCAAATTAAAGATGTGCCACGCGAGGAAATCTTGAGCAGGCTCCTCAGTCTCCCAGACGTGTCACGCATGCGGGGAGCTTGAAATAAATGACGAAGTACGAAGCACAAAAACCTGCGCGCCAACATTTTTGTCATTTGTCATTCGGATTTCGTTCGTCGTTCGCCATTCGTCATTCGTCATCTTCCTGATGGAAACCCTTCGATCCATCTCCGAGTTATCGAGATTACGTGGCCCCATCTTCCTCGCGATCGGAGTTTTCGATGGTGTGCATCGCGGCCATCAAGCTGTGATTTCCACCTCCGCTGAGCACGCCCAATCGGCAAACGGCACTCCGGTCGTCGTCACGTTTGACCCGCATCCAATGAAAGTGCTTCGGCCAAGGGAGGCGCCCCACCTGCTCACTGCTACGCAACACAAGATCAGATTGATCCGCGACCTCGGCGTGCAGCACCTGCTCGTCATCAAGTTCGACAAGTCGTTTGCCGCAACGGCGCCGGAAAACTTCGTGCAACAATTGGTGACGAATTCAAAACCACTGCGTGAAATCTGTGTCGGACATGAATGGTCGTTCGGAAAAGACCGGCGCGGAAATCTTGCCCTTCTCAGGAAGCTGGGCGCGCAATTCGACTTCCACGTCGTTGGAATTCCCGCCGTTACGCTCGCGAACGGCGAGCCCGTGAGCAGCACGGCGATCCGTCGCGCTGTCGAAGCGGGTGACCTCGCGAAGGCGGCCGAGATGCTGGGCCATCAGTACACTATCCTTGGTACGGTCGTGCACGGTGAACGTCTCGGGAAAAAGATCGGTTTCCCGACGGCGAATCTGAGCGCTCATAGCGAGCAATTTCCTCCAAATGGGGTCTATTTCGCGCAAGCCACCCTGAGCGGAGCAACCTATCCTGGCGTGGTAAATCTCGGTTATCGCCCAACAGTGAGCAGCGACAAGTCCGAGCGCGTGCTCGAGATTCATCTGCTTGATTTTGACCACGAAATTTATGGCAAGGATGTCGAAGTGCGTTTTGTCCGCTATCTCAGGCCAGAACAGAAATTCGAAAATCTCGATGGATTGGCCAGGCAGATCGAATCCGACGTGGAGCAGGCCCGCCAACTTTGCGCCACGTAGCGAGCCTGACGGCGCGCCTTTATGGCCAGAGAAAGCTAGGTTTGCTAGCCCCGGTCTCTGGATACCGCGGCCGTTGCGCCGACAGCTGCGATCACGAGGCCGCTGGCGAGAGCAAGCACAAAAATCCACAACGCCGGTAGCACCGCGAGACGCTCAAGAGTGATGCTGACAAAACGACCGCCACCTGAAACGACGTAGGCAAGCACACTCGCAAGGAACGTCATTCCTAGAAGAATGGCAGCACGTAGCAAATCATGACTGCGCCGAGGCGGCGGCAACTGTTGTAACACTCGGGCAGTGAATCCCTCGTCGTCAATATACGGCGCTGCTTCGCGCAATTCTCTATCAAGCCAATCTTCCTGGTTCACTTGCTTCATATTCCCTTTATTAGTTTGGACCCCAGTCGGCAAGCATTCGTTTTAATTTCTCGCGACCCCGGAGAACATTTGTCTTCACCGTACCAAGCGGGATGTCGAGAACGCGAGCGGCTTCATCGTGCGAAAGCCCGTTCTGGCAACAAAGTAAAACCGCAGAACGTTCATTCAAGGGAAGTAAATTCAATGCGCGCATAAGATCGTGCCTTAAACCAGGATCGGCAACCTGAGGATCTTGTTGCCTTTGGATTTGTTCTTCGTCGATTCCCACAAGTTCCTTCCGGCGGCGCGCATCTTCTCGAAAACAATTGTACGCGATTCGATAAAGCCATGTTGAGAAGCGTGCTTCACCGCGAAAGCTGCGAATGTTTTTATACGCGCGCAGGAATGCTTGTTGCGCCAGATCATCCGCCAGAGCAACGTCCGTTCGAGTAAGTTGACGGAGCAGACCGCGCACGGCGGATTGATGCCGTCGAACCAGCTCACCGAAAGCGTGCTGGTCGTCATCGAGAAGAACTCGCGCGACAAGGTCCGCATCAGTCAGCTCCACACCCGCAGGCTACGGTAAAGGCGGCGGATTGTCCCTCTTTGTATCCAGCTTCCATACAAGCAAATAACCTAGGCCAATTAGAAACGGAATGAGTCCCAGAGTCCATGCTCCGCCGTCCCACTCACTTGCCGCACCGAGAAACACCGTCAAACCGATGCCAATCATTGTCAGGACGACACCTCGGCGCACATCGGAACGCTGCCGCTGGGCCGGTGGTGGATTCAGCAGCGCCTCGGGCACGGGCTGCCCTTTTTCGACCATCATCCGCACCGTTCGATGGAGAGCGCGCTGTCTGGAGAAACTGAAATACAGGATCAGCGCGACGATTAGGACTGGCGCACCAAAAATCGTCAAGAAAACGATTCCAACGATTGGAATCACCATCGCCGGGAGATCGTCGGGCGACTTTCCATGATCGAGGCGATCCAAGTCCGTATCGTGATCGTTTATTGTGAAACCAAAGTGCTTCTTGTGCTTTTTTCTGATCGACTGCTCGATCTTACTCGCAGGGGTCGAAGTCGCTGAAATAGTCGCCGTTGCGGCAGGCGTGCTTGCGATTGGCGAGACGGTCGGTGTCTGCGCAAATGAGCCTGTCGCCAGGACGAGGGAACAAATGTAGATAATGATAGATTGATTCATAGTGACTGATTTGACCGTAGGATGCGTTTCGCACCCTGTTTAGATTCAACTATTTCCAGCCTCCCACGACAATCAAAAGCTGCGCCTAGCGGGCGGCAACGTCACATCTCAGCCTGCTTGGCTGGTACCGGCGGCGGAGTCAGGCTAGAAGCCCAACGTCCGCAGGGCCAGCGCGACAATTAAAAGGTTGCGCGCAGCGAACGGCTGGACATTATTTGTCTCCCCTCAAAACTGCGGGTGTAGCTCAGTGGTAGAGCGTCTCGTTGCCAACGAGAAAGTCGCGAGTTCGACCCTCGTCACCCGCTCCAGCCTTCGGTTAAAGGGTAGCCCAAAGCGAAGGTTGGAGCGAGTGCGCCGGAGCCTGGCGAGGGCGGACCGCCCAAAAACATCGGCTTCGGAAAGTTCTCGAAAGCGCGACGCTATGAGCCAGACTGGCGCGACGCGTGTGCGATCCGAACGATGCATCAATGGCGCAAACTAGCTGAGCCGCTGTGGCTTAGTGCACATGAGAACATTTTGCAAGCGCGGGCGCTCGGCAGACTTGTGATTATCTCAAGGCCGGGGCGCAAGCGGTTGCAACTGGAGATTGCATGCACGTCGCGAGATCTTTCGGGAAAGCTCATCGAAGAATTCGGCGGGCGCGCGGAAAAATGGCCACGCGATTGGCTTAAACGATTCGCGGATCTCCACAAACCGAAGCCGCTCAAAATCGGAAAACGCTTGTTAATCTCAACCACGGCGTCATCCCCAGCGAAGCGAGGGGCCTTCCACGGCGTAGGAGGATCACGCCGGTCGCCTTATGCAACCCATCACCCAGCGAGGGGTCCTTCATCGTCTGCGCGACTCAGGAGAACACACAGCGGGCGATTTAACGCTCGCCAGCCGCTGCTTCTCGTCATTCCAGCTTCTGCCGCTTTTGGGACAGGAGAACACGCAACGACGGCAATGTCGCTTCGTCTCCTCGAGCGCTTGAGCCGTAAATGGGAAAAAGGCTGGTCGCTTGCAGATCTTGGGACCGGGAGCGGGATTCTTGCTCTCGCGGCGAGACGCTTTGGCGCGGGACGCGTGACTGGCATTGATATCGATCCGAGAGCAATTTCGATTGCGAAAGCAAACGCCCGTCTCAACAAAATCGACAATGCCGATTTCCAATTGCTCGATGTCCGCAAGTGGAAACCAGGAGCCGGGTGGGACGTTATTGCCGCGAATCTATACAACGAGTTGTTGATTAGTGTGGTGTCCAAACTAAAACGGAGTAATTGGCTCATTCTCTCCGGCGTGCTGCGCAGGCAGGAAGATGAACTCCTTCGTGTTCTTCAGAAGAACAACAGGGAGATCGCAAGTGTGAAACGTCGCGGGAAGTGGATCGCCCTGATGGTATGCAAACGCCGAACGTCCAACACCCACCGTCCAAAGCTCAATCATTTCTAATTCGACGTTCGGCATCGGGCGTCGAACGATAGACGTTAAAACCTATTTGACGCGATGGTTGTGTGACGGCTACGTTTCCGAAGCCTTGGCGGCTTCGGGTTCTCTGCATTTCACGCGGTTTAATCACGAGCCGCGGCAGAAACAGACACCATGCAGAACGAACAACTTGCCTATGCCGCCGTCACGCCATACTCGATGCGCAAATCGCGCACCGGCGGCATTGTTGGACGGCTAATTTCCCGCACTGGACTCGACCTGGTTGGCGGACGCATGTTCGCGCCTAGTCAGGAGTTAGCCAAACGTTATGCCGAGACGATTGTGACTGAAAGCGATCCGCGTCATCGCGCGACACAAGAGTTAATTCGCGACTACGTACTGAAGAACTTCACGGGCGAGAAAAACGGACAGCATCCGCGCGTGTTGTTTCTCATCTTACGCGGTCCGAACGCGGTGGAGAGGATTCATCATACCGTTGGACATATTGTGCACGAGCGCACCAGCGGCGAGACGATTCGCGATACCTACGGCGATTACATCACCGATGATTCAGGCAAGGCGACTTACTTTGAGCCGGGTGTACTGGCGGCGTTTGACCCAAAAGCGGTCGAGCGGGATTTGAAACTCTGGGCTGAATTTTCGGATTCTGACGGAGGAATTCTGGACCGGGTGGTCCCCTTTCCTGGCAACGCGCAAGTCGAGAAGACTCTGGTCTTAATCAAGCCCGACAATTTCAGGTTTCCTAATCTGCGGCCCGGCGGCGTGATTGAAGTATTTTCGCGGTCAGGGCTCTCCATCATTGGATTCAAAGTCCATCAGATGAGCGTTGAGCAAGCGGAAGAATTCTACGGCCCGGTACTGGCAGTTCTTGAGAAGAAGCTCGGCCCAAAGAGTGGCCGCGAAAACTGGGAAAGCATCGTCGAATTCATGGCCGGACGAAAACCCAGCGGATGTCCGCCCGAGGAACGTGACGCTCCCGGGACGGAAAAATCGATCGCCATTGTTTATCAAGGCGTGGACGCGGTCCGCAAGATCCGCGATGTGCTCGGACCGACCGACCCGGCCAAAGCACCACCAGGTTCGATCCGGAGAGAATTCGGGCAGACCATAATGATCAACGCCGCACACGCCTCGGATTCTCCTGAGAACGCGAAACGCGAAATGGGAATCGTTCGAATCGACGAGAATAATTTCAAACCTCTAATTGAAAACTTCTATCGGCGCTCATAGTTTGCGCTCCACTTTGAACCATCCCACAACCAGCCCTACTTCTATGGAAATTTCCGAACGCGCCGCTCAACTGAGTCCTTCGCTTACTCTTTCGATCGATAGCAAGGCCAAAGCCATGAAAGCCGAAGGCATAGACGTCTGCGGTTTCGGCGCTGGCGAACCGGACTTCGACACACCCGAACACATAAAAAAGGCAGCTATTGAGGCGTTGGAGGCCGGCTTTACCAAATACACGCCTAGCGCCGGCATTCCAGAACTGCGTCTGGCGATTGCAGAGAAATTGGCTGCTGACAACGACGTGAATTATCGCGCGTCGCAGGTCATCGTGAGTAACGGTGCAAAGCACGCGTGCTACAACGCGATCCTCGCCACATGTCAACCCGGCGATGAAGTCGTCATCCCAGCGCCCTATTGGGTCAGTTATCCGGAGATGGTCAGATTGGTAGGCGCCGAACCTGTAATCGTCCCAACGAGTGAGCGCAACGGTTGGAAAATGCGCGCCGAAGACTTTGAGAATGCGATGACCCCTCGCACGAAGATGTTGATCATGAATAGCCCCGGCAATCCAACCGGAGCGGTTTATACGCGCGAGGAATTGCAGGCGATTGTCGATGTCGCAGCCGAAGAAGACATCTACATTCTGTCAGACGAAATCTACGAGAAGCTCGTCTACGACGATGCGAAACACGTAAGCATCGCTTCGCTTTCCCCGGCAGCGTACGACCTGACGATTACAATCAACGGTTTCAGTAAATCCTATGCGATGACCGGTTGGCGTCTCGGTTATCTGGCAGCGCCAGAGGCCGTGGCTAAAGCAGTCGATTCCATCCAAAGCCATACCGCATCCAATCCTTCTTCCTTCTCGCAGTATGGTGCACTCGCCGCTTTAAAGGGCGATCAGCAGCCGTTGATGGACATGCGCGAAGAGTTCGATATGCGTCGCAATTACATGTTTGATCGCGTCTCGAAGATTTCCAACGTTACCGCAGTTAAACCAGAGGGCGCATTTTACGTGCTTGTGAATATCAGTCAGCTTGGTCTGACCTCGCAAAATTTCGCTGATCGCCTGCTGAGTAAAGCGAACGTGGCGGTCGTTCCGGGAGCTGCCTTCGGTGACGATCGCACTGTTCGGCTCAGTTACGCCACCAGTATCGACGTGATCAAAAAGGGGCTCGACCGCTTCCAAGACTTTTGCCGGACACTGTGATTGTCATCCCGGGCCGCAGACGGCGAGGGAGCTCGCAATCGTAGTGTTGGACATATTTCCACCTGAGAAGTGGCGCGCACGCTGGAGCAATACGCCTTGTTGTCTGTGTGCTGGAACGCTCTTTTGAGAGGTTCCTCGCTTCGCTGGGAATGACAAGGTAAGTGTAATGCGATGCCCGGTTCTCTCGCGCTCATTCTTCACGCGCATCTTCCATTCGTTCGTCATCCGGAACATGAGCATTTCCTCGAAGAAGACTGGTTCTTCGAGGCGATGACCGAGAGTTACATCCCATTGCTGCGCATGATGCAGCGCCTGATCGATGATCGTGTGGCGTTCAAGCTGACCATGTCGATCACTCCGACGCTCTGCGCAATGCTGCAGGACAAGCTGCTTTGCGAGCGCTACGTGCGGCATCTTGACCTGTTGATCGACCTCGCTGCCCGCGAACGAAAACGGAATCGCAATCACCCGCAGCTTCGCGAACTCGCGGACTTTTATTTCAAAATTTTTCGCGAAACCCGGCGCTTTTTTGTCGATGAATCCAAATCCGATTTACTTACCGCTTTTCGCGAACTGAGGGAAAGCGGCGAGCTGGAAATCATTGCTTCGGCGGCTACGCACGGCTTACTTCCTCTGCTCCAGTCCGCGGCAGTCGGATCGCCCGAAGCAGCGCGCGCTCAAATTCTGATCGGACGCGATGTTTATGCCGATCTTTTCGGTGCCGACCCTTCCGGGTTTTGGTTGCCCGAATGCGCTTACGGGCCGGGTCTGGAATCTATTCTGCAAGGGGCGAATATTCGCTGGTTCGTTCTCGATGCGCACGGCTTACTATTCGGAACACCGCGGCCGCACCGCTCGATTTATGCACCTTGCTATACGCCGGTCGGGCCGGCAGTTTTTGCGCGCGACCGCCATGCAAGCAGGCAGGTTTGGAGTGCACAGGGAGGTTACCCTGGCGACGCGGCTTACCGTGAATTTTATCGCGACGCCGGATTCGATCTTCCATTGGAACACTTGGGGCCAGTTGGCGAGGGCACCCGGAAATTTTCCGGTGTAAAATATCACCGCATCACTGGGTTCGGTAATGAGAAGGAATTATACGATCCAGTCGTCGCCGAAGAAGTGGCCGAGACACAAGCCCTTCATTTTCTTGAGGAACGCCGGCATCAGATCTGTGAAGTTACTACTGCAGGGTTCGATCCCATTGTGGTCGCTCCGTTTGATGCCGAACTATTCGGACACTGGTGGTTCGAAGGCCCCCGTTTTCTTGAATTTTTGATTCGCCAGGCTGCGAACGAACGGAATTTTCATCTCTCGACACCGAGCGAATACCTGGCGACGAATCCCACACAACAAATTATTGAGCCAGCAGCCTCAACATGGGGTGAGAACGGTTACTTTGAAGTTTGGCTGAATCCAAGCAACGCGTGGATTTATCCACAGCTGCACATTGCGGCACATCAGATGAGCGAAGTTGCACGCAAACATGCGGAAAACTGTGCCCGGCTTACTGATCGTGCGCTCAAACAACTTGCCCGTGAACTTTTACTGGCTCAATCCAGCGATTGGGCATTCCTGATCAAGACCGGGACAGCCAGTGAATACGCAACCAAACGCACGATCGATCATCTTTCCCGCTTCAATCGTTTACACGATCAGCTGGTCACAAATAATATGGATGAGGAATTTCTACGTGAGTGCGAATTGCGCGATAATCTCTTTCCGAACGTAAACTGGCGTTACTACATCCAGGCCACTTGTCATTCCGACTGAAGTCGAGGAACCTCTGGCTGTTCTTTTATACGTTGTTTTTTATCAAACTAAAGATGTCTCGACGCCGCCTCGACATGACAGCAAAAGCCAAGACTGCGACTCTGATGGCGTTCTTAGCCTCCGCTGTTTTCGCTCAAGAATCGCCAACGCCAGAGCCCTCGCCGATGACCGAAGCATCTCCGGAGTTCTCAATCTCGCCGGCCGAATCTGTCACGCCGACGCCGGTGACAGAGCAAACGCCTTCGGCATCACCCGCGAGAAGCGTCCGCATCAGTTTTGTGCCGCCGCCATTGGAAGGCAGGATCAGCCTCGGAATCTATGATTCGAAAGGCAAGCTGGTGCGCGTTTTGCATCAGCAATCAGACCTGAACGATTTCAAGATCGGCGCCGACGCGCTGGTGACACAATGGGACGGAAAAAATGACAATGGCGAAGATTTACCCGCCGGAAAGTATCACGCGCGCGGTTATTTGGTTGGTTCACTCAAAGTGGAAGACCTCAGCCAAACCACAGCGTCCTCTCCCGAAAATAACTCGAGTGCAAATGTCAGAGTTAAACTCACGCCAAATCCTTTGGCCAAGGACAAACGGGGAATCGTCGAGCTGACTGCGGGGTTTGACAGCGACGGAAGTTACTTGAAAACAAACGACGATCTGCCGTTGTTAACTGTAAATGAATCGCCAAATTTGATTCGTGTATCGATTATGAAGAATGGAGATAAATCGGTCGATATCTGGCAGACCGACGGCACCATTTTTTACCAGTTCCGCATCTCGAATGTGGACCAGATGATGGCTTTCGATTGCGGCGAGTTCGAATTGAAATGATCTGTAGCGGCGGTCTGTTAGGTACGCCGTAGCCTTGGCCAAGGTGGTTGATCGCTGTCGATTCCAAAGACCGCTGCTCGCCACGGCCAGCACCGCTACAAGTCTGGCCATAAGACAAAATCTCTGCTAGTTAAACGCCGATGCCTGCTCCCGAGTTTCAACATACAATTGCTAAGACCGCCAGCTTTAGCGGCACCGCACTGCATACCGGTGACAAAGTCACTCTGAAATTGCAGCCCGCGCCGGTAGATCACGGAATCAAATTCAAACGGAAAGATTTACAGGATGAGCCGACAATCGATGCGAAGATCGAGAATCTTAAAACAGTCGAGCGCGCCACAACGATCGGCGAAGGCTCGGTACGCGTGCACACAGTGGAGCATATTCTGTCTGCGCTTTCGGCAATGGGCGTGGATAACGCCGTCGTGGAGATGGACGCAAACGAGCCACCAATCGGCGACGGAAGCGCGCAGCCTTATGTCGATCTCATCAAGAAAGCCGGCCTAACTGCGCAGGACGAGCCACGAAAATTTTTCGACGTGCGCGAGCCGATGCACGTGGAATCGAAAACGGGCGCCCTGCTTGTTTTGCTGCCGGATGACAAATTTCGCATCTCGTGCACCCAGGCCGGACCGAATAACCGGTTCACGCAGTTTTTGTCGATGGATGTGACGCCCGCGTTCTTCGAACGCGAGATCGCTCCGGCGCGAACTTTTGTTTATTACGAAGATGTTAAGCCGCTCATGGATAAGAACCTGATCAAGGGCGGCAGTCTCGAAAACGCGATTGTTGTGCGCGGAGATGCGGTATTAAGCAAGGAACCGTTGCGTTTCGACGACGAATTCGTGCGGCACAAAATCCTCGATATCATTGGCGATCTCGCGCTGGTCGGCCGTCGGATCCGGGGCCATATCGTGGCAGTGAAACCTGGTCACGCCACCAATGCGGACCTGGCCCGCTCAATCACCCGCGAACAGACGCGCAGAAGCGCGATGAGCGCACCGCGCGCGATCCCAACAGGCGATTCCGGTCTGGACACTGGCGAAGTGATGAAGATCCTTCCGCACCGTTACCCTTTTTTGATGGTTGACCGGGTCATCGGCTTCGAGGGCGAAAATAAAATTACGGCTATAAAATCCATCACGATTAACGAGCCGTTTTTTCAGGGGCATTTCCCCGGTCATCCAGTCATGCCTGGAGTAATGCAAGTAGAAGCGATGGCGCAAGTGGCCAGTATTCTTTTGTTCAAATTGACGAAGACTTCGAGTCGTGTCGGCTATTTCATGAGTGCGGACCAGGTGAAATTTCGCAAACCGGTTTTTCCGGGTGACACGATTTTCATTCACGCCGAGCTGACGAGAGCGCGTGGCAATCGCATGGCGAAAACGAAGTGCTACTGCCTAGTAAACGACGCGGTCGTTTCCGAAGCCGAACTCATGTTCACGTTCCTCGATAAATGAGCGACGTGCAGTTTCATCCGACCGCCATTATCGATTCAGGCGCTGAAATTGGCGAGGGAACAATCGTCGGTCCTTACTGTGTAATCGGATCCGATGTCGTGCTGGGCCCAAACTGCTGGCTCCAACATCACGTTACACTGTGCGGACCGATGAAGGCCGGAGGAAAGAACAGATTCTATGCCTACTGCTCTATCGGCCAGCAAACGCAGGACCTAAAATATCGCGGCGAGCCGACTTATCTGGAAATCGGCGACGAAAACACGTTTCGCGAATTCGTGACAGTCCACCGCAGTACGACGAGCGAAGGCAAAACGCGCATCGGCAATCGCGGGAATTTTCTCGCTTACAGCCATATTGGGCACGATTGCACCGTGGGCGATCACGTCATTTTCTCCAACAACGGCACGTTGGGCGGTCATGTCCAGGTGGGAGATCACGCAGTGATGGGCGGGCTCACCGCCGTGCATCAATTTTGCCGAATCGGACGATTTGCCATCACCGGCGGCTGCTCTAAAATCGTGCAGGATGTTCCGCCGTTCATGATCGCCGACGGTAATCCGGCGGAAATTCGCGGGGTTAACCTGGTCGGATTGGAACGCAAGAAGTTTCCGCCTGAAAGCGTGAAGCTAATCAAAGAAGCTTTTCGATTGATTTACCGGTCGAAATACAACACGCGCCAGGCACTCGAAGCGATGCAAAAAGAATTACCCCAAACGGAAGAGATCACCGAAATCATCCGATTCATCGAACAAAGCCAGCGCGGAATCGTTCGCTGAGATTTTAACCACCGCCGCAGACTCGATATTAGAATCTGAGCTTCAATCCGTCATACGCAATGTGCGCACCAATGGGAAGCCGGGATTCTGCAGCCTGCGGAAGATCGTGGCAGATGTGCGTAAAGTAAGTCGATTCCGGCTTCACGCGCGCTGCCGCATCTAGGGCCTGCCCAACGCTCAGGTGTGTAGGATGCGGTGTATCGCGAAGCGCGTCGACGATAAAGACTTTCACGCCAGAGATAAGATCGACAATCGCATCCGGTACCGCGCTGCAATCGCTTAGGTAGGCGACAAGTTTTTGGTCCGCGCGCGAGAACAGATAGCCGTTCACCCAGGAGTCGCCATGCGGCACCGGCAGAGGAGTGATCAACGTCTCGCCTAGTTTAAACGAGGCATCGATAACGTGGGGCTCGGGTTTCAAATAATATGGAACCGGATTGCTCGTGTTGAACGCGAACCTAAACACGCGCTCCAGATCGGCCATCGTTTCGGCTGATGCATAAACCGGCATCGAGCCCCGCGCGTGCGAAAATCGCCGCAAATCATCAAAGCCCATGATGTGATCGGTGTGCGAGTGCGTAAAAACGACCGCATCGACACGCCGAATATCCTCGCGCAGTGCCTGAGTCCTGAAATCTGTGCCGGTATCCACCACCCACGAGCATTCCGGCGTTTCGATATAGATCGAGGACCGCAGCCGTTGGTCGCGCGGGTCGGGTGAACGGCAGACATCGCAATCGCAACCAATCATCGGCACGCCTTGTGATGTTCCGGTGCCGAGAAAGGTCACCGTAAGGCCCGACTTGAGAGTTGAAGGTTGAATTGGCAAGCTCTGAGTCTTAGCTCTCAACTGATAACTCTCAATCTTCCAATGCCCGCTGTCCTGACTTTGTTGCGAATTAAGAATCTTGCGCTGGTGGAAGAACTCGAGTGGCAGATGGGGCCGGGCTTCGTTGCTGTCACCGGAGAAACAGGGGCCGGTAAGTCGATTATCATTGGTGCGCTGCAACTTTTGCTGGGCGAACGCGCGGACAAATCGCTCATTCGTACCGGTGCGGACGTTTGCACAGTCGAAGCGGTTTTTAGTGGAAACGGTCTGCAAAAGTTAAATCCACAGCTTGTCGAAGCCGGTGTCGAGGCCTGCGAGAGCGATCTCATCCTGAAGCGCACTCTCTCCACGACCGGAACCAATCGCCAGTTCATCAACGGTTCGCCCACCACCCTGTCGATCTTGAAGAATCTCGGAGACGAGCTTGTCGATCTTCATGGGCCGCATGATCACCAGTCGCTGCTCTCTCCGGATAGGCAGTTGAGCTTGCTTGATTCGTTCGCGCGGGCTGAAGAGCGGCTCGCCGAATATCGAAACCATTACCGGCAATTGCAGGCGCTGATCGCTGAACATTCTGCCCTCAACACGGCAGAAACTGCACGCGAACAAGAGCTTGATCTTCTGCGTCATCAGATCAATGAGATAAAATCTGCGAATCTAGTCGCGGAAGAAGAAGAAGAAATCGAGAAGCGTTACAAGCTGGCGAGCAACAGCAAACGGCTAATCGAACTCGCCAGCGCGACCGCTAACAAACTTTCCGAAGCAGATGATTCCGTTCTCTCGCAACTCGCGGAAACACAGCGGCTATTGCGCGAACTGGAAAAGATCGATAACTCAATCGCCCAATTTTCAGCGGCGCATGATGCAAGCGTGATTGAGCTATCCGAGATTGCTCGCGCTCTCTCCTCTTACACAGAGAAACTCGATCTCGATCCAGAACAACTAGCGGCGCTGGAGCAGCGAGTTTCGCTATTCGAAACATTGAAGCGTAAGTATGGCGGCTCGATTGTAGAAGTGGTCGCATTCGGCGAGCGCGCGGCGGAACGAATGCATAACATTGAAGGACGCGATGCCGAGCTGGAGCGCCTCGTAAAAGAAATAGAGAATGTCCGCTCTCACATGAACCGCGACGGAGAAGCGCTCCATAAGCTCAGAACAAAAGCTGCGCCGAAACTTTCTGAGAACATCCGGCGCAACCTTCGCGATCTCGGATTCCGGCAATCTGAATTCGAAGCAAAACTTAGCGCCCTTGATGAACCGCGCGCGAGTGGATTCGATTCTGTGGAATTAGTTTTTTCACCGAATCCGGGCGAACCGCTGAAACCGCTTCGGGCCATCGCGTCAAGCGGCGAAATCTCACGCTTGATGCTCGCGATTAAATCGGCGTTGGCCGCGCACGATGAGATTCCCCTGCTCGTGTTTGATGAGATTGATACCAATGTCGGGGGAGAAATCGCTCATGCAGTTGGTGGTAAGATGCAAACATTGGGACGCGATCATCAGGTGATTTGCATCACCCATCTGCCGCAAGTCGCGGCGACTGCTTCTTCACACTTCGTTGTGACCAAGGATGTCGCAGGCGGCCGAACGTTTTCCAATTTGCGTGAAGTCACTGGGAAATCGCGGGAGGAAGAGATCGCGCGCATGCTCGGCGGCAAGAGCGAATCGGCGCTTAAGCTCGCTGCGAGTTTGTTGAAGAAGAATGTTTAACGCCCACGAAACACACGAAACAAACGAAATATCCGAAAATTCTATTAAGGACTCATTCGTGTGCTCCGTGGGCCTAAAGAAAATTTATCTCTTCACGACACCGAGCGGCAGCACAGTTTTACCGAAAATTTCGTTGAGCACCTGAGCGAGGCCGGCGTAAATCGCGGAGAAGCCGCAGAATATGCCCTCGTATCCGGTGAACTGTTTGAAGCCGACGCTCGCATTTGTGTAGTCGCCGATCGCGAGCAAGAAGAACAGAATCGTCAGCGTAACAAACACGACCTGTAACGCGCGGTTGAGTCGCAACGTGGCGATGAACATAACACCGGTGAACAGACCCCACATGGCCAGATAAGCGGCCATGGCCGTATCATTTGACGGCGAAGCCCATCCTAGCCTCGCCAGAATGATAAGCGTCACGAGCGAAAACCAAAACAGGCCGTAGGAAAGAAACGCAGTGGTGGCGAAGGTGTTGCCCTTCCTCCACTCCATAATTCCGGCGACAATCTGCGCGGTGCCGCCGTAGCAAATTCCCATTGCCAGAATCATACTGTTTAACTCGTAGAAACCGGCGTTATGCAGGTTTAACAGCACAGTCGTCATACCAAAACCGAGCAGACCTAGCGGGGCAGGATTTCCGGTCGTATCCTTGATTTGAGTGACAGATTCATTCATGGCACTAACAGTCTGACGAAACAGGGTTCGCCAGTGCAATAACAATATCGGGCATCGCAAAAACGCGCAGCCCTAACGATTTCACTTGTCGGCACACCGTGGCTGAAACTATGGTTCCGGTTTCCGTTATGATTCAGCGAGATTATCTCATCATCGGTGGCGGTATTGGCGGAGCCAGCGCCTGCGAAGGAGTCCGCCGTCACGACAAGCGCGGGAGCGTGACGCTGGTCGGCGCCGAAGTGTTTCCACCTTACAAACGTTGGATCCTTTCGAAGGACTTTTTGCGCGAGAAGGATCCGCAGCCCAGGAAATTACTCGAACCCAATGAGTCCTGGTACGAAAAGCACAAAATCGAGACGCGATTTGGCACTGTGGTAACACAGCTCAACATCGATCGGCGTCTGGCCGTGCTTGCCAATGGTGAAAGTATTGAGTTCAACAAAGCGTGTCTGGCCATGGGCAGTCGGCCGGTGCGTCCACCTGTAGCCGGAACCAATCTCGGTAATGTGATCTATCTGCGAACGATTCGCGACACGCTCGCCCTAAAAGAAATGGCGAGCCTCGAAAAAGGCATCATGGTCGTGGGTGGCGGATTACTCGCATGCGAGGCCGCAGCCAGTCTCCGAATGATGAAACTGAAGGTCGGTCTCATGCATCGGAATTCCTATTTGTTAAACCGGTATATCGATCCGGACACCGGAAGCTGGTTCACTGATTACTTTGCGAAACACGGAGTGACCTTGTCGATGGGCGAAAGCCTCAATGGCTTTGAGGGCAAAACTGTTTTGCGCAATATCCAGACAAAAAGCGGCAACCGATTCCAAATTGGCCTCGCAGTAGTCGCATGCGGCGCAGAACCAAATCTCGATCTCGTCCGCAACACGCCGCTGTCCGGACCGCATGGGTCTCCGGTCACTGAATATCTCGAGACAGAAGAAAAAGGGATTTATGCCGTAGGCGACCTGGCGTTTTATCCCGATCGAATCATGGGCGGTGTGCGGCGCCAGACGCATTGGGAGAACGCCCGGAGCCAGGGTTTGGTCGCAGGCGCCAACATGACCGGCAAAAAACGCATCCGCTACGAGCAGGTCCCCTATTTTTGGACGGACATGTTTGATTTGCGGTTGGATTTTGTTGGCGATTTCAGCGTGCTGCCGACGCGTGTTGATCTTCAAGGCACGTACACGAAGAAAAAATTCACTGCCCGCTACTATCAGGGAGACAAACTCCGCGCGATCCTGCTCTGCCAGCAACCGCCGCGCGACGTGGAAACCGCGAAGACTCAGTTGCGCCAGGCACAGGGTAAGTGAGCTGTGGCGGCGCTCTGTGAGCGCCGAACACCCCAATTCTCAACGATAGTCGAATGCGGATTTTACACTGAGGGTATGCGCCGTTGTAGCCCCGGCGTTGACCGCGCCTCCTGTGTAAAATGGAGCTAGAAGGAACCGAGGTCGGCGGGCTTCGGCTACGGAGGCGCCCAAAGCGGAAGTTCTGTTCTCAATCATCAACTCTGACGCTCAACCCGCATCGCGAGCGTACCAATCTACTTTGCGCGTCACGTACATTACGATCGCCAGCACGATGAAGAGTGCGATCGCACCCATGAGCAGTGCGTAATCCTGTTGCCGCAAAGTGATGTAGAGAAATGTGTAAACACCTGCCAGACCTGCGCCAATCATTAGCGTGCGCGCACCGCCGCCAAGGAAAAATCGGCCGTACCAGGTAATCAACGCGGTCGATGCGACCGCCGCGATTAGGTAAGCCCAGCTGAATCCAATAAATTCTGAAATTGACAATAGCAGCAGGTAAAACAAGCAAAGCGCAGCGCCGACCATCAGATATTGAAACGGATGAATTTTCTGTCGCGCCGTGACTTCGAAGAGAAAGAACGTTGTAAAAACGAGCACAAGAAAGAGCACACCGTATTTGATCGACCGTTCGACGTATCGATACGCGTCGAGAATCGACAAGAGCTGAACACCGAACCGCGAATTGGTGACGGAAAGAACACTGAACCGCTCATTGCCGGCGCGACTCGTCCACGATTGCGGATAATCGCGGCCGTAATAAGACACCTTCCATTTCGCATCGAATCCGTCAGGGCGCACCGACCGGTCCGCAGGCAAAAACGCGCCGCGAAAGGCCGGATCAGGCCAATTCGATTTCAAGGTCGCCTCATTCTGGACCCCAAAAGGCGCGAAGTAGATTCCTTCGCTTCCATTGAAATCGAGTGGAATGGAAAATTGGGTTTCGCTCGCAATCGGTTGGTCGCTGCCCAGCAACGCGGTCGCACCGGTTGTGTATCCGGGAACTTGGGAGCCCGGCAACAAGGCGTGCCTGCCGCCACCCCAGTCGAGCATCAGTGCTTCCCGTGTGCCTCGTAAATCGTTCACTGCGATAGTGACAAACGCATCCTTCCATTGCACGTCTTTCAGATTTATCTTGAGCGGCCCAAAGTCGGGCGGCTCAAACTTGCCTGCCAGTCTAACCTGCGCCCGAAAAACTGCCGCATAGTAGATGCCACGATGCAACATTTGCGTCTCCACGTCGCCAGTGATGTGGAGCGTTTCGGGAAGAAAATATGCAATCGCTGTACCGTTCTCTTCTACTTCACGTCGCTCCATCTTCCCATCAGGTGCGGCCACTTCTTTGACTGTTTTAAACTTGTATTGATAAGGGATCCCAAGCACCGGTCCGATCACATTTTGTTCGCTGCCCCACGACGATGTGATGTCGGCGACCGCTTCATTGCGCCTTTGCAACCGCTCCTTCAATACGCCGGTGATCATTGCGAGCGGAACGAGAAGCACCAGAACGAGCGCCCCGACACCGAGCAGCTTGATAATTGTGCTATTGCGCTTCCCGAAGAACGGCTGCGATTTTGGCAACGGCGGCGGCGCTGTTTGGCCTTCAGACATGCCGCGATCTTGAATCAGAGAAAATTGATCACGTCAATGACCTTATTCGGCGATTCTCTGGCTTAGAGATCCCGGTCAGATGCAACCCGAGACAAGTGGCTAGCATTATTTCTTAGCCTTGGACTCGCCACTGCCGCCGAATTCGCGCCGCTTCGCGCATGAAATCGGGATTTCGAATTATTTTTGTAGGATTCTGTAAGGTTGAATCGCTTCGCACAAAGAATGACAAACAATCAATCAAGCGTCTGCCGCGCCAGTTAATCAATTCCTGGCTGACGCAGTGTAGCCCGGTCTGGGCGCATAAGGACCGAAAAAGATCAGCGCTCATCGTTGGATTACGGTGATGTTCCCAGTCGAGGATCTTTATCTTGCGAAGAAGTTTACGGATTGGTTGCGGAACGCGTTCCGATAGGGACTCAGCGTACGCGCCGAGATTAGAATGATGAATAAATCCTTTGCCGCCGACCTTCAATGTTCTTCCCAGTTCGCTGAGGTACGCCTCGACGAGTTCGCGCCGTAAATGTACGAACGAGTCGAAACTGAATACGAAATCCACGGAAGCATCGGGAATCATCGATAACGAGCGGCCATCGTTAAGGTAGCAGCGCACACGCGACTCAGCCGCGAAACGCCGACGGCACGCTTCGACACATTCATTGGAGGCGTCAACAACCCAGAGTTCCTGGCAATGATCTTTGAGATAATGCGTCCACCGCCCAAAGCCGGGCGCTATCTCTAAAATCGTCCCAGTTGGCAAGCAATCTCGAATACGCGGAAGGATGGTACTGGACCATTGCGCGGCGGAACTGCCCCAAGGCTGGGACCACTCCTCACCTGCATCTTTCCAATCGTACTTCGTTGAATGGCTCGGCATACTTCATTGGCCAAAAACGTGGCTGGGGCCGGAATCGAACCGGCGACACGTGGATTTTCAGTCCACTGCTCTGCCAACTGAGCTACCCAGCCTATTACCTATGAGGATCGTGATTTTTTCGAGAAGGCCAAAAACGATATTCTCGGGCTCTTCGGACATTATTTGGGGCCTTGAAGCGCCCAACTCTTAGAGTCCTCGAATATCGCCACAATAAAACTCATCCCTAGTATCGTGATCTCCGTCCATTTAACAACGGCCGGAAGTTTTTCAAGTTTAAAGCCGGAGCCGAAGCGGAACGGCTCCGCCAGATCGCGACGCTAAATCGTTACGGAGAAGAGGCCAGATGTTAAGGCTGAGAATGGGCTTGCCCGCGAAAATCAGCTTGCTTCGCAAAAGTCCGGCAGCCTTCTGTTTTAGAGGCAACAACGGGCAATGAGTTTTTTATAAACCGCGTTACCGTTGGGATTCGAACCACTAATGCAATTATAACGCCATCAACTGGAACGCATCGCGGCCGAACCCCAAAGTTCAAAGGAATGGCTGATAGCTAGGGAGCGCCGCCTTCGCTTTCCCAGTCGCGCAACGCTTCGGCGTCGGACTTCTCGTCCGTAGGTTGAAAGAAAGCTCGCTCCTCTAAATCAAACCCGGGCTGTTTTGGTTTAATCTGCGGAATGGCCGCGCGTAAATGGAGGTCGCGATTTTGTACGGGAAATTCAGGAAACGTGCGATAGTAGCGTGTGTCGCATTCGTCCTTAATACACGCCGCTGGACGCACCCACTCGATCCAGAGCCAGGGCGAGCAGACGGCGTGAACGAAAGTTCCCTTATTGCCAACTATGATCGCCGCGCTTCAGCCTTTATTTTGCCCGCTTTGGGCAGTATTCGCTCCGTTTTTCGGATTACTTCTCGGCGTGGTTTTAGCGAGGAAAAAATAATATGTCCATGAGTGAAGAGCCGACCTACGGGCAATCTTACGCGGGGAACTTCACGTTTCCCGATAAAGCGAACATGCGGTCCGAGCGCCTGTTTTTCCGGTTGCCACTCGATCGTATCAATTGGTTAACCAGTTCCTTTCTCATTGGCACGCTGGCTCTCGCATTGACTGCCGTCCCGCTCTATCTTTGGTTTTTCGGGCTTGATTGGTTTCAGGTCGTACTGTTCTTTGCGATGCTTGCCGCTTGCGGCCTTAGCATCAGCTTAGGTTATCACCGGCTTTTCTCGCACATTACCTTTCAGGCAAGCTGGCCGATCCGGCTGTTCACACTTATTTTTGGCGCCGCTGCCTTTGAAAACTCGGTTTTGATGTGGGCGAGCGAACATCGGCGTCATCATAAGCATGTGGATCATGACGATGATCCGTACTGTATTTCGAAAGGGTTTTTTCACGCGCATATCGGATGGTTGATTTTCAAGCTGAATACCGATGAGCCGTACGACAACGTAGCCGACCTGCAGAAAGACAAGCTCGTTTGCTGGCAAGATCGACACGTCCAGTGGATCGCCGTCCTAGTCAGCTTCGGCATCCCGACAATCCTCGGCTTTCTGTGGAATGGATGGCAGGGAGCGCTCGGTGGTTTCTTGATCGCGGGGGTCGCGCGAATCGTTGTGCTGCAGCATTGCACATTTCTGATTAACAGCGCATGTCACACGATCGGACGACAGCCGTATTCAACCAAGTGCAGCGCGCGCGACTCTTTCTTCCTCGCCCTCTTCACCATGGGCGAGGGCTATCACAACTACCACCACGAATTTCAGCATGACTACCGTAACGGAGTGAAGCCATGGCAATTTGACCCGACCAAGTGGCTCATCTGGACACTGTCGAAACTAGGACTTGTCCGAAATCTGCGCCGCGTCCCGGCAGATAAGATTCGCTTGGCGCAACGAGAAACTGGCGAGCGAGTCGCTTGCGCGACGGCCGGACGAAACGCGCTGAAGTAAACTTACAGGCGCGCGAGTGCAATAAAGAGTTTCCCCGAGTCATCCTAACGTTTGTCTAGGCTGCCGACTTGAATCGACTGGATAAGGGGCCTCTTATACCCAAAAAGTATGACGTCGAGCGTTTTTGTTTCGTTGATTTCAATCTGAAAGAGCGCCGAGTTAAGGGGTAATGTTCGCATTCTTCTCCAACCGCCTTGGGTGCATCGGTTCCTTAGTTGTTTCCGTGGTGGGCTCGCTCGTCTTGATTCTCGTCCTCCGCGGTTGCGGAGCTTTTTAAATCGCTGTTATGGTCGCATCCCAGACGTCCTCCTCTTCCGACGCGGAAATTCTCGACGCCATCGTCATCGGTGGCGGGCCGGCGGGTCTGAGCGCGGCGCTCGTGCTCGGTCGCTGTCTGCGCCGCGTCCTTGTCTGCGATGCAGGGCATCCACGCAATGAACCGGCCCGCATCTTCAACGGATTCCTTTCCCGCGACGGCTCGACGCCCGCGGAGTTCCTGCAAATCTGCCGCGATCAGTTGCGGCGCTACGAGACGATCGAATTTCGCAACGTGAAAGTCGTGGATGTCGAGCGCGGGGATTGCCGATTTACGGCGATCCTAGAGACTGGCGAGCGCGTTGCCGGTCGCATGCTTCTGCTCGCGACTGGACTCGTCGATGAATTGCCGCAGATCAAAAACTTTCGGCAGTTTTACGGCAGCACCGTGCATAACTGTCCATATTGTGATGGCTGGGAGTGTCGCGATCAGCCGATTGCAGTGACGGGCGGTGATCAGGATTCGGTGGACCTCGCGATCGAGCTGTTGCTTTGGAGCAAGGACTTGGTGCTCTGCACGAATGGCCCTATCACGTGTGATCGCAAAACGTTGGAAACTGTGGGGCGACTGGACATTCGGGTGATTGAAACGCCTATCTCCCGGCTAGAGGGCAACGGTAACAAGCTGGAAGGAATCCGGTTTACCGACGGCGACTTCCTCCTGCGAAGCGCGCTTTTTTTCTCACCCGGGCAGTATCAACGCTCACCTCTCGCTGAACAGCTCGGCTGCGAATTTTGCGAGGGAAATAACTGTATTCAGTGTGGGGAAAACACCGCGACGAATATTCCTGGCGTCTATGCCGCGGGAAATGCCAGTCGTGGCGTGCAGCTCGTTATGGCAGCAGCTGCCGAAGGCATGCAGGCAGCGTTCGCCATCAATAGTGCGTTACTGGAAGCGGATGCTGCAAATAACGCGTTACGTGACCACGAGCCCGGGCAATCTACGCCTGCGAATCGCATTACGCCCGGTGATAATGCCGTTGATTAAACGGAGTGGCGAGCGGATTGGGTGTTAGCAATCGGCCTACAATCGTTCCAACTAGCCGGGCATCAGTGATGCGCTTCTCGCGCGTGCGCCACTGCCAATCGCTCTTTGTAGTCGAGCGCGTTAACGCCGTTTGCGATGACCACCAGAGTGTTTCCGCGCAGCCCGCGCCGATGTCCGCCGTCCACGAGCTCTTGCAGCTTTACGTGATTTTGTTGTCGTCGATGGACGCGATATTCTCTTTTTTGCCTTACCGCGGGAGCGCGCACGAGCTTTGCGCGATTTGGTGACGGATTTTCTGGTCGGGGGTCGTTTGCGGGATGTTTTCGAGCTGGCTCTGGAACTTTTCAAGACCTTTCGGACGGTCCGCCTTGCTGCTGGAACAATCGGGCGTCGCTTCTCGGCGGCTTTTCCGGCAACAGCGCCCACCACTCCGCCGACAACAGCGCCGATCGGTCCTGCTATGCTACCGGCGGCGGCGCCGACGACAGCACCAGCAGTCTGTTTCGGGATAGGAGGGATTTGGATGTTTTTGGATGACTGCGAGTTTTCTTCTTTTTTCGCGTCTGGATTGTCAGGCATAGGTGGTGGAACTCCTTAATGTTCAGTTCGGTTACCAAACGATTACGTATGTCAAACCCCGCGCAGCCGTAACGAAATTGACTTCGCTGCTATGCAAAGTTTTAGAGCACCCAGGACAATCCCGTAATTCGCGTTTGCATTCGCAAGCCCCAAACGCACCATTGCGTCTAACGATTCAGGTCGAATGTTTTCGACGTAGCTCCTGACGCGCGGCCAACTCCAAGCACCACGCCGCGCGGGAAGGAGCGTCCTTCTAAGCTCCTTCTACGGAAACAGCGGAACGAAGTTCATTTAAATAGAGCCGCTTTATCATGTCGGATTTTGGCCTACGCTTTTGGTACTAACTCGATGTCGCCAATGACACTCGACGAATACGAAAAACTGCCACCTGAAGAAAAAGAGCACTTGGGACGTTGTGCTGAGTGTGAAGAGATATTTGATCGGCGAAACCTGGACGAAGTACTGTTCCACCATACCGATCATAAGCACCGCCCGGACATTCAGTATAGCGGCTCGGAAAAGCTAGATTAGGATACTTCCCCTGTGCGTTGTAGTGCTTGGGCTTGCCGCGCGCCACTCGCACGAGCCGACCGCGTGCAAGTGGAACGTCCACTCTTTCGGACGCCAGTCGGAACCGTCTCACCTCGCAGGAACCGCTGCAGAAGTTGTCGAGCGCGTCGTTCGTTTCGTCGCTCGTTCCACCACCGATTGGTGCCAGAAGGATGCGGAAAGATCAAAAAACGGCGTCCATAAATGTTTATCTCCGCCAGAAAAGGCAAGTCCCGGAAGCCGAAGCAACGAGCGACGTTCTTACCGAGCAGGACGATGCGCTCGACGCGCCAGTCCAATAGGACGTCGGCGGCTTTGACGTTGCCTGTTGCGCGGTCGAATCGGTCACCTTTGCCACGCTTCCCGATGTAGTGCGTGTTCAGGTGCCTCCGGCGACACGCAATCAGCTCGTCATAATTCATTCCGGCGAGCCGCGCGATCTTCTGGCCGTTCGGGCCGGCTAGTGGTTTGCGCGGGTCGCCGCGTCGCGACGGCGCTTGGCCGACCAGCCCGATCTTGTGCGTCTCGATCTTGTTCTTTTTCATGATG
>DATHHK010000199.1:0-4004 GCA_035317225.1 Candidatus Udaeobacter sp. | reverse complement strand
AATGTCATTTCCGTCGCCGTCTATAAAGAATCCGCGATGCCGAAGGATGTGCTTTGGCTAGTTACGCAATACTGCCCTCGCTTGACTTTTTGCGCAGGTTGCGCATTAAGAACGCCGTCGAAACTATGCACTATCCTTTGTTCGGTTTTTTGCGAGTGATTGCTTCCGTTGGTCTCGTTTGGCTCGTCGCGGGATGCGGTGAAGACCCGCGGTATTCCGCCAGGACTCCGTATATGGGCGGCGTTTACGGCGGCGAGCAGGCTGGTCCACCGCGTGATACTGTTTCCTATTGGGATGGAGACAATGTCAATGGAAGTCCATCGGTGAAGATTAGCCTCGGCGAGCAGCGGGCATATTTTTACAAGGCAGGCGTGCTCGTCGGTGTTTCGCAATTGTCCACCGGCCGTGAGGGGCTCAACACTCCCGCTGGTACTTATAAAATCATTCAAAAGGATAAAGACCACGTCTCCAGTTTGTTCGGAGACTATGTGGACTCGTCAGGCAAGGTGGTCGTCCCCAACGTTGAGGTTAAAAAAGACCCGAAGCCACCGGGCACTCACTTCCAGGGCACGCCCATGCCTTACTTTATGCGAATCGTGTCAGGAACAGGTATGCACGCGGGTTATTTACCGGGCTATCCGGCATCGCACGGTTGTATCCGGATGCCCGAATTCATGGCCGAAGATTTCTTTCGATCAGTCTCGGTCGGGACACCGGTCACGATCACGAATTAGGAATCCTTGGGAAGGTAGTATCTGGGCTTGCAGAAAATTCCCGGGGTCGGCATTCTCATGATTCCGCTGCCAGGAATATGATCGTAATCACGCAACCGAACGCCACTGAAGAACAGATCCAGCGCATCATCACGCGTGTGCGCGAGTTCGGGCTTGAAGCACAAATCAGCCGCGGCGCTTCGCGCGTGATCATCGGTGTAATCGGGCCCGAAGCGCTCCTTCGCGAAAAGCCGATTGCGGCAATGCCAGGCGTGGAAGCCATCGTCCCCGTGTTGAAGCCGTACAAACTTGCGGCGCGCGATTCTCGCGGAGCTTCCTCGGTAGTAGTGGGCAACGTGCGCCTGGGCGAGCACGAGGACGTTGTTCTCATCTGTGGCCCATGCTCGGTCGAAAGCAGAGAACAGATTCAGTCGATCGCTTCCATCGTAAAAGAATCCGGCGCAAAAATTCTGCGAGGGGGCGCGTTTAAACCGCGAACTTCGCCATACAGCTTTCAGGGATTACGCGAAGAGGGACTTCGTTTCCTTGCGGAAGCGCGCGCGAAAACTGGCTTGCCTGTCGTCACCGAAGTCATGGATCCGCGCGATCTCTCCATGATCGAGAAGTATGCAGACTGTCTTCAGGTCGGCACCCGCAACATGCACAACTTCTCCCTCTTGAAAGAGGTGGGTCGCAGCAGACTTCCCGTGCTGCTTAAGCGCGGATTCAGCGCCACCATTTATGATTTGATCATGAGCGCCGAATACATCCTCAATGAGGGCAACCCGAATGTGATCCTCTGCGAGCGCGGCATTCGCACGTTCGATACCGCAGCCCGTTACACGCTCGATCTGAGTGCAGTTCCAATTCTAAAGTCCAAAACGCATTTGCCGGTCATAGTCGATCCAGCACACGCTCTCGGTCTTCGCGAATTTGTCCCGCAGATGTGCCTGGCCGCAGTTGCTGCCGGCGCGGACGCGGTCATGGTCGAAGTGCACGATTCTCCCGAAATGGCCAAGAGTGACGGCAGTCAGGCGCTGACGCCGGAGATTTTCGCCGAGCTCGTTCCGCGCCTCCGCGCCGTTGCCGCAGCAATCGGTCGGGCATTGTAAAAATTCGGCCCGACGCGTTCGGCGATCATTCGCCAACGCTTTGAAGAGTCGCCGGGGCGACCCTTCCACATTGAATGGATCGGCTCCTCCTGAAGCCGATGGCAATCGACCGGCGAAGGTTCAAGAACGCAGACGTGGCTACAACTCCCGCGGAATTTGGCGTAAACTCTGCAGTGGAAAAACCAATCCGCACTGAGCTTCTGGAACGTGTCGCGGCCAGCGGACCCATCGCGCGCAAACTTCATGCCATACAGGATGCTCAGTGGCCCTTGCAGTTCTCACACGTCATCCAGCCAGCCCAGCCATTTCTGGCCGCCATAATCGCGCACGCCTGGCATCAATCATCGCCAGATCATCCGCACTCTGCGGATTCCGCGATTTGGATCCTTTGCCCCAGCGTTCATTCTCAAGAGTTGCTCTACGAAAGTCTGCTCAACTGGCAGCCGGATGCGCTTTTCCTCCCGGAAGCAGAGTTTGCGGCAGCCGAAAATGTTTTGCCGGATCCGGAAATTGCCGCCGAACGACTGGCAGTCCTCATGGAAATCGGGCGGAGAACCGGCCAACACATCATCGTGGCAACACGCGCGAGTCTCGATCAAGCTGCACCGAAGCACGGCGCGCTGGAATCTGCCGCCACCAAACTTCAGCGGGGTGTGGCGTTGAAGATGGAAAGCCTGCTTGAACGACTCGTAGGCACTAGCTACGAACGCGTCGCCCAAGTCACCACCCGAGGCCAATTCGCCGTCCGTGGCGGCATTGTCGATCTTTATTCGTGGCAGGCTCCAATGCCATTCCGCGCGGAATTCTTCGGAGACCAGATCGAATCGCTTCGTGAGTTCGATATCGATACTCAAACTTCAGTGCGCGATTTGAAATCAGTCGACGTTTTGCTCGATCAGGGAGCGCTCGACCAAAGCGGCCAGGTTCGCGATTACGTCGGTCCGAACGATCTCACGATTGATATCGAACCAGAAGAGATTCCGACCGGGCAGATCCAGATTAGCGAAGGCTGGATTGAGAATGGTCCGGAAGATTTCAGCGGTGCATTTCAAGATTGCGAGATCGGCGAGTTTGCGGTCGGCGATCTGGTGCTCGCCGAGACGAAACGGGCACAGTTTGTCGAGCGCTTACAAGAATGGCGGCGCAACAACGCGAAAATCGCCATTTACTTCCAGACCGAAGGCGAGATCGAGCGTTTTCGCGAGATCATGGCCGGCTCCATTGAAGGCGTCAATTTCGTGGAAGGAACTTTGGCGCGCGGATTTTGTTTTCCTGCGGCTAATCTTGTCGTTCTCTCGGCCGCGGAATTATTTGGACGATTCGCGGCCCATCCGCGCAGGCGTTTACGTCGTGCGGAACGCAATCGCGCACAGATTGATTTCAGTGAGCTCAACGAGGGCGACCTCGTGGTGCACCTCGAGCATGGCATCGGTCGATTCCTTGGATTAGTGAAAATTGGCAGGACCCGACCGCCGGGCGCGACCGCGACCGGGGTGACGGCCGGTCCCTACCAGGAAGAACAGCAGGAAGTTCTCGCGCTCGAGTTTGCAGACGAAGCGAAGCTCTATGTTCCGCTCGAGCAGGCTTATCTGGTTTCCCGCTACGTTGGCGCAGGAAAAAGATCGCCACCTCTCAGCTCATTCGGCGATGGAAGATGGGCCCGGGCCAAAATCAAGGCGGCGGCTTCCATATTTGATTACGCCGGGAAAATGCTTGCAGTCCAGGCACAACGGGAAACGAACCCAGGTTACGCGTTCGCTCTGGACACAAGATGGCAGTCAGAATTTGAGCATTCATTCCCGTTTCGTGAAACGCCGGACCAAATGAAGGCCATCATCGATACGAAGATGGACATGGAACGTCCTCGCCCGATGGACCGCTTGATCTGTGGCGACGTCGGTTTCGGCAAGACCGAGGTGGCGGTGCGCGCCGCGTTTAAGGCTGTCATGGACGGAAAACAAGTGGCCGTGCTGGCGCCGACCACGGTTCTGGCTCAACAACATTTCGAGGTGTTTCGGCAACGGATGCTCGATTACCCGGTGCGCATCGAAATGCTCAGCCGTTTTCGGTCGCAATCCGAACAGAAGAAAGTTTTGCGGCTATTGCGCGAAGGCGGCGTTGATATTGTCATCGGCACTCATCGGCTTATTTCCGGCGACGTCGTATTCAAAGATCTCGG
>DATHHK010000198.1:0-2728 GCA_035317225.1 Candidatus Udaeobacter sp. | reverse complement strand
GAAAAATATTCGTCTCCCGGGTCACCGCTTTCGTTAAGCAATGGCAGTACCGCGATCGATTTTTGCGGGGTCGCTGTAGCCGCCTCGGTTCGAGCCGGACTGGCATCGTATCGAGGCGTTGCATTTCCAGCGGTGTAGCGCCCGAGAAAAAACAAACCGATCGAGAGAAGCGCGCCGACGATGACAACGTAGATCCAAACTTTGCTGCGTGAGCGCTCACTCGCCGCGTCGGCAACGGCCGTTCGCTTGATCCCTTCGGGTGTCGCTTCAAATGCCCACGCAATTACCAGCGCAATCGGGAATCCGGTCACGATCAGAAGCACGATCACACGAACGATCCAGTTCGGAATGTCGAAAACCGGAAGAACTTGCGCGATTCCCTGCGAGAGCGCCCAGCCGGCGACGATGTAGGCGACCGCGACTTTATAAACGTTGCGCCGCTTCAGCTCCGAAAAGAAAGAGAGTTTCTCGCTCATGGCTTCGTGGAAGGTGAAGGCAAGTGCACCTTGAGCTTCTGGCACAATGCCATGAAGCGCGGGTCGTCCCGATAAGGGAGGAAAAACGGTGTGACGGCGAGCTGAGTCAGTCCGGAATCCCGCGTGTCATACGCAGTATCGAGCCACTTGAACGTCTGGTCGGATTCCTTGCGAATTGCGTAGAGCACAGCGACCTGAAATGCACCGCCGATCGAATCCTTGGCGATAAAATTCTTGAGCGCGGTGTCGGCCGCGGATCGGTCGCCCTGCGCTTGTTGCACCAAAGCGACAGAATAGTCCCGCCAGAAACCTTCGTTCTCTAGTTGTGCATTCGCTATCGCTTGCGCTGGACGGTTTTGCAAAATATCGAGGGTAGCCAGGTAAGTATGAAAACGCGAAGCGTTCGGCTGAAGCTCTAGTCCTTTGCGAAACGCCTCTTCGGCTTCCTTGTAACGACCTGTCCCGACCGTGATTCGGCCGAGATTGAACCACAAGTTGGTAAGGAGAGGGTCCAACAAAAGCGCCTGCCGACAAGCTTCCTCGGCTTCGGTGAATCGACCCTGAGCCAGGAGTGAAAGACAGAGGCCGTTTTTGGCAGCTGCGTTGTTCGGAGACGATTGCAGCACTCGGCGGAAATCCTTCTCGCCGCCCGCGAAATCGAGCCCGGGGTTCATCGCCAGCAAGCCAACTGTCATTCGCACTTCAGGCAAGTCAGGCGCAAGGCTAACGGCCTTGTCCGCGGCTTGGCGGGCTTCGTCGTAGCCCTTCGACGCATCGTCTATGGCAAAGCTGGCAGCGTACTGACGCCAGGCCTGGCTCAGTTTGGCATAAGCAAGCGCGTAGGTGGGATCCAAGCGTACCGCTTCCTGCGCGAAGCTGATGGCCTTCCGAATGCTCTCAGCCGTCTGCTGTTGAAAATAAAAATCAGATTGCAGGACGGCGTTATGCGCCGCTGGATTTTGATTCGACGGCACGGCATCCGAGTGGGCTTTCTCCCCTAACAATCTTACCTTCATTTGCTCTGCAACCGCCTTCGCGATCTCCTCCTGGACGGCAAACACGTCCCTTAATTCGCGATCGTAGGTTTCCGACCAGATCGAACGTCCGTCGGCAGCATTGATTAACTCCGCGACAATGCGGACGCGGTCGCCCTGTTTTCGAACGCTGCCCTCAATCAGATGGGCGACGCCGAGTTTCTGCCCGATCGCGCCGCTGTCACCCGACGTTCCCTTGAATAGAAAAGACGAACTGCGCCCGATGACTTTGAGATCGGGAATTTTGGCCAGCACTGCAATCAGCTCTTCGGAAAGACCATCGGAAAAATATTCATTCGAGGGATCGCCGCTGGTGTTAACCAATGGAAGGACAGCGACGCTTTTGGCCGAAACGGTGGAGGCAATCGATGCGACGGATCTTGTCGTCGTGGTGAGAACTTTAGAGCGGACTAGTTGAAAAATAAATAAAGCGGCGGCGATCACGGCGAGCACCACGGTCACGCTAACGATTCGTCGGCCGGTTCGCCTGTTGCTCGATTTGCCGGGGCCGATCTCAGATTCCCGTTTGATTCCTTCCGGAGTGATCTCGAAAGCCCAGGAGAAAACCAGCGCGACGGGGAAACAAAGGACGATGACGACGACGAAAACTTTCATGACCCAGGCAGGCGCGTCGAAGGTCGGGAACAAGATCGATGCCGCCTGAATTAGAAGCCACGCCACTACCGCGTAGGCGACGGCAACTTTGTAAACATTGCGTCGTTTCAGCTCGGCGAAGAAGTTGTCGATCTTCATTTCGACGACCCCCGGAATTCACGCGCCGGAACAATCTTCTCGGCGAGCGCTTCGAAGCCTGGGTCGCCGTGCAGTGGATCGAGAAGCGAGTCAACTCTAATCCACCCAATGTCAGCACCGGCGCGATCTTGATAGCTTTGTTCGAGCCAGCGAAGCGCCTCTTGTTTGCCGTCGAGTGCGAGATAAACAATGGCAAAGCTATAGGTGGAGACGTAGCGCTGCCTGGATACCTCTTTCAGCTGGTCCAGTATTTTCAGTGCCTCAGTCTTGTTACCCGAGGAGGCATAAGCGTGACCGAGCAGCCCGAGCACGAATGGGTCATCGTTTAAAGCCCGCGCCTTTTGATACTCCGAAATCGCTTCGCCGAACGCTCGCTTCGCCGCGAGAACCTGGCCCAGGTTGACATGGGCATAGTAATAGCCAGGATCCATTTCCACCGTTTTGCGCAGTTGCGTGATGGCTTCG
>DATHHK010000197.1:0-12022 GCA_035317225.1 Candidatus Udaeobacter sp. | reverse complement strand
GCAGAGATGGTGCATCACAAGGAGAAACTCCTCGAGATCGGCGGAGTCATGCACGGCGTCGTGTTGAAATGGAACAAGGAGAAATGAGCAGACGGAAAGCATTGAAGTGTTGGAGTATTCGAGTGTTGGTCGAATCCATCTGTTCCTCGAGCCGTTGCTCCATTACTCCCCCACTCCAATAACTGATGTCTCCGTTCCTATTTTGGGTCTTTGCTTTGCTGACATTGATCTTCGGCGGGGCTGTCGTGATCAACCGAAATCCCGTGGCCAGTGCGCTGAGCTTGGTCGTGTCGTTCCTGGGTCTCGCCGCGCTCTTCATATCGCTAAACGCCTATTTTATAGGAATCATTCAAGTGCTGGTTTACGCAGGTGCGGTGATGGTCCTGTTCCTTTTCATCATTATGCTCCTCGATCTTCGCGCCGAAGAAGGTCGCCAGATCAACTGGCTGGCCTCAGCGGGAGGGCTCGTTGTTGCTCTAATCTTGTTCGGTCAAATTTTTTCTGTGGTCCGTCACTTTACCATCGCGCGCAAGGCCTTTCCGCCATTGCCAGGATCCACAATCGACGATGTTCGGAATATCGGGGCAGCACTCTTTGGAAATTACAATCTGCCATTTCAAATCGTCGGCGTCCTGGTGCTGGTAGCGACGATTGGCGTCGTGCTTTTGAGCACACGCGAACCTCGATGATATGATCACGCTGGGCGATTATCTGATCGTAAGCGGCATTCTTTTCGCAATCGGATTTGCTGGCGTGATGCTGCGCCGCAATCTCATCATCATCCTAATGTCACTGGAGCTGATGCTGAACGCGGCAAACTTGTCGCTTGTCGCTTTTTCCCGGTTCCGCGTCGATTCAAGCGGCTTGCCCAACTACAACGTGCAGGTCTTCGTTTTCTTTATCATCACTGTGGCAGCGGCGGAAGTTGCCGTGGGCCTTGCCATCTTCGTCGCTCTCTACCGGGCGAGACAGACAACGGACGTCAAAAATATCAGCAGCCTGAAATTTTAGCGATCCGATGAATTCAATCTTGCCGTGGACCATCCTGCTTGCGCCGTTAGCCAGCGCGGTAGTTATCACGCTATTCACGCTCCGGTGGAAAGCGGTGAGCAGTTCAATCTCGGTTGCGGCCGTCCTGGTGAGTTTCACGTGCAGTTGCTTGATCTTCACACAATCCAATATCGCCGCGACTGCGTTCACCTGGGTCGATATTAGCGGCGCGTTCAAAGTACCGCTTGGCTTTACGCTCGATCAATTAAGCAAGACGATGCTCGTACTGGTTTCCGGTGTCGGAGCAACCATCCATATCTATTCGCTGGGTTACATGCGGGATGACGACGGTAAGGCGCGTTATTTCGCGGCTCTTTCGCTCTTCATGTTTGCGATGCTCGGGATCGTTCTCGCGAACAATTTCGTCATGCTCTTCATCTTTTGGGAATTGGTGGGCTTTACTTCCTACGTTCTGATTGGCCACTGGTTCTTTCGTGATGCCGCTGCAGAAGCGGGCAACAAAGCATTCATCACCACTCGCATTGGTGATTTTGGATTCATGATTGGAATCCTGATGATTTGGATGGCGACTGGCTCTGTCGTTTTCACCGAGATTACGCCACGGATGCCGACCCTGCTAAACCATCCGACATTTGTTACAATCGCGGCGCTCCTGATCTTTTGCGGAGCGGTTGGTAAGTCAGCCCAGTTTCCGCTGCATGTCTGGTTACCAGACGCGATGGAAGGTCCGACGCCAATTTCCGCTCTGATCCACGCCGCGACAATGGTCGCAGCCGGTGTTTACATGCTGGTGCGCGTCGCGTTCGTCATTCAAGCGTCACAGACCGCGCTTCTCGTCGTCGCGTGGATCGGCACTATCACCGCGGCGATGGCTGCGTTAATCGCAACCCAGCAAAACGACATCAAGCGCATTTTAGCTTACTCAACGCTGTCGCAACTTGGTTACATGGTGATGGCTGTCGGTCTCGCCTCAAACGACGCGGCCATGTTTCACCTGTTCACCCATGCATTTTTCAAGGCCCTTCTCTTCCTCGCCGCTGGCTCGATCATCGTGATGCTTCATCACGAGCAGAACATCTGGAAGATGGGAGGACTTTCTCGCAAACTCCCAGTCACATTTGTCACCTTCACTGTGGGCGCACTGGCGTTGATCGGCTGTCCACCTTTCAGCGGATTCTTCAGCAAGGACGCAATCCTTGCGCTCGCCTACGAACGCAACATGATGATTTTCATTCTGGGACTGTTCACAGCGTTTCTAACGGCCTTTTATGTTGTGCGTCTGCTGACCATCGTCTTCTTCGGTGAGACACGCAGTGAAGCCGCACGCCAAAGCAAGGAATCACCCCTCGTGATGACGGGACCGCTGATCGTGCTCGCGATTCTCGCCGCGTTAGGCGGATTTGGATTTTTCGCGCGAAACTTTCTCGCGCTTCCGATAGAAAAGGAAACTGCTTCCCTGGTTCCTGTCCTCGCGTTCGTCGCGCTGATCGTTGGCAGTGGACTGGCGATTGCCCTTTACCGTAACCGAGTAAGCGAACCAATTGATGTCGAGGTTCTGCGTGACAAATTTTATTTCGACGAATTTTACGCCTGGCTGATCAACTGGACGCAGGAACTGCTCGCGCGCGTCTCGGCTTTCTTTGATCGATGGATCATAGATACCGCCGTAGTCGATGGCAGCAGCCGTGGAATTTGGGGAATCGGAGCACTGCTGCGGCTGGTTCAGGTGGGAAATCTGCAAGCTTACGCGTTTCTGTTTGGGCTAGGTGTGGTTGCTGTCATTTACTTCGCCGTCTTCCGCTAATGGTTTTATTTATCATTTTCTGCCCAATCGTCGCCGCGATTTTGATCATGGCTGGCGTTCCCGCGCGGAAGACCGCCTTAGGGGCATCAGTTTTAGCGTTTGCGGCGGCGTTGTTTCTCCTCGTGTCTTTCGACAAGGGCCAACACGATTTTCAGCAGGTTACTTCCTTTGTTATCTCTCCCCAGTGGCACTTGAGCTTCACGACAGGTGTCGACGGCTTGAGTCTTGTCATGGTGCTGCTCGCCGCAATCGTCACCCTGGCCGCTGTATGGTTTACAGGCACGGTCGAGAAATATGAGAATGCATTCTACGCTTGTCTTTTATTCATTTCCGGCGGCGCAATCGGTGCTTTTGCGTCAATCGATTTATTTTTCTTTTACGCGTTTCATGAGCTCGCACTCATCCCCACATTCTTGTTGATCGGAATCTGGGGCAGCGGAAATCGCGTCGCGGCCGCGTGGAAAATCACCATCTACCTGGCAGTTGGTAGTTTTATTTTGCTGCTGGGCTTGATTCTGCTTTATCAAAGTTTTCCCGCGTCTGCGCGCAGCTTTGATATTCGCGCCTTAACAGCTGCCGCAGGCCTCGGTCAGATCGGTGCGGACGCGCAGCGCCATGTTTACCTGGTGTTGCTTATTGGTTTTGGAATTCTTATCTCACTCTTTCCATTCCACACTTGGGCGCCGGAAGCGTATGCCTCGGCCCCGGCGCCAGCGGCAATGTTGCATGCGGGAGTGTTAAAGAAATTTGGGTTGTACGGTCTGTTGCGGGTGGCTATTCCGTTGTTACCGGAGGGCGCGCGTCATTGGACCGATCTTCTTGTGGTGCTGCTGCTCGGGAACATCATCTACGTTGGTCTGGTCACGATCACTCAGAAACGGCTCGACTGGATGTTGGGCTACTCGAGCGTGATGCACATGGGTTACATTTTTCTCGGAATTGCGAGTGCCACTATCCTCTCCACGACTGGCGCTGTTTTTCTCATGTTTGCTCATGGTCTTTCGATCGCGTTGCTCTTCGCGCTGACTGGAGAATTGCGAAAGCGCACCGGAACGCTGGTTTTTGATGACCTGGGTGGTCTCGGCAAAGTAATGCCCTTTGCCGGGCTCGCCTTTGGATTCGGTGTATTCGCTGCGATTGGGCTTCCGGGCTTCGCGAATTTCGCCGGGGAAATCATGATCTTTTTTGGTGCGTTCAAGAATGGCTGGGAGATGGACCGTTTTCACATCTTCCAAATCGCAACGGTGCTTGCGCTTTGGGGCGTGGTGATCTCGACCGTTTACATGCTGCGCGCGTATCGCAAGACATTCATGGGAAGTCTAAACGAGAGATGGAAAGATGTTGTCGACCTTCGTCCGGCGCTGAGAATCCCCGTTGCATTGGTGGTTATAGGACTTCTTTGCTATGGATTTTTTCCGCAATCATTTGTTCAGACCGTGACGCCGGTCCTTCGCAATTATCTCACCATCGACCGCCATCTTACAGATGTAGAGTGTGGCCACGGCGCTGTGTCGCCGTGCTTCACGGAGCAACATCGCCCGAGCGCCTCGACGCAGCGAGGCGGCTACAACATTCAGCCGATCGCCCGGAGGGGACCATGATCACAGCGCCAGAACTTGAGATCGCAGTGCTGGTGCTAGGGATGGCGATTCTGTTGGCAGAAGCGTTTGTCACGAAGATTGATAAACGGGCCCTGGCATTCGTGGCAATTGCCGGTCTCGCTCTGGTTCTCGCTGCAAGCTTCTTCGTAGTTCCAAGTGCGTCGACTAGTCAAGTAACCGGGTTCTGGAGTTTTTACACCGCAGATCGCCTGTCGATCTTCTTCAAGCAATTCGCGTTGGTTACCACAATATTCGTGCTGATTTTAATGACCGACTACGCGCCAGTAGTGCGCAATTCTTTCCCTGGCACCGCACCGCAGGCGGGTCTTGGCGAATTTTTCGCCCTGCCCATTTTCACATGCGTCGGGCTGATGTACCTGGTTTCTGCAATCGATTTCGTCTTCATCTTTGTTTCGCTGGAGTTGGTGACGATTTCTTTTTATGTGCTGGTCAGTTTCACCCGGCGCAATCCGTTGACTTTGGAAGCAGGAACGAAATACCTCGTGCTGAGCGCCCTTTCGACGGCATTTCTCGTGTATGGGATCGCGTGGATTTTCGGCGTGACCGGTCAGACAAATCTGCATCGAATCGCAGACGTACTCGCGAATCCAGCGACAGATCGAAGCGCAGCCTTGTTAGGTATGGTGTTCGTTCTGGTAGCACTCGGTTTCAAAATCGCCGCGGTGCCCTTCCAGATTTGGGTCCCGGACGTTTACCAGGGAGCACCTACGCCGGTGACTGCGTACCTTTCTGTGGGTTCGAAAGCAGCGGGATTTATCGTGCTGCTCCGCGTGTTGCAGCCTTTCCTCGCGCTGCCTCAAACACAGCGACTGATTGTTGTGATTGCGCTGTTGACTTTGATCTACGGAAATCTCGCCGCTTTGCCGCAGACGAACCTGAAACGGCTGTTAGCCTACTCGAGTATCGCGCACGCTGGCTATTTGCTGATAGGCGTAGCGTGTTTCGACTTGTCAGCCATAGGTTATTACCTCGTTGCATACCTGCTGATGACGCTGCTTAGCTTTGCAGTGTTGATAATCGTGGCCCAGCAAACTGGAGAACAAATTACGGATTTCGATGGGTTGGCCAGGCGCTCGCCTTTCCTTGCTTTTGCGATGTTGATTGGAATGATCTCCCTTGCCGGAGTTCCGTTCACAGCGGGATTTCTAGGAAAGTTTTTCATCTTCTATGCCGCAATCTTGCAACATCAGACAGCGCTCGTCGTTATCGGAGTGATCACTGTTGGGTGCGGTTTCTATTATTACCTGAAAGTCGTTCGCGCGATGTATTGGCAGTCCGCCGTCAAAACAGACAGGATCCCTGTGAACGGGCTGTCCCGTTTGGCGATTAGCGCGTTAATTATCGCTACGATTTGGCTCGGTGTTTATCCGCAGCCGATTCTGGATGCGTTGAAGCAATAAAGGGTCAAAGCAATGACGCCATGATTTCGTCCGCTTTAACGGTTCAACGTTCCAACAAATCACATCGAACTGAGCGATACTAATCGCTCAATTCGACATGCCAGTACGCCAGATCGACGAAGTGCTTCCAGAGGTCGTGCTGCGGGGCCGAAAATGTGACATGCACGAACGGCCGCCACTTCGGTCGCTTGGGTTTGCGAATCAGGCTCATGTGCGCTTCGCGCGGAAGCCGGTTGCCTTTGCGCGTATTGCAACTGATACACGAGCAAACGACGTTCTCCCACGTGGTTGTCCCTCCCCGATCACGCGGTACGACGTGATCCAGATTGAGTTCGCTGCGATCGAAAATCTCGCCGCAGTACTGGCAGGTGTTCTTGTCGCGCTCAAACACATTGTGTCGGGTAAATTTCACTTCCTTCTTCGGAAGCCGATCGAAAACCAGAAGCACAATCACCCGCGGGATACGAATCTTGAACGAAATCGTCGTGACGACTTCGTGGTCCGGCGCGTTTGCCGACAAATCGCGCCAGCTTTCGAAATCGTGCGTCATAAAATTGTTCGTCTCGTCGGACGAAACAATGTGGGCATGACCGGCATAGACCAGCGCGAAGGCGCGACGCGCCGAGCAGATATTGACCGCCTGCCACAGGCGGTTAAGCACCAAAACCTGATTGTTTAGCACGGTTTGCAAATCTCTATGGAAAACCGGATTTTGCGGACTTCCACGTAAATTCGCGCGACGGTAGCATTTGGGTTTTTCGCTGTCAACGGGAGCTGCTAAACCACGATTAACGCGCCTTGGACTAATTTGGCCCAGCAGACGAATCGACACGAAGGAGTTGTGACGTTATGCATTCGTGTTCATTGATGCTCAAGTGAAAGCGCAATTTCCAGAGGAACAGACCAAGTCCGGAGAGTTTCACCGGCAGGAGGACGCATTTCGCGGATGGGTCTCGAATGACGGATCTACCCCCTACCCTGCTGCGGCGGGCCGGTATCATCTTTACGTCTCGCTGGCGTGTCCGTGGGCTAGTCGGGCAGTCATTTTCCGAAAGCTAAAAGGACTCGAGGAAGCGATCGGCATGACCATTGTCGATCCGATCCGAGACGGGGATGGCTGGGCGTTTCGCGATCCGAGCGGCGAAATTCCAACGGGCGTGCCATTTGAATCAACCGATCCGATCAACGGGTTCCATTTCTTGAGCGAAGCCTATAAAGCGACCGATCCTGATTACAGCGCCCGCGTTACCGTGCCGGTCTTGTGGGACAAGCAAACCAAAAAGATGGTGAACAATTCGGAGGACGATATCTGCAGCATGTTCAACGACGTCTTTAATGACTTTGCCAAAAACAGGGACGCCGATTATTTCCCGAAAGAGATCGAAACCGAGCACACGAAGCTCTGCAGTTTTCTGCACGACAACGTGAACAACGGCGTTTACAGAGCCGGTTTCGCCACGCGTCAGCGGCCATACGAGGTTGCCTGCCGAAAATTATTTGAGGCACTCGACCAACTGGAGGAACGCTTGTCGAAGAGTCGTTTTCTTTTCGATCACCGCATCGTCGAATCCGATTGGAGATTTTTCTGCACACTCGTCCGATTCGACGTCGTTTATCACGGCCACTTCAAGTGCAATCTGCGGCGCATCGTCGATTACCCAAATCTGCAAGGCTATCTGATGGATTTATATCAGCAGCCAGGCATCGCCGACACGGTCAATTTCGATCACATCAAGCGCCACTACTACATGACGCACACCCAAATTAATCCGACCCGCATCGTTCCCATTGGTCCCGTGCTTGATCTGGGGAAACCGCACAATCGCGAACGAGTGGGTTAGAAATTTACGTAGCGGTGCGGTGACCGTGATGCCTTTCTCTCCAAAAGGCTTCGATCTGTTCCAGACTGCGCCCCTTTGTTTCCGGAACAAAACAATAGGCGAAGAACCACGACGCCACTGAAGCAACCGCATAGAGGAGAAATGTTGAACTCGCACCAAGTTTCTCGACCAACGTCAGGAAAGTAAGCGAGACGATCAGGTTCGAAGCCCAGTTGAACGTTGCCGCCGTGCCCTCGGCGAGGCCGCGAATTTTTAGCGGATAAATCTCGGCGATCAAGAGCCAGAAAATCGGTCCGAGGCTGATTGCAAATGAGGCGACGTAGCCCATCAGACAAATCACCGAGATCCAGGCCAGTTGCCCCGATGGATTTGAGATGCGGAAACTCAAGCCCAGCGCGCCGAGCGTGATGATCATTCCGGCAATGCCGACGAGCAACAGCGGCCGGCGGCCTGCGCGGTCAACCAGGAACATCGCAACGATTGTCATGCCCACATTTACGACGCCAACGCCCACGGTCGCCAGAATTGCGCCGGAAGCGGAATTGAATCCGGCAGACTGAAGAATTCTCGGCGCATAATAAATCACCGTGTTGATGCCGGTAATTTGCTGGAATATTGCGAGTCCTAATCCAACAACGAGAGCTGGCCGGACTTGCCGACGCAGCAGATCGGTCCAGTGTCCGCTTTCAGCTTGCTGCGCCAGGCTCGCCTTGATCTCTTCGATCTCGACGTTGACATCGGGCAGCTCTCGGATGCGCACGAGAACCCGCTGCGCGACCTCATGATGACCGCCACGAATGAGCCAGCGCGGAGTTTCCGGCAGAAAAAACATGCCGGTGCCGAAGACTAGTGCCGGCGCAACGGCCAAACCAAGCATCCATCTCCAGCCCTCCACGCCGGCAAACGCGTAATCGGTCAGATATGCAACGACGATCCCGATGGTGACCGCAAGTTGAAAGAGGGATACCACCCAGCCACGCGCATGTGGAGGCGCGACTTCGGAGAGATAGACGGGAACGTTTGTTGAGGCGAGCCCAATCGCCACGCCGAGAACGACGCGGCTTATGATCAGGATTGTGGGCGATGGCGCCACGGCGCTGGCGAGCGCGCCAATACCGAAAATCGCCGCCGTCACAAGCAACACTCTTCGTCTGCCGAAAAGATCGGCCGCCTTGCCACCAAAGATCGCGCCAATGGTTGCACCCAACAAAACCCCACTCACCACGACTTCCTCGGCTGTAGTCGTTAAGCCAAATTCGCGTTTGATAAAAATCAGGGCGCCAGAGATGACGCCCGTGTCGTAGCCGAAGAGGAGACCACCCAACGCGGCGAATGATGCTGCGACGTAAACGAACTTGGTGCCGCGCAACGGAGCAATCTCCTTGTCAGCCATAGCCATCGATCTTACTCAGTGATACCACCGCGAGAAGTCTGACAACCGATCTCTCATTTCTCAGTGAAATTGGACGGCCCGGCAATTCCGGTGTACGGGTTCCCCTGGGGAACGCGAAAATGAGCGAAGATCGAACAAAAGACACATACAATTCGGGTAAGAGTTTGCGGATTCTGATCGTCGAAGATCACGGCGATACTTTGCAAGCCTTGTCCAATCTGCTCACACATTTCGGGCACGAAATTTCCGTGGCCGAAGATGCGGAGAGTGCGCGGAAGATTATCCGTTCAAAAGAGTTCGATGTCGTCCTGGCCGATATCGCCCTACCCGACGGCAGCGGCTATGATCTAGTTGCCGAGGCCAAGCGACAACGACCGGTCAAGGCCGTAGCGCTGACTGGATTTGGAACGCCGAATGATATTCAGCGTGGCAGGGAAGCCGGTTTCGATTTTCACCTGACCAAACCGGTGGACTTTCACGAGCTGCGCGCCGTTCTCGGCCAGATCGCTGCGTAGCGATCACGACCCGCGAAACGCCCTGGCCAAATGAGCATCTGTTTTGGCATGCCGAAGGAAAAAAAAGCATTCGTTACGAAGGAGACCTTGCTACGAAATGCTGGCGAGCAGATCAGCGATATTCACGCTGGATGTGCGTGATTCGCCACGGCGAGCGAATCGATAGATTGGCGCGCGTTCCCCGAGAGCCTCAAACAGACGGCCCGCGTTGAACTTCAGCTTTCCGAAAATTTGGCTTAGCGACTCAACTTTTGCCGCAAGGCAGCGACGCCGAGCAAAGCCAAACCAAGTAGAGCCATTGTCGAGCCACCATCCGGAACACTCGAGATAGTAGGTCCGGCTTGGACGATGCGCTCTGCTTTAGCAGGTTGGGCGACAGAAAATGTGATAGCTGCGGTCAAGACGAGTAAGAGTTTAAGAGAGGATTTCATGTGCGATAACAAAAAGCAACAAACATGCCAGTTTCTCAAATACTGCATCCACCTGTCGGACAGAGTGTTGTAAAGAATACCAGACATTAGATTGTAAAAAATACCAGACATTTGTAAGACAATCCGACGATAATCTGGCTGATTTTTGTCAAATAATCGTCAATCAACCCCACGGCATCCGAGCGACATGGACCAAGCCCGCATGGGGGGAGTTCGCCGCGGCGAACGAATCAATCGAAGCGCAAGGCACGAACGTTCCCAGTGCGTCTCAGCTCATAAAATCACGCTAACCGTTCCCGGCGGGAATCGAACCCACATCTAAGGTTTAGGAAACCTCCGTTCTATCCGTTGAACTACGGGAACAAATTCATAGGTAAAATCGCTTAGGTTGAAATATTGTTTTTGCCTTTTTCACGGTGTTGTTCTACGGTCGGCCTTGTGAAACAGTGCAAACCGACGAAAACATGGGGAAAAACGCGGCTCAAAAATCTCGTACGCCATAAGTCCGGTCGATATTATGCCAGAGCTTTTACGGGTGGCAAAGAAGTCTGGAAGTCGCTTAAAACATCACACTTCAGCGTAGCCCAGGCGAGACTGGCGGAATTCCTGAGGGAACACCGGGAGCGCGTGAGCAATAGCAACGGTGAAGGGTCGGCTAAATTGATATTCGGTGAGGCCGCCATGATTCACCTACGCAATGTTGATGATAATCCGCGCATCAAACCCAGCACTCGCAAGTACTGGCGACAATGCCTTGCTGCGCTTCAAAAAAGCTGGCCCGGCTTGAACGAAACGGAGATCCGCAAAATCACGCAAGCCGACTGCAAAAAATGGGCGGCAGCATACGCCAAGAAGGCGTCCCCGACTCGCTACAACGGCACGATCTCTGTTCTCCGGCATGTTCTCGCCGTCGCTGTGGAAGCAGGCGTGGTTTATAGCAATGCCGCAGCCGCTGTGAAACGCGCACGGGTGCGGTGCAAGGAAATCAAGTTGCCGAGTATCGGAAAATTCAATGCGTTGATTGCGGAGATGCGAGCCGGCCACAGCCGGGACTCAATCAATTGTGCCGATTTCGCCTCCGGCCTGGCATTCACAGGATGCCGCATTAGCGAGGCGAAGGAGATTGCCTGGCGTGATGTCGATTTTGAAACTGGCGAAGTCGTTGTGCGCGGCGATGCCGAAACGGGAACGAAGAATTGGGGATTGCGCCGTGTGCCCCTTATTCCCGATGCTCGCGCACTGTTTCAGCGAATGCGCAGCGAGCGTCCCGGCGAATCACTGGACGCCAAAGTGTTTCGTGTCGCTGAGTGCCTGAAGGCGCTTACTCGCGCCTGTAAAAAGGTCGGGACTCCGCGCATCACGCATCACGATTTGCGGCATCTGTTTGCAACGCGCTGCATCGAAAGCGGCGTGGACATTCCAACGGTTTCCCGATGGCTGGGTCACAAAGACGGTGGCGCACTGGCGATGAAAACCTATGGCCACTTACGACGCGAGCACAGCATTGCGCAGGCTCAAAAGGTGAGCTTCGCGCCGGTGGCGACAAAGCGCGGAGACATCGTTCCATTCACAGCCCAAGGATAATTGAAGGAACCCGCCCGGCGGGGGGGATGCCTCGCTCCACGCGCATAAGTCGGACCTGAATCCGAATGGCTCTCGCAAAAAATGTAACAAAAAAAAATTAACGAGAGCCCAGATTTGCAAAAATATGGGCGGCTGTGAAACAAGTCACATGTCGAAGCCAACGGGCGCAGTCGCAGTCGCGTGCAGCGCATCAACCGCAACCAATCAGTTTGAGCGAACGGCTCGCACTTTCTCCGCGTGAGTTTGCGGCGGCGTTAGGGAAGTCCGCGACGTTTGCCTACCGGCAGATTTATGCGGGCCGGATAAAGCCAATTTCAGATTGCGGGCGAATGATGATTTCCCGCAGCGAGATTGATCATTTCTTGGCGAGAGCTGCCGAATACAACCCCAAGCCGAAAGCAAAAGCCGGAGATGAAGAAGG
>DATHHK010000196.1:0-7384 GCA_035317225.1 Candidatus Udaeobacter sp. | reverse complement strand
TCCGCGGAGGTGGCAAATGTTCTTTTTCACCTCAGCGGCACGCCTATTCTCCGGGCAGGCCTGGTTTTCCAACTGCCGAACATCACGATCGAAGTTGCGCAGGAATGCAGCGGCATTCGATCAAGCTGGGTCCTTTTGTTGACCAGCATCCTGGCCGCAAATCTGTTCCTGAAGACGCCGTGGAAACGCATTGTACTTGTCGCATTCATCATTCCGCTGGCGATTTTACGAAATGGCTTTCGCATCCTCGTGATCGCCCTCCTCTGCGTGAACATCGGTCCACAGATGATTCACAGTGTAATCCACCGCCGCGGTGGGCCCGTCTTTTTTGCCCTTTCGTTGATTCCACTTTTTGCGCTGTTGTGGTGGCTGCGCAAGGGTGAGACCCGAGCTCGACCAGAGGAACCACATCGAGCCTCATAGAGGGTTCGCACCTCATTTTTCTTCGCGCGCTTCCTTTCATTTTACGCACTTTTTGGGGAACTTAGCCCTCCTTTTTCCGGAGAAACGCTTGAGAGAAGTCTGCTCTCCGGCGTCCGATGCGTAAGCTGGACTCAATTTCGCTGCGGTTCGCGCCTGGAGAGCGTTTTCGCTTAACGAATGAGACCTCGATTTAGTGATCGGCCGGAAACACGTGCCATAGCTGGAACCACAATGCGATTCATCATGTCAGCCAGAAGCCAATTGTGACTCCGAATACCGTTTTAGCTTTGGCCGCCGGCATGTTCAGCGCCGCTTTGGCGGCGACTGCAGCCTGCCGAAAGCAGCGCTCGCTTTCGACCTGGTGTTTCTCGGTTGGAATGCTGACTTTCGCCTTGGAAAGTCTGTTTGGCGCGATAGCGAACGATGCTCTCCTGCCTCAGAAAGCCGCCTTTTGGGAAACGCTTGCCTTGGTGGCAAAATCATTTCTGCCTGGCGTTTGGCTAACTTTTAGCCTGACGTATTCCAGGGCAAATTACCGGGATTTCCTCCTTCGATCGCGCTGGCTTCTTGTGGGGGCTTTTTTGGTTCCGCTGTTGTCGCTCGCGGCTATTTACAGACCTTTCTTCGACATTGTCGCTTACAAGCCGCCCGTTGAGGGATGGGGACTCATGCTTGATGAACCGGCAAAAATTCTAAACGTTCTGGTTCTCGTCTCAACGGTGTTAATTCTTATGAATATCGAGCGGACGTTCCGAGCCGCCGTTGGAACGATGCGCTGGCGAATCAAGTTCCTGGTTCTGGGGCTGGGGGTGATCTTTGGTGCCCGCATCTATACAGGAAGTCAGGCGCTCCTTTTCTCAGACTACAGCCCGGGTCGGCTCACCGTCGAAACGACTGCGCTTCTTATCGGTTGCGCGCTGATCGCCGTAGCTTATGTCCGGACTGGATTCGGCGAAATCGATGTCTATCCGTCACGCGCGGTATTACAGAGCTCGGTCACGGTGTTGCTGACGGGGGCATATCTTTTTGTTGTTGGTGTATTGGCTCAAATCGTTGTCCGCTTTGGCGGCACGGCCAGTTTCCCAATCGCTGCCTTTCTCGTCCTCCTTGGCATAGCTATCCTGGCCGTGTTGCTTCTTTCTGATCGAGCTCGGCAAAGTCTGCAGCTTTTTATCAGCCGCCACTTTAAAAGGCCACAGCATGATTTTCGGCAGATTTGGGCGCGATTCACTCGAAGTCTCTCGCTTGCCCTGGATGAGACCGCGCTCGGTACGATCGCCGCGCGGCTGATTTCAGAAACGTTTGGCGCCCTGTCCGTCTCGACCTGGCTTTTCGATGAACACGGAGAGCGCCTGATCCGAATAAGCTCAACCTCCGATGCGGAGCAGGCACCGAGCAACGACTCGACGACTTCGATTGCGGGAACGGAGCTCAATTCAGCCGAGTTAATCAAGCTGTCGCGGCCCTTCGATCTCGGTAAAGCAAAAGAAAAGTGGGCACGAGACCTCATGGAAAGAAGCAGTGGGCAATTCCGCACCGGCGGCAGCCCGATTTGTGTTCCGCTGGTCGGCGGAGAGAGCTGGCTCGGAGTGATAGTCCTCGCAGACCGCGTCAGAGGGCTCGGCTACTCGGCGGAAGAGATGGACTTGCTAAAATGCATCGGCGAGCAAGTGGCGGCGACCCTGCTCAAGCTGCGACTTACAGAAGAGATCATGGAAAGGAAAGAGCTAGAGGCGTTTCAAACCATGTCCGCATTCTTGATTCATGACCTAAAGAATGCTGCCTCAACCCTGGGCCTCATGTTGGAGAATCTGCCGGCCCATTTCGACAATCCCGCTTTCCGGCAGGACGCATTCCGCGGAATCGGGAGCGCGGCCAGCCGGATCAATGATCTTATCAACCGCATGAACGCCCTGCGCCATGAGTTGCGCCTGAATCCGGCTGAGTTGGATCTCAATCTCGTCGTCGCGGAAGCTCTCTCAAACCTGAATGGAACACTCAACACCAACCTGGTAACCGAGTTTGACCAGATCCCAAAGGTATCGGCTGATCGACAACAATTGCAAAGCGTCTTTACGAACCTCCTTCTGAATGCGCGCGATGCGGTCGGTATGAATGGCCGGATTACTGTAGCAACCACTCGGCGAGGTGAATGGGTAGCCCTATCCGTAAGTGACAACGGATGCGGAATGACCGAGCAATTCATCAAGCATTCCCTGTTCCGGCCGTTCCGCTCAACAAAGAAAAAAGGATTGGGCATTGGCATGTTTCAATCCAAGACCATCGTCGAAGCGCATCATGGAAAGATCCACGTAGAAAGCGAACTCGGCGTCGGCACAACTTTTCGAGTGATGTTGCCTTTGAAGTGTCAAACAGCATGAAACCGAAAATACTTATTGTGGATGACGACGAAGCCATCCGGACGCAGATGAAATGGGCCCTGAGCGAGCACTACGAAGTCCACTTCGCCGAAGATCGCAAGGCCGCGGGGGAAGGCTTTGAGGTTAACTCGCCCGCAGTAACGTTGCTCGACCTGGGTCTGCCACCTCGACCTAACGAAAGTGACGAAGGCTTGGCGGTGTTATCAGACATACTTGCAATCGATAACACGGCGAAGGTCATCATCATTTCTGGACAAGGCGAAAAGCAGAATGCGATCGAGGCAGTCGGCGCTGGGGCTTATGATTTCTTGTGCAAGCCTGTGGAGATGGACGAACTGAGGCTGCTTATTCGTCGCTGCATCCATGTGGTGGAACTCGAGAAAGAATACCACAAGTTACAACAAAGCCAGCGCTCTGATGTCTTTGAGGATATGCTCGGCAGCAGCCCGCAAATGCAGGCGGTCTTTGACCTTATTCGTAAGGTAGCTGGGACTAATGCTCCAGTGCTCCTGCTCGGAGAAAGTGGTACCGGCAAAGAAATGGCAGCGGCCGCCATTCATCGCTGCAGCGCACGCAAGGACGGCCCGTTTGTCGCCATCAACTGCAACGCGATTCCGGAAAATCTTTTGGAGAGTGAGCTTTTCGGTCACGAAAAAGGCTCCTTCACGGGCGCTCATGTTCAACGCAAAGGACTGTTGGAGACAGCCAATGGCGGCACTCTCTTTCTTGATGAGATTGGCGAGCTTCCCCCTGCTATTCAGGTCAAGCTTCTCCGGTTTCTTCAGGAACAGCGGTTACAGCGCGTGGGCGGTAGACAGGAGATTCAAGTCGATACCCGGCTGGTGGCCGCCACCAACTCCGACCTAAAAGAACTGATTAATAACGGAAAATTTCGTGAAGACCTGTATTTTCGGCTTGCCGTTGTCACGATTCGCCTCCTGCCACTTCGTGAGCGCGGGGAAGACATTGTTTTCCTGGCCCGCGAGTTTTTGCAAAGGTATGCGAGCCAAAACGGCCAGAAGATGGTCTTCTCGCCGGACGCGTTGCGTGCGATGAATCGCTATTCATGGCCGGGAAACGTCCGCGAACTCCAAAACCGCGTAAAACGCGGCGTCATTATGGCAGGCGGATCGCGAGTGAGCGCAAAAGACCTCGAGTTGGATCAAGACAACGGTCTGGCAGCCTCATCTGCAACAACGCTCAGACAAGCACGCGAACACGTCGAACGGGAAATGGTTAAGCAAGCGCTAAAGAAGAACTCCGGCAAAATTACTTCCGCAGCCGCTGATCTCGGCATCAGCCGGCCGACTCTTTACGAATTGATGGAAAAGCTTGGTATTTCCAAGGAGCGCGCACCTACAAACGTCAACTAACATCAAAATCATCCTCCATATGCAAACATCGAAAGCCTTACTTAGGATCGTAACGCTTACTCTTGCGACTACACTAATTATCGGGTGCTCCAAGGAAGCCAAGAAGACACGCCTTCTGGCCGAGGCCGAGAATTATTTCAAAGCCGGGAATTACGACAAGGCAAAGGTGAGCTACCTCAACGTGGCGCAACTGGACCCGCAGAACGCACTCGCATTCGAAAGAATCGGAGCGATGTGGCTGGAGGACGGAGCACCGCTGCGAGCCGCTGCATTCCTTGCGAAGGCGAACGAGCTGGCTCCCAAGAACGATCAAAATCGAATACGGCTCGCCCGATGTTATCTGGCCATAGGGCGCTTCGCCGATGCAAGCAAACTAGCCCTTAAGGTGCTGGAGCAGACCCCAGAAAATGGAGACGCGATTATCGCTTTGACTGAAGCGGCGCGAAGCAAGGAAGACATTCAGGCCGCGCAGCAACAGCTCGAGAGATATCCCAAGAAGGACAACGTTTCTTTCCACCTCGCTTCGGCGAATCTGCTTCTTAACAGTGGCGACTTAGCTGCGGCAGAAAACGCCCTGCGACAAGCGCTGACCGCCAATCCTAATTTTTCTGCCGCGCACATGGCGATGGGCGATTTGTATCTGCTCAAGAAAGATCAAAAACAAGCAGGCGAAGAATTCAAGAAAGCAGCGGAGCTCGCGCCTGTTCGTTCGATGGAGCGCTTGAAATATGCAGCGTTCATGTCCGCGGCGGGTGATACCGCAGAAACAAGAAGAATTTCAACTGAGATGACCAGGCAGGCGCCCGACTATCTGCCAGGCTGGACTTTGCTAGCCGAGCTTGCCTTTAAGGACGGTAAATATGACGAGGCTCTCTCACTTCTTGAAAATGTTTTTAGCCGTGACCCGGAATACATCGATGGCCACAGACTGGAAAGCCAGGTGCTGTTGGCAAAGGGCGACACGAAAAAAGCGGTCGAAGTTTTGGAGCGACTCGACCAGACATATCCGGACACTTCTCTCATCAAATACCAATTGGCACAGGCATATTTTAAGAACAACAACCTGAACCAAGCCAAGGCGATGCTGGATCAGGTGATCTCAACCAATCCGAATTATGCCGAGGCCATACTACTCCTTGCTGAGATCAACCTTCGCTCAGGTCATAGCGAAGCGGTCATCGAACCGGTGACGCGTTTACTGAACAGAAATCCCGAGTTAAAGCCAGCTGCGCTGCTACTGGCAGCTGCATACGGGTCGCTTGATAGGTTCGACGACGCCGCTATAGTTGTAAGCGAGCAAGCAAAGCTCGCGCCTCACGACCCACAAGCCCAGATGGCTCTTGGCCTCACGTTGCGCCAAGCCAAGAGGAATGGCGAAGCCCGCCAGGCATTTGAAAAAGCAGCGGAGCTTGCCCCGGATAGCTTGTGGCCAGTCGAGCAACTCGTTGAAATGGATCTGCTTGACAGGCATTTTGATGTAGCGCGACAGAGGGTTCGGCGTCAGTTCCAAAAGACCCCTGATTCGCCAGCCGCCCATTTCTTTGAAGGCAAGATCCTGGCAGCGGAGGAAAAATGGGACTTAGCCGAGGCAGAGCTTCAAAAAACGCTGCAGCTCGATCCAAATTTGTCCAACGCATACGATTTGCTGGTCCAGGCTTACCTTGCGACCAACAAGCTTCCCCAAGCGGTAAACCAATTACAGGTCCAGCTCTCGAAGAATCCTAACAACGCATCGGCAATCATGACGCTGGCGGTGGTATACGAGCGGACAAACGATTTTGCAAAGGCGCGCGATGCTTACGAGCGGCTTCTCTCGATCAATCCTAACTCGATCTCCGCTCTGAATAATCTTGCTTGCCTCTATACCGATCGACTGAATGATCTAGGCAAGGCTTACGACCTGGCGCGCAAAGCCCACGACCTCCAGGGAAACGATCCCGCAATAGCAGACACGTTTGGCTGGATTTTGTCCAAGCGTGGCGAGTATCTACAAGCCCTGGCAATTCTACAGGAGAGCGCTGCCAAACTCCCTGATAGCCCGGAAGTTCAATTTCACCTGGGCATGACCGCGTACATGATGGGCCAGACAGACCTGGCCAAAGTTGCGTTCCAAAAAGCCGCCAGCGCAGCCAAGGATTTCCCCGGTAAGGAGGAAAGCAAACGTCGTCTCGCCTTGCTCAAGAGCGGCGCAGGCGTCTCGCCGGAATTGTCGATTTCGCAACTCGAAGGAATGACGAGGGAGCAACCTAACGATGTCATCGCCCAGATGCGGTTGGGAGAAGCTTACGAAAAACAAGGCGCATCGGACAAAGCGGCCTCGGCTTTCGAGCACGCGCTGAAACTAAATCCCAGATTGACCTCGGCCGTAACCAAGCTGGCACAACTCTATGCCGGCCCGCTTCACAACAAGGAGAAAGCTCTCACTTACGCAAAGAAAGCACGCGAGCTCACGCCGAATGATCCCCAAGTCGCCAGTATTCTCGGAAAGGTCGCCTACCAAAGTGGCAATCTCACTTGGTCTTACAGCCTTCTTCAGGAAGCCGCGCGCCAGCGCCAAAACGATCCGTCGATCCTCCATGATTTGGCCTGGGCGGCTTATGGCTTGGGAAAAGTGAATGAGGCTCGAGATGCGATGCAAAAAGTCCTAACGAACAATGCTGATTCTTCCCAGGCTGCCGATGCCAAGAAATTTCTCGCTTTGACCAGGCTAAATGAAAATCCGAAGGAACTTATGGCCTCGGAAGCCGAGCTTCAAAAGGAATTAAACTCGGATCCCGAATATCTGCCTGCGCTCATGGCTCAAGCCGCACTCGATAAACAGCGCGGTCAGCCAAAGCCGGCGACCGAGATATACACCGATATCCTGCGTCGGTGGCCGGATTTCGCGCCCGCGCAGAAGGGCCTCGCCACGCTTTATGCCCAGGACCCATCCGCAACCGCTACGGCCTATGATCTCGCCGCGAAAGCGCGCCAAGCGTTACCCGACGACGCCGAATTGGCCGAGCTTCTGGGACAATTGAGCTACGAGAAAAAAGAATACCAGCGCGCGATCCAATTATTGCAGGAGGGTGCCAAAACGAAATCACTCAACGCCAATTCTCTTTTCTACCTGGGAATGTCGGAGCTTCAAGTCAGACAAAAGACCGAAGCACAAGGAGTGCTAAATCAAGCCTTGCTCGCGGGCCTTCAAGAGCCCCTTGCTAGCGA
>DATHHK010000195.1:0-8057 GCA_035317225.1 Candidatus Udaeobacter sp. | reverse complement strand
ATGGCGATATTTTGATCAGTTCGGTGAATTACAAACGCGTCGTCGATCTTACTGATGATTGTGAAGCGATTATCACAGTTACGCGCGGCGAAGACGTCAGCAAAGGCGGCGCGGTTTTTGTGAATAAGCAAATGGAGTTGGTCGATCTTCGTGAAAAACCAAAGCCAGGCGAACCAACAAGCCCGTGGTATAACGCCGGTCTTTACGCGTTTCGGCCAAGCATTTTCGAATTCATCGCACGGTTGAAGCCATCGCCGCGCGGCGAGTACGAACTCACAGACGCAATCCGCGACCTCGCGCGTTCGGACAAGAAAGTAGAAGCGCTCGAGCTAACCGGTGAATGGGCAGACGTCCGCGATCCTGAAATTCTGGCGAAGCTGAATCAGACATTGTAAGGCAGGCTCTACGCCTGCCACGCGTCTGGCAACCGTGGCGGTTTTCTACGTTGAACTGCCACGTCTACCGCGCTTGTTCGTTTGCTTCCTCGGAAGGCTCTTCACCTATTTCTTCCTCAATTTCTCGGCGCCAGTCGCGCGAGAGCCAGGGACGCAGCACGCCGTAAAGCAGATACGCCAGAAAAAGCACTGCTGGCATCCACTCATAATTCATCAGTGTGAAAATGAGGACAAGAATGATTGCCAGAAAACGCGGAATCGATTTCTTCGTTTTCCAGTTCAGCGCTTTGAAGCTCGGATATTGAAACCGGCTGAACATCATGAACGAAAGAAAGAGCAGCAATGGCGGTAGACCAAAGCGCCAATTACCGAGGCGATGTGTGCCTTCAGCCAGCCAAAGGAGAAACAGCGTGATCGACGCAATTAGACCGGCTGCGGCCGGAATGGGAAAACCAGTGAAAGTATTTGGGTGACTGGCTCCGTTAGGCTTCGCCGCGGCAGAATTGAAACGCGCCAGGCGCAGTGCTCCGCAAGTGAGATAAATAAATGCAATGATCCAGCACACGCGGGGGAACTCCTGCAACACAACACGATAAACCATTAGCGCGGGAGCGAGCCCGAACGAAACAATATCCGCGAGCGAATCGAATTCGCGGCCGAACGGACTCTCGTGCCCACCCAAACGGGCAAGGCGTCCATCCAGAAAATCAAAAACGAACGCACCGAGAACAAACCAGATCGCAGTGTGAAAAAGATCACTGGCTGCGTCGGGATTAGACGCCTGAAGCAGCGCGCCCTCTAGAATCTTCAGCGTGGCCGTGAACCCGCAAAACAGATTTCCCGCCGTCATCAAATTCGGCAGGAGATAAATTTTAGAGGGTTGTTCGCTCATCAGTCGGGCAGGCGCGCAATGACTGTAGATCCTCCGGAAACGTGGTCGCCTGTTTTCACAAGAACCTCAGCGTCGAGAGGCAAGTATAATTCCGTCCGCGAGCCGAAGCGAATCATGCCGAAGCGTTGTCCCTTTTTCAATTCATCTCCAACATTTGCCCATGCCACGATGCGCCTGGCAATTGCACCAGTGAGCTGCCTAACGACAATCGCGCCACGCGGATTTTCGAACGCCCATGTCATCGCTTCATTTTTCTCGGAGCAATTCGGATCGCGAGCATCGAGACAGAGACCTGCGTGATGCTGACGATAAACGATGCGCCCATCAATTGGTGCTCGATTGGTGTGGACATCAAAGATCGACAGGAAAATCCCGACGCGCCGCGTTTTTGTCTTAAGAATCTCCTTCTCGTCTAATTCAACAATGTCTCTGACCCTGCCATCAGCCGGAGCAACAATCAGATTCGGACCTGGCGGTACAGGACGATTCGGGTCCCGGAAAAAAGCGATAGTGAAAAGAAAAAGCGCCAGAAAAATAAGCGATAACCACGCCGAAACAAACCAGACCGCCACGCCGATGGCTGCCAGAATCAGAAGAATCCAACGTGCTTCCAATAGGGTTTGCGAGCGCATCAGGGATCGCATCTTCCGGGTTCAAAATCGACTGGTCAAGTAGCGAGAAAAAAGCCTTCACAACCAGTAAATCCGACTCCCGTAGCCGGACACAATATCTTGAGTACGGACTCTTCTCCTACCCAATCCCTAGCGCAAACGATCCAAGCTTACCCACGAGATATTAGTTGTTTGTCGGGACATTTTAGATATTCTCCTAAGAGGGTCTTTCCGGCCTTAATCTATGCTAAAAACTCAAGAAGAGATTCCGGTCGAAAATTCATCTGGCCGGGGATCGACTGGAATCGATACAGCGCAAAAATACGATGCCGCGCAAATCGATAAATTGGAGGGCCTCGAGGCGGTTCGAAAGCGGCCTGGAATGTTTATTGGTGATCCTGATGAACGGGGTCTGCACCATTTGGTTTTCGAGGTACTGGATAATTCGATCGATGAACATCTCGCGGGCTTTTGCACAAAAATAGAAGTCACCGTCCACGTCGATGGATCGCTTTCGGTCCGTGATAACGGGCGCGGAATTCCCGTAGATATTCATCCGAAATGGAAAATGCCGGCAATTGAGCTGGTGCTCACAAATTTGCACGCCGGCGGCAAATTCGGGCAAGGTGCCTACAAATATTCCGGCGGCTTACACGGTGTAGGTGCGAAATGCACGAACGCCCTTTCGGAGTGGTTCAAAGCGGAAGTGTCGCGCGACGGCAAAGTCTATCATATGGCGTTCGCCAAGGGCAAAACGACGGACAAGCTTACTGTCATCGGTGAAGTCAAAAACAAAAAAACAACCGGGACGCTCATCACGTTCCTTCCCGATCCGACAATCTTCACAATTACGACCGAGTTTAAGTTCGAGCGTCTTGCAACACGTTTGCGCGAACTGGCATTTCTCAATCCCGGCTTAGAGATCACGCTTACGGACGAGCGCACCGACCCGGCGAAGAAAGAAAGGTTTTTCTACAAACAGGGCATCGAGGAATTCGTAAAGCAGCTCGGCGAGAACAAACAGGTGCTGCATCCGAAGCCGGTCGTGATCTCCCGGCAGCGAGATGAAGTCTTTGTCGACGTCGTGTTGCAATACAACGATAGCTACAACGACCAGATTTTACCGTTCGCCAATTCAATCCCCAATCCGGATGGCGGCACACATCTGACTGGCTTCCGAACCGCGCTCACGAAAGCCGTCAACCAATACGCGAAATCGAACAACTTTCTCAAAGAAAAGGACCCCTCGATTTCCGGAGACGATGTGCGCGAAGGTTTGATTTGTGTGCTCAGCATCAAGTTGCCCAATCCGCGCTTCGAATCGCAGACCAAGGTGAAGCTCGTCAACACTGAGATCGACGGGATCGTAAACTCTGTCGTGTATGACGGGCTAATGACCCACTTCGATAAGAATCCGCCGATCGCAAAACGGATTTTCGACAAAGTTCTCACTGCAGCGCGGGCCAGGGAAGCCGCTCGAAAAGCCAGGGAAACAATACGCAAGGGTGCTCTCACCGGTGGCGGTTTGCCTGGGAAGCTGGCCGATTGCTCCGAGCGCGATCCGGAATTGACCGAGCTCTACATCGTCGAAGGTGACTCGGCAGGCGGCTCCGCCAAGCAGGGCCGCGATCGGCGCTATCAAGCCATTCTTCCTATCCGAGGGAAATTGATAAACGTGGAAAAAGCTCGCGAAGATCAATTCCTTAAAAACAACGAGATCCAGTCCATGATCACGGCCATCGGTACTGGGATCGGCAAATCAAAAGAGGATAGCAACGGCAAGGACGAAGGCCGTTTCGATATCACCAAGCTGCGCTATGGCCGGATTATTATTATGACAGATGCTGATGTCGACGGATCGCACATTCGCACTCTGTTGCTCACTTTCTTTTTCCGGCAAATGACTGACCTGGTGCGCGCGGGCAGAATTTATATCGCGCAACCACCGCTTTACCAGATTAAACGGAAGAAACGCGAAGAATACGTCGATGACGATGCCCGATTAAACAAAATACTCATTTCGCTGGGCGCAGAGGACGTGCGATTGAGAAATTTGGCCGATGACAAAGAAATCCCGGCGGCACAATTGAAGGATATTCTAGAATCACTCGAGAAACTCGCGAAACTAAGCGAAGCGGTGCGCCGGCATGGCGGTGATTTCGAAACTTATCTTGCTCAACGAAACTCCAAGTCGGGCAAGCTTCCAACGTATTTGGTAAAGGTGCGCGAGGGAAACGAGGAATCCGTGCATTATTTTGACGACGAAAAAGCGGTCCGCAAATTTCATCAGGAAAACCTGGACCTGAATCTGTTCGACACGGAGCCTGGTCAGGAATTGCTTCCGCTGGGCGAATCTCCAGCGCGGACAGATGGAAACCGCAGACGCGGCAGACTGGTTGAGCTGCATGAATCGGCTGCAATCGAAAAAATCATTGCCGAACTTGCTCGTAAGGGTCTGAAAGTCGCCCACTACGCAACCAGCGACCAGCCGATCTTTGAGTTGATCGAAGGCGAAGGTGAAAAGGCGGTCTCGCATGCTCTGTTTTCAATTCCCGAAATCCTCGAGAAGATTTTAGGGATTGGCCGCCGCGGAGTGCAGATCAAGCGTTTCAAAGGTCTCGGCGAAATGAACGCCAAGGAGTTGTTTGAGACCACGATGAATCCGGAGAAACGCAAACTCCTGAAGGTCGACCTAAACGACGATAACGCTGTCGATGCCGATAAAATGTTCACGATTCTAATGGGGGATGTTGTCGAGCCACGCCGGCAATTCATCGAAGACAACGCGCTAAATGTGCGCAATCTCGACGTGTAAATTCCAAAGATGGGAGGCCTGTTTCACAAACTACGCCATCCGCGACGCTGTTACGTTGTCTGCACAATTCCGCGTTCGGGTAGCAATCTGTTGACGGACGGCTTGCGCGCCACTCGCCAGGCAGGCATGCCGAAACAATTCTTCCTCCCAAAGTCCGAGGGCCGCTACGGCGCCGAGCTCGGAGTGGATCCAAATACTGATTATCCGGGGTACGTGCGCGGCATCGTCAACACGAAGACAACCCGCAATGAGGTGTTCGGCTTTAAATTGATGAGCTGGTATCTGGACGATTACCTTGCCCGCCTGCGAGATAACGGTGCTTTTGGCGGCGCAGCGACGAGTGATCTCGCCATGTTAAGAAATGCCTTCCCACACCTTCGCTTCGTGCACATTGTCCGGCGCCATAAATTGCGGCAAGCGCTTTCCACGGCACGCGCGCTTCAGACCGGTCTTTGGAAAGTGCAGGAGGGAAAAACCGCGGCACGTGAACCGCAATTCGACGCGGAGTTGATCGAACAATCCCTTCGCGAAGCCGAGCGACAGGAAAAGATCTGGCATACATTTTTTCAGCGAATCGGCATTGATCCCTTCCAGGTAGAGTACGAGGCACTATGCCGGGATTATGAGGCAACCATCCGCGGCGTGCTGGATTTCTTGAAAATTTCGATACCACGCGGCGCTGGGATCGGTCCTCCTGTGACAGTCAGACAGGCCGATGAAATTTCGCGGACCTGGGAAGAACGCTTCCTTACCGAGCGTCCTTCCGCGTACTTGCCAGCGCACGGGTAAATCCAAGCACCATGTTTAACACAAACGAGAAAGTTGAGCCGATAAATGTAGCGGAGGAAGTATCGAGGTCCTTCCTCGACTACTCGATGTCGGTCATCATTTCGCGCGCGTTGCCGGACGCGCGTGACGGACTCAAACCATCGCAGCGAAGAATTCTTTTCGCGATGCATGATCTTTCGCTCTTTCCCGGGCGACAGCATCGCAAATGCGCGAAAATTTGCGGTGATACCAGCGGAAATTATCACCCGCACGGCGAAGCGGTGATTTACCCGACGCTCGTCCACATGGCGCAGCCATGGGCGATGCGTGAAAGACTTGTCGACGGCCAGGGCAACTTCGGCTCGGTCGAAGGCGATCCGCCCGCAGCGATGCGTTACACCGAGGCGCGTATGACGCATCTCGGCGCCGCGCTCATGACCGACATGGATAAGGACACGGTCGACTTCGTCCCAAATTATGACGAAACCCGCACCGAGCCCAGGGTTTTCCCAGCCGCCTTTCCAAATCTACTCGTTAACGGCGGAACCGGCATCGCCGTGGGCATGGCAACGAATATTCCGCCGCACAATCTCACCGAAGTGATCGACGGAGTCTGCGCGCAAATCGATGATCCGGAGATCAGCCTCGACGAGCTGATGAAGCACGTAAAAGGGCCGGATTTTCCCACCGGCTGTGCGATCTGCGGCGTGGCAGGAATCAAACAATATCTCGAGACCGGCCGCGGCAGCATGAAAGTGCGCGGCAAGGTCGGCATCGAAGAGCTCAAAGGCGGCAGGGAACAAATCGTCATCACCGAAATTCCATACAACGTCAATCGCGCCACGCTGGTTGAACGCATAGCGTCGCTGGTAAACGAAAAAGTGCTGACAGACATCAGCGCCGTTCGTGACGAGTCGGATGAAAATACACGGGTTGTTGTCGAGCTGAAGCGAGACGCCAATCCGAAGGTCGTCATCAACAATCTCTACAAGCACACTGCGATGGAAAGCTCCTTCGCGGTCATCATGCTCGCGATTGATCATGGGCGCCCCAAACTGCTTTCGCTCAAGGAAGCAAATGCGTGTTACATCGAGCATCGACGCGAGGTCGTCCTGCGCCGCACGCGCTTCGAATTGCGCAAAGCGGAGGAGCGCGCGGAAACACTCGAAGGTTACCTGATCGCGCTGGCCAATCTGGACGAATTTATTCGAATCGTTCGCGGTTCGGCCAGTCGCGACGAAGCGCGAGTAAAACTGCTGGCCTTCGAATTCACCAAGCGGCAGGTCGAGCAGATCGGCATCTTGATTCGCAGCGAGGCCCGCCTGACAAATGGACGTTACGCCTTCAGCGAACAGCAGGCTGACGAAATCCTTAATCTTCGCCTGTATCAGCTCACAGGGCTCGAGCGCGAGAAGATCAATAAGGAATACAAGGAACTTCTCGAATCGATCAAAGATCTTCGCGACGTTCTGGCCAAAGAGCAACGCGTGTTCACGATAATCAAAAAAGAGCTCCGCGAGATTCGCGACAAATACGGCTCGCCGCGCCTGACGGCGATCGTGCCCGATCAAGCCGAGATTAACATGGAGGACCTTATTGCGAACGAAGGTTGCATTATCAGCATCACCCATGGCGGTTTTATCAAACGCACGGCGGTGAGCGCTTTTCGTGCGCAGCGGCGCGGCGGCAAGGGCGTGATCGGAATGCAAACGCGCGAAGGCGCTACAGAAGCAGAGGAAGGCGATTTCGTAGAGCACCTTTTCACCGCGACCACTCACGATTATCTGATGTTCTTCACCGCGGCGGGGCGCGCGTACGTGGAAAAAGTTTACGAAATTCCCGAGATGGGTCGCGCAGCCAAGGGACGCTCGATCGCAAATATTCTCGAGCTTAAGCCAAATGAAAAAATCGCCGCCACGATCCGGATCCAATCCAAGAAATCCGGCACCGGACCAAACACCGTCGATCAAACGTGGGACGAAAACCTGCACATCGTGTTTGCTACGCAGTCGGGCATCGTTAAGAAATCGAATCTTTCCAATTACGCCAACGTCCGCCGCGGTGGAATCATCGCCATCCAAATCGAGGAAGGTGATCGGCTGATCGATGCGAAGCTAACGAATGGGAATGACGAGATCGTGTTAATCACGAAAGACGGAATGAGTTTGCGATTTCACGAAGAACAACTGCGCGACCAGGGCCGCAACACTGTTGGCGTTTGGGGCATTCGCCCCGAAAAAGGCGATCACCTCGTGGCAACCGCCATTGTCGATCCAAACGCCATGCTGCTGGTGGCCGGTGAAAATGGAATCGGCAAACGCACAGGGTTCGATGATTATCGCCGGCAATCACGTGGCGGCAAAGGTATTATCACCATGAAAACCGGTGAGAAAACCGGCGATGTGGTTGGCGCGCTTACCGTCCGTGAGAGTGATGAGATCATGCTCATCACCAACAAGGGTCAGATGGTGCGCACGCGGGTCAAAGAAATTCGCGAAACCGGCCGAAACACGATGGGCGTCAAATTGATGGATCTTCGTAACAGCGAAAAGCTTCAGGCGATCGCGCCCGTAGTC
>DATHHK010000194.1:0-2149 GCA_035317225.1 Candidatus Udaeobacter sp. | reverse complement strand
ATGTGCCAAGGCCCGTCGATGTTGATCCTTCGCCCGTGCCGGCGCGCGCCACCCAACTTGCAGCAATCATCGACGCCGCGAACCCGGAGATTACAAAATATTTTCGCATAAAGAAGGTTTAGCCCGAGAGATTAGACGCGTAAACGTAGACACGCAGATTCAAACTGCGTGCTTTTTTTACCTAGGTGTGATAACACCGCCGGCCAATAGATGAAAATCATTTCGATTGGCAGTAATCATAAATTTTAGTGTAAATCTGCAACCACGCTTTCTGCTCATCGGGGGTGAGGTGTTCCAAAACCTTCATCAGATTGCCAACCATTTCTTCGCGAATCCGCCGGACCAGCGCCGAACCCTTGGGCGTAATGCAAACCATTACTTTGCGACGATCATCTCGCGCAACAGAGCGAACCACGTAATCGAGATTCTCAAGGCGCGCCACCAAACCGCTGGCCGCCGCAGTGGTATGCCCCATCTTCTTTGCAATCGCAGACATAGTAAGGACTTCCTTCTGGTCGAGGAACCCGAGAAGAAAAAACTGCACAAAGGAAACGTTCCCTGGCGCGAGTTCCTTACAGAGACGCAGCAAGAAACGGCGCTGCATCTCCAGAACGATGTGCGAAAGCCGTTCCGCATCCGCACGAATTTGATCGGTCGGAGTTCGTGCAAACGCGGTCAAGGCTCCCGTATTCAAGGCGATTAAAGTAAAAATGCGCGCACGACCTGTCAAACCGCTCCGTCCAGAAGAATTGGTTAATCCCAGGTTTGAATATCGACAATTTCACCTGCTCTTAGCGACTCGCCGACAGCAATGCGCAGCAGCGCATTCGATTGGCTCAACCCAAAAAGCGCATGCGATTCCTGGCGCCCGATTGGCACAAACGTCCCGTTGTCGATTCGGCCGCGAACGTAATGAGGGCGATCGCCTTCGTTTGTTAGATCAATGGCCAATTTTGCCGGCCCCTTCCGAAGGTCAACATTCTTCGCGCCCATCATTTTCAAAATCGCAGGACGCACAAACTGCAAAAAAGTTACAAACGCTGACACAGGATTTCCTGGCAAACCGAATACAGCACAGCCACTCGCTTGGCCAAAGAGAAATGGTTTCCCTGGTTTAATCGCGACGCGCCAGATGTCGATCTTGGCTCCGAGCGTGCGTAACGCCGCCTGGACTAGGTCGTGCTCGCCGACTGAGACGCCACCGGTAATAACAAGGATATGACTTTTGATTCCGCGCTGAATCGCTTGGATCAATCGTTCGCGTTGGTCGGGGCAATGTTCGGCTGATTGCACACATGCGCCGCAGCGTTGTACCAGAGCCTGAAGCAATACCAAATTGCTGTCGTAGATTTGCCCCCGATTCAGCTTACTTCCTGGCGCGACGACCTCGTCGCCAGTAGAAACGATGGCTGCGTTTACCTGGCCGCCGACTGTCACATCAGCGAAACCCTGGGACGCTAGAAGAGCAATCGTTGTCGGACGAATCCTTTCACCGGGCCCGAGAATTTTCTGGCCTTCCGCTAAGTCGCAACCGCGCCGCCTGATGAATTCGCCGGGATCGACACTCTCATTCACCATGATCTTGTCGTCTTCGCGCGTCGTGTCTTCCTGCATGATAACCGCGTCCGCGCCAGCCGGTATCGGCGCCCCGGTAAAAATCCGAGCCGCTTCCCCAAGAGAAACTCGGAGCTCCCGATCGATCCCAGCCGGCTGCTCACCGATCACACGCAGTCGCGTGCGTTTTGTGGATGAGCTCGCCACGACGGCGTACCCATCCATGGCCGAATTATCGAACATTGGCAGCGGCAATCGCGCGACCACATCACGCGCGCTAAAACAGTCTAGCGCCTCGGAAAGTGGAACAATTCGTTCCCCTAGCGAGTGGACATTCTGCAAAACTCGCCGACGGGCTTCGTCTTCGCTAATCATGTCCAATCATTTCAATTAGCAACCGGCGATTAGCAACGATGAAATCGTGAGTACGCGACCAAGCCCCTGTCGGCAGATGCAAATTACGAATTGGAAATCCAAAATTGCCTGCGATATTCTCGCTTTGCTTTTGGTGAGGTGGCTGAGTGGTCGAAAGCAGCGCTTTGCTAAAGCGCCGTAGCCCAAAAGGCTACCGAGGGTTCGAATCCCTCCCTCACCG
>DATHHK010000193.1:0-2805 GCA_035317225.1 Candidatus Udaeobacter sp. | reverse complement strand
AGCGTCGTTCAATTCCGCATCACGAATCCAGCATCCAGTTTCGCGCATCTATTCAACGGCTCTCAATCGCGGCAGTAACTGCTCCAGTATCGTCGCTACCGACTCGTCAACATTTTGCCGATCCGTGTGAACAACAATCTCGGGATCCTCCGGCGCTTCGTAGGGAGCGTCAATGCCGGTGAATTCGCGGATCTGGCCAGCCCGCGCTTTTTTATAGAGATGCTTGGGATCGCGCGCTTCGCAAACTGCCAGCGGCGCATCAACGAACACTTCAATAAATTCAGCGTTACTTTCCAACGCGATCTCGCGCGCGCGACTGCGATCCATCCGATAAGGCGAGATGAACGCAGTGATGACGACTGTCCCAGCGTCCGCCATGAGCTTGGCCACCTCGCTTACACGGCGAATGTTTTCGACCCGGTCGTCTGGCGCGAACCCAAGATTTGAGTTCAATCCGTGCCGAATATTGTCGCCGTCGAGCACATAGGTATGCATGGCGCGCTGGAACAGCTCGCGTTCAAGTGCCTGTGCGATGGTCGATTTCCCGGCGCCAGAAAGCCCGGTCAACCAGATCACCGCGCCCCGATGACCGCTCCGCGTTGCCCGGGAGCGGGCCGTTATTTTCCCCTCGGTCCAGAAGATATTTTTGCTCTTTGCGACAGAACGATCCGTATAAACGCCGCCGAAAATCGTTCCACCCCCACAGATTTGTCCGTCATCTATGATCACAAAACGACCGAGGCTAGGAATGCGATCGTGGTTATCGATGACGAGGCGTCCGCGGGTTTGAATTGTGAGTCTGCCAATTTCGTTTCGCTCCAATTGTTCGCGTCCGTCGCCCTTGCTCTCGAGTGTCGAAGAATCCATGACTCGCTCGATTGATACCACCTCGCATTTCACGTCCTGAGTCGCCAACCGCAGGTTGTACAAATGCGCAACGCGCAGCGGCTCGCGCACGATCCAGAAAAGGTCCGCATGAAAACGATTTGCCTCGATCGGGGTTTCATTTTCATGCGATGCGACATAGCCGCGCTCCACGAAAATCTGCTCACTGAGCGTGATCCCGATCGAATCTCCTGCGACAGCCGGACCATTCTCCTGCACGTTCCAACGCTCGATCGCAGCGACTACAGACGACTTATTGGCCGGCGAGAACACCAGTTGGTCCCCTACTTTTAGTGTTCCGGTCTCGATTCGGCCTGCAACAATCCGCCGTCCGTCAAAGCGATAAACATCCTGAACGCAAAAGCGAAGTGGAAGATCGACATCGCGCCGTTGCGGCTCCAGTAAATCGAGTGCTTCAAGAACATTCGCCGCGCCGTACCATTTCATTTTCATGCTCGCGCGCGCGACGTTCTCGCCTTCTTTTGCCGACGCCGGGATGAATATCCGTGCATCCAACCCAAGCTCGCGAAGAAACTTCCTATATTCCTGCTCAATCTCGCGAAACCTCTTCTCAGAGTAATCCACGAGATCCATCTTGTTTACGACGACAATAATATGCTTGATGCCAAGCATGCTTAGCAGGTAGGCATGACGTCGACTCTGCTCGCGCACCCCTTCGTCTGCGCTGATCACAAGGATCGCGGCATCCGCTCTGGACGCGCCGGTAATCATGTTCTTCAAAAATTCCTTATGTCCCGGCGCATCGATGATGGCGTAACGGCGCCTCGTGGTTCGAAAAGGAATTTCGGTCGTATCGATCGTGACGTTTTGTTTTTGCTCCTCAAGAAGCGCATCGAGCAAAAAGGCGAATTCAAACTCCATCCCTTCCGCCGTACACGCTTTTTTCACGTGCTCGATTTTTCCCTCCGAAAGCGAGTCGGTATCATGAAGTATCCGCCCGATAAGCGTGGATTTGCCATGATCGACGTGACCGACAAAAACGACCTTGAGGTTCGGCTCGGCGCCTGAAGTAGAGCGTTGAGCGTTTGCCTTGTCGCTCACAAAAATCCTTTCGCCCTCAACTTCTGCATGGCGTTCCGCTCATAATGGTCCTGGGCGCGGCCGGCGCGCTCAGTCGTTTTTGTCGCTTCCAGCTCGGCAATGATCTCATCGATCGTGGAGGCGGTGCTCACGATCGGATGCGTGATGGGGCTGCAGCCTAACGACCGAAATCGTTTTCCGCTTCGAGCGAAATACATTTGGGGGATGGGAATGTTTTCTCTCTGGATGTAGCGCCAGATATCCACCTCGGTCCAATCGAGCAGAGGTTGCACGCGCACGTGTTCGCCTTTGCTAACGCCGGTAACAAATTGACCCCAGAATTCTGGCGGCTGGTCCTTGTAATCCCATTCAAACTGCGCGTTGCGCGGCGAAAAATATCGCTCCTTTGCACGAGTCGGATCTTCGTCACGTCGAATGCCGGTGATCAGCGCGTCCCACTTGTACTCCGCGAGTACTTGCTGCAAGGCTACTGTCTTTAACTCGTGCGTGACCGTCACCGGATCGTGTGTCTCGTAACCAATCCCGCGAGCGCGGGCCTCGGTGTTGGTTTTTACGATGAGATTGAGGTTGTGATGTTTCGTCGCCCATTCGCGGAACTCCAGCATCTCTGGAAACTCGTAGGTCGTATCGATGTGCAAAACGGGAAAAGGAACGCGCCCCAAAAAAGCCTTGCGGGCAAGCCAGACCAGAACGTTTGAGTCTTTACCCATCGACCAGGGCATGCAGACATTCTTAAATGCGTGATACGCCTCGCGGAAAATAAAGATGCTCTGGTTCTCGAGATCGTCGAGATGAGTGCGTTGGGCAGATGTCATCATTTCGATAAGGGCCGTTCTATACAATTGGGAAGCTCATGCT
>DATHHK010000192.1:0-10322 GCA_035317225.1 Candidatus Udaeobacter sp. | reverse complement strand
CTACGTTCAATCGTGGCAAAAGCCATCCAGGCGAGTTGCCGAGTGAGGTCGAGCAACTGATCGGCGATCGCAACGGACAGTTGGACGCGTTGAAAGGCCGAACCTGGGATGTGGTGATCGATAATCCCACAACGCTGCCGGTCTGGGTGCGTGATGCCGCGCAGATTTTGAAGGGAAACGTCGATCGATGCGTTTTTACCTCGACTATTTCCGTCTATCAGGACTCAAAGACCGGGCTGGATGAAAACGCTCCGCTGCAAAGTTACGAGGGGGCCGATCCGTACAAAGAAACGCTCGAATCAATGAAGGCAAATGGTTTCAAGTTGTACGGACCGCTCAAAGTGCTTTCAGAAAAGGAGGCGGAGAAATGGTTTCCAGGAAAAACGCTCATCATCCGGCCTGGATTAATCGTTGGGCCACGGGACGAGAGCGATCGCTTTACCTATTGGCCGGTTCGGATCGATCGCGGCGGCGAAGTGCTTGCGCCCGGTAAGCCAGACGATTCGGTTCAATACATCGATGGACGCGATTTGGCGGAATGGACGATCCGCATGACAGAAAATGGCGAGACTGGAATTTACAATGCGACCGGACCGGCCAGGCCGATCGGCATTGGTGGAATGCTTGATGGAATCAAAACCGCTCTGAAATCCAACGCCAAGTTTATCTGGGCGGATGAGAAATTTTTGACCAATCAAAAGGTGCAGGCTTGGTCTGATATGCCCGTTTGGGCCGGTGCGGAGGACGGGATCACCCGCACCCACATCGGTCGTGCGCTTTCCAAAGGGCTAACCTTTCGCTCGCTTGATGAAACCGCGCGTGACACGCTTGCCTGGTTCAAATCCCGGCCGCAAGATCGACAGGCGCACATGAAAGCCGGCATTACACCCGAGCGCGAAGCGGAAGTGCTTGCCGCGTGGAAGAAACAAAAATTGTAGCCGTCGCTGTGCGACGCGCACGTGCGGCCCACAGGGCCGCGGCTACAGAATGAAAAAATTCTTCACGAAAATCGTTGACGCAAAGCCCGACGAAATCCGCGCGCTACTGCTGGCATTTGTCTTCAACTTTGTCGTTCTAGGCGGTTATTACGTTATCAGGCCAATCCGCGATGAGATCGGCGCCGACCGCGGCGTTGAAAATCTGCCATGGATGTACACCGGCACGCTGATCGGTATGCTGATCGCTAACGCGCTTTATGCCGTCATCGCCACGCGTATGTCACGCCGACGATTTATTCCGATCGCGTACCGTTTCGCCATCGCGAACCTTTTTGTTTTCTTCCTCCTCATGCGTTGGATGCCAGCAGCGCAGGAACGCGTGATTCTTGCGCCCATATTTTTCATCTGGGTCAGCGTCTTCAATCTTTTCGCCACAACAATGTTTTGGTCGTTCATGGCTGACGTTTTCACACCATCGCAAGGCAAACGACTTTTCGGATTTATTGCCGTCGGCGGGTCGATCGGCGGAATCGTTGGTGGTCTTGTCACGAGTTCGCTTGCCGGAAAGCTGAGCACCGGCCTCTTTCTCCTCATCACAGCAGTCATGTTGGAGATTGCCGCGCAATGTGTGCGCCGATTTCCCACCGATTTTCGGACGCAGGACGAGCAAAGTGAGCAACCAATCGGCGGCAAATTCTGGGAAGGCGCGACCCACATTGCTCGATCTCCCTACTTACTTGGTCTAGCCGTGTTCCTTATGATCTACACGCTCACGAACACTTGGGCATATTTTCAGCAAGCCGATCTTACTCAACATCAGCTGCAAGACCGCGCCGTACGCACGTCGTTCTTGGCGAACATCGATATCGCAGTGAACACGATTACGGTGCTGATTCAGGTTTTTCTGACCGGCCGCCTAATGAAATGGTTTGGGGTTGGGATCACGCTGGTGCTCATGCCGCTTTTGAGCGCGGTTGGATTCGCCGCGATTGGTTTCGCGCCGATTCTCACCGTCCTTGCGACGTTCCAGATTTTGCGACGCGCGGCAGGCTTCGCGCTGCTTCGACCAGCGCGCGAAGTTCTCTTTACCGTGTTGCGGCGAGAGGATAAATACAAAGCGAAAAGCCTGATCGATACGTTCGGCTACCGCTTCGGGGATCAAATCGGTGCATGGTCCTATCCGTTAATGCGCTGGTTTGGCTTGGGGCTAGTCGGCATCTCCTGGGTAGCAGTTCCGATAGGGGCGATCTGGTGCGGCCTTAGCATCTGGCTGGGACGCAAACAACGCCAGATCGCTGAAGTGAAGCGCGACCAGGCCCCGTTGTCCGACACGGCTGCGCCTGAAGCGGCCTGAGCTTCGCAGTCGAATGTTGTCAGATTGAAATCAATTGCGCCTGGCCGCGTCTGGCGCGAATCGTAACAAGCAAACAACTAAAGGAGATAAAACAATGGCAACACGAACTGGATCGGCTGTTTGGGAAGGCACTCTGAAACAAGGCAAGGGAACCATGAAACTCGGGAGTGGCGCATTCGAAGGTCCCTACTCTTTTTCATCGCGTTTCGAAGAAGGAAAAGGGACGAACCCCGAGGAACTAATCGGCGCAGCTGAGGCCGGTTGTTACACGATGGCTCTTTCCGCAAACCTGGAGAAAGCGGGGCATCCCGCGAAACGAGTCAGCACCACTGCGACGGTGAAACTCGAGATGGTTGGCGGTGGACCAAAAATCACTACGATCGACCTAAAAACTGAGGCCGAGGTCCCTGGAATTGATGAAGCAAAGTTCAAGGAACAAGCCGAGCTAACAAAAAAGACCTGCCCGGTCTCGGTCGCTCTCGCCGGCACGCAAATCAATCTCGAAGCGAAATTGCTGTAGCCCGCCTGAGGCGGCACCGACTGCGGCTCTCTATTTCGCCAGCTCGTAGAGATATTCGACGAAAGACATCACTGCGCCATCGAATCCCTGGGTCTTCGGGTTCGCGGATTCGATGATGTAATATTCGTCCGGTGCGTGTGCGCCGCTGCCGTGACCGAGCCCGAAATGTCCGGCGGCAAGTTTCAGCGGTTCACCCGTGAAAACATATCCCGGATACGAGCCGGCATTGCGCGGCCAGAGTAGCGAATCGATTCCAAATTGTTTGTAAGTCGCAACCTGCGCCTTGATAAGCGAGGAATCAGCCGACGTGGCCGTCGGATCGTAACCGCCGGTCATGTTCACCTCGATGTCGCCAAAGCCATGGTTTGCGAGATGGGCCTTCAACGCTGCGAGAGCGTCGGCCGCTTTCATATCGGGCACGAGACGCATATCGATCTTCGCAACGGCGCGATGCGGCAAGATTGTTTTGCCCCCAGGGCCTGTGTAACCGCCGACGAGTCCCTCGATGTTTACTGTGGGCTGCGATTCGAGCCGTTCGTTCGCCTGCTCCCACGGGAGATCGTTGATCCAATGTTGCACGGTGAACAGTTTCTTAGTCTGCGCTTCGGTCCGCACCTTCGATACTTTTTCGATCATCGCCTTCTCTTCAGCACTCAGTGGCAGCGGCTTCGGATAACTGTCGATCTTAATTTCGTTGCCGTCGTCGGAGACGAGCGTGTTGAGTGCTTTCACCAAATGCCACGCCGGACTGTCCACCATCGCTTTGAGCGACGAGTGAATATCTTTGGCCGGACCGCGTCCCCATTTTTCACCGCTCGATACAAGTTCGAGCTCGATCACACCTTTCGAGCCGAGGTTCACTGTGACGATTCCATCCAAATCCTGCGTCGCCGACGGCATGAACACGCCGTCACATTTCTTTAGCGCGGCGAGTACTTCCGGTCGCCTAACGAGCTGTGGAATATGTGGCGAACCGATTTCTTCTTCGCCTTCGGCCACCATGACCAGGTTCACCGGCATCTTCTTCCCTGCGCCGCGAATCGCGTGAAGCGCCGCGAGGAACGCTGCTTCCGGTCCCTTTTGGTTCACCGCGCCGCGCCCGACGATCACCTTCCCCAGTGGCGGTTTATCCACGATTCGCGCTTCCGTCGGGGGCGACGTCCATTCTGCCGGATCGAACTGTTTCACGTCGTACATGAAATAAAGCCCGATCGTTTTCGGTGCGCCGGCATCCAACGTCGCGAATACACCCGGTTTTCCGTCGGTCTTAATCACCGTCGCCTGCTGAAATCCCGCATCGCGCGCCAGTTTCGCCATGTACTCCGCGCCCTCGGGATAACCGCGATTCTCGGCAGCGATCGATACTTGTCCGATCCAATCCTGTAATCGTTTCACCGCCTCGTCGTGGCGCTTGGTGATCTCGCCTTTGATTGCGGCAAGATCAGTACCCGCTGCGTAACAATATGAGTTAGCTGTCCAAAGCAGGGCAAAAGCCAGGGCAGCCCGAGAAAAAAATCGCATCCGTTTCATACGTCTTGATGCGACACGCCTGCGAAGGTTTCAACTAAAATGTCGTTGGAGCCGCGGATGATTGCGACTAATGACACCTTTACCTCAAAGCCATCGGACTAGGCGCCTCGCGACAGGCGAACACGCATCTCTGTCCAACTATCATCGGAACGCACCAGCTCAACATCTCCCCCATGCGCTCGAGCAAGCTCTCGCGCAATGCTTAGGCCCAGTCCATGTCCTGGCACGCGTTCGTCTGCGCGCACCCGGTAAAAGCGCTCGAATAACTGTCGGGTGCGATCTTTGGGGATGCCGTCACCGGTGTTGCCGATTATCATTTCCACGGCGCTATTGACGACCCGCGCCTCCAACCGAATGCGACCGCCAGGAATGTTATATTTAACGGCGTTTTCGACCAAATTCTGCGCGACAATCGCAACGAACGTGCGATCGGCGTTTAGCAGCAGATGCTTCGGGATATCCGCTTCCACCTTCAGACCAAGGGGCTCGGCTAGAATAAGCGCGTCATCAAGAACGCCTTCGAGCACTTCGCCTAAGTCGAACTCAGCCTTCGACAACTCAAGCCGACCAGCATCGGCGCGAGAGAGCAGAAGCAGATTGTCTACGACTGAACTGACATGATGAATGCGATGTAGCAGCCCTTCGGCGCGCGCTTGTGTGCTTTCGCTGCAGTTGACATCGGCGAGGATTTCTTCAACACCTGCCCGCAGGACAGCGATCGGCGTTTTCAAATGATGCGAAGCGTCAGCAGAAAAACGAACGGATTGTTCGAAACTGCGCTGCAAACGTTCGAAGGTCGCATTCAGCACTTCGATTAATCCTGCAATCTCGTCGTTAGTCGGAGGCACAGGCAGCCGCTGGTCGAGCCGCTGTGCGGTGATCGTCTTGGCCGCCTGGCGGATTTCTTCGACCGGCGCGATCGCTTTACTCGCGACCCAGGCTGAACCGAACAGGGTTATTAAGAGCACCGTCGGAATCGCCCCTAGCATCGCCAGGAAAATGTCGTGGCCGATTTGATTGATCTCCTTCAGGTCATCGCCGGCGCGCAGGGTGAGTCCATTTTCGCTAAACTCGGCCACGCGGGCGTTTTTCCCGTCGATCTTGTGGTTATGAAATTCTTTGATGCCATCGCGTGGGAACGGCTGGCGCAATCGCGGGGAAAGATAGAGCACAGCGCCGGTTGCATCAGTTACTTCAACTAGGTGGTTACGCAGCGAAAGCGGCACTAAGACCTCCTTGAACACCGGCCCGCTGTTCGTCCGACCACCTTCGAAATGTTCGACGTCCCGAAAGAATTCCTGAGCGTCGGTCGTTAGGCGCCGATCGAAAGCCGCGATCTCGGCATAGCGCATGACGAACCAGGTGGTCATTGCGCCGCCAAGGGTTGCGGCCACGGCAAGCCCCGCGGAGTAATGCGCAATCTTCCAGCGTAATGGCCAGTTTCTCATTCCGGTTCCCGAATCGTGTAGCCTAAGTATCGCACGGTGTGGATAAGCGGCGGCGAGTCGATCTTTTTGCGCAGACGGCTAATGAAGGCTTCAACCAGTTTCACGCCGTACTCATGTTCCCGTTCCCAGACGCGCTCGCACAATTCCGTGCGGCTAAAGATGCGGCCTGGTTCGCGCATCAGTACGCGCAACAATGTGAGTTCTCGCGACGAAAGCTCGATCCGGCGCGGGCCCCGGTACAATGCTCTGTCCGCCAGGTTCAAAACCAAATCGTCGACTTGGAGCTTAATCGGCGGTTTTTCAGGAAAACGTCGCCCGAGCGCACTCACTCGCGCAACCAGTTCCTGCATGGCAAACGGTTTCGCGAGGTAATCATCAGCGCCCAGTCCGAGGCCAGTCACCCGATCGCTCACCTGGCCACGCGCGGTCAAGATAAGGACACGAGTGTCCATTTTCGCACCGCGCAAACGTCGTAGTACTTCGAACCCATCCATTTCTGGCAGCATCACATCGAGCACGATGAGATCGTAGTGCTTTGCTTCCGCTTCGCCCAAGGCAGTTTCGCCATCGTGAACGATGGTAAGCTCATGGCTAGCTTGAGTGAGGACGCGAAAGATATGCCGTGCAAGGCCAACTTCGTCTTCGACAACTAGAATGTGCATAGATTCATGATGTGGATGGCGCCACCGTCGGCAAATGCGGTCGACGTCACTGACGCGAGCAGCTAACCGACGACTCGGATTGGATCACAACCGTGTGACGCACATCAACATCTCAGAATCGCGGAGCAAGGGATGATTGCGGCTAACGTCGCTGATTATCTCAAAGTCACCGCGCGCGTGGCCACCTTCTAACTGTGCTGCTCATACGCGAAGAGGATGAAAGCGGCGCAAGTGTCGGCAATCCCAAAAAGGTTATCGTTCCGTTACTTTTCCGGGCAGGCAAGACGCGCTTGCCCACGTACATCGGGCTGTTTATTTCCCGGTGCGAAAGATTTGCAGCGCATTCGCCACTTCGTGGCTTGCGTGTTGCCGCAGGAGCGGAGTCGGTTACACTCGGTTCGGGCTATGACTGCCAACGGTAATGTACTTGCCTGCGGTCTTCTCGCGCTTGTCTCTTGTGCAAGCAGCAATGCTAGCGAGCCGCTTTACGATGGACTCGGCGCCTACTCGCGTAAGATCACAACAAAACACGCAAAGGCGCAGCGTTACTTCGACCAAGGTTTGGCATTGCTGCATGGTTTCAACCACAGGGGTGCAATCCGCTCGTTCCAAGAAGCTGCGCGGCTCGATCCGCAATGCGCCATGGCACATTGGGGCGCTGCACTTGCTGCCGGTCCACACATCAATTACCCGCTCGTGCCGCCGCCGATGGCGGAACTGGCATGGAAAGAACTAATACTTGCAAAACAACACGCGTCGAACGGCTCAGAAGTCGAGCGAGCTTTGATCGATGCCCTCGGTAAGCGCTACGCCTATCCGCAACCGGAGGACCGCGCACCGCTCGACCAGGCTTATGCCGACGCAATGCGCGAAGCTTGGAAGAGGTTTCCCAATGACGTTGATGTGGGCGCACTGTTTGCCGAAGCGATGATGGACCTCCGACCGTGGAATCAATGGACAGTTGAAGGTCAACCGAACCCGGGCACCGAGGAGATCATCGCCACGCTCGACGTGGTATTGAAGCTAAACCCGCGACATCCGTTTGCGAATCATCTTTACATCCACGCTGTCGAAGCTTCGCCACATCCGGAACGCGCTGAGGCGGCGGCCGATCGCCTGCGCAAGCTCCAGCCGGGCCTAGCCCATAATGTGCACATGCCATCGCACATCGATATCCGTTGTGGCCGCTGGCATGAGGCCATCGCAACGAACGTCAAGGCCGTCCAGGCCGACAAACGTTACCGCGCCGCGACGGGCAATCGGCCGCTCGGTCTATTCCCTATGTACGCCGCACACAATCAGCATATGCTCGCGTACGCCGCGCTGATGACCGGCCAAAGCAAACTCGCGATGCGTTATGTGCGCGAAATGATAAAAGATCTGCCGTCAGAGTTCGTTAAGGAAAACGCAGCCTTGGTAGAGGCATTCGGCGCGGTACCGATGGAAGTGATGATGCGATTCGGAAAGTGGGACGAGATCCTCGCCGAGCCAGAAGAATATCCTGACTACATGCCATTTGCTCGTGCATTTCATCATGGCGCACGCGCGATCGCTTTTGCCGCCAAAAGCGACACCGCGAAGGCACGAAAGGAGCAGGTGATGTTCCGTGAGCTTGTCCAGCACGTTCCAAAGGAAACCGCCGTGAGTAACAACACGGCTGAATCGATCATCGCACTCGCGAACCACATGATTGAAGGCGAGCTGCTGATTGCCGAAGGAAAACTCGATCCAGGCCTCGATGAACTGCACGCCGCGCTCGCATTGGAAGACGCCCTGAAATACGACGAGCCACCGTCCTGGATGATTCCTTTACGGCACACAATCGGCGCGAACCTGATGGCTGCCGGCCGCTTCGCCGAGGCTGAGCAAATCTATCGCGATGATCTGAAGCGGCTGCCCGAGAATGGATGGTCTCTACTCGGGCTCTATCAAGCGCTCGCCGCGCAGCAAACGGGCCGTGTAGAGCTTGAAGCAACGCGTGCCCGTTTCAACAAAGTATGGGCCAAGGCGGACGTAAAAATCACGAGCTCGTGTCTATGTCGACCGGGCACGGCGGAAAGATGTAAATTCAACAGCAGCGAATCTTCGCGCGTTTTATTCGACTAAAGAGCCAGACTCTCCTGTTTCGAAGTTGAAGCCACATCAGTAAGGCCGCGGAACTTCTTCACGAGTTCATCAAGTTTAGCGACATAATAATCGATGTTTTCGTCGCGATTTTCCGGGTCGAATTCGCTCGCCGGTTTGGCGGCTTCGTAGGCGGGAACTTTTTTTGGAGTCGCTTTGATGTAGTAACTGATCTGGTCGCCCGGCCTGTAATTGCGGCCGCTGGCGAGGGCGAGTTCGTAGGCAGCCCCGCGATTGCGCGCCGAGCCGGCGATCTTGGCACGATATTTATCGAGCGAATCCTGGAGCGTGTCGGTCTTCATCAGCATGTCGATCTTCCATTCGCGGTTCCGGATTTTGCGCTCGAATTCGTTCCGCAGATCGGTCACTGCTTCCGGTTTTCCCTCCATGATCAGCTTGATCATTTCCTCCAGGAAGACGCGCTGGAATTTTTCGAGTCCGCGGGATTTAAGGGCGCCGCCCTTAATGACCACCTCGCCTTCTTTGGTAAGGAGTGCGTAATTCTTTGCCTTGTAGCTGAACATGGCGTCGAATTGTTCGTCGAAATCGATTTCAATTCCCTCGGGCAATTCCTTCCCTAAACCATCGCGCAATTCCGCAATCTCGTCTGTAGTGGCAGCCGTGTCGGCTGCATGAGACTTACGCTTAGCAGGCGGCACGCCTACCCCCACAGAAGAAGGCGGAACGAAATAGATTCCGTCTGTATCGACTTCGATGACGTTCGCGCCGTGCGCGCCTAACCAGTCGATCATCTTCTTGAGCAAATCGCGGCCGATCTGAGTCACACGCGCAGCGGCATCGAAATCAGCAAAATGTCCCTGGGCGAATCCCAGGTACCCGTAGAAACTGTTCAGCAGAATCTTGAACGTATTTTGCAGAGCCTGGAAGTGATGCTGCTTCGCGGGATCTTTTTCCGCCCGCATTTCTGCCTTCGCTTCCAATCGGAACGTGCGCAGATCGGTGAGCAAATGCCGGAAGATTTGCAGCTGATCGCTGACCGGAAAGCAATCGAACTTCAACATGATCGACGGGTAGAGGGAAGCGACGTCGCAGTGCCAGACATTATGCGCGACGCCGGTGAAGAAGATGTCGGTGTAACCGCCCTCAAACGCGCGCACCATCGGCAACTCGGGAATGGAATGGCGTTGCCGGAAATATTCGCGCAGGAAAAGCGCATTGATCCGCGTGGCGTTGCCGCGAACGATTACATCCTGATAGTTGTATGGGAAAATCTGGGCCTGGATGAAGTAGCTCGCGCTTAACAATTCGGATAATGCCCGTGTTTCGCGGACGCCGCACAGCGCGCGACGCCGAAATTGTTCCGAATTGCCCAGGTACGCACGCTGCAATTCCCTGCCTGTAAGCGCGGAAATTTCGTCACTGCCGCAAAGATCGAAATGCCGGGCGACATCGGTCCGTTCGAAACCTGCGAGAGAACGCATGCCGACGTCATAAAATTGCGCGAGTAAAAAAGTATCGACGAAGTGGCGCCCACCGACTGTGAACTTTGGATAGTCGATCGTTTTTTCCGCAATTTGGAGTCGCGATGGTCGCGAGCGTAGAAATCCGTCGCTGCGCCCCCAGTCGAGTTTCGTCTTTGTCTTTTTCGCCCGTGACACCAGAGACGGAAGATGGAAACGGAACAAGTCGTGGCCTTCGATGACATCCGGATCCCGCTCCTTGATGATTGCGGTCAAGCGCTTCAGCGCAGCGCGCTCGGATTCCTCGACATTTGTTGGATCAACA
>DATHHK010000191.1:0-8448 GCA_035317225.1 Candidatus Udaeobacter sp. | reverse complement strand
TGGCGTGGTTGGTCCATAGGCACTGACAGCGACCCAGTCGCAATAGTCTCCACCTGGAAAATAATTCTCGAAACGATTCCAACCTTTCTCCGGCTCATCGAGCCAGTTGACGTGCCAAACCCACTGCAAATTATCGGCTTTCTCGGAACGCATCAGGTCGACAATATGCCGGTACGCTGCGACGTACTGTGCTGGGCCTTCTCCGGCGCCGCCATTCCACTTGCCGTTCCAGCTGAACCACTCTCCGTTAGGCTCGGTCCCCCACTCGATCAAAATCGGTGAGCCAAACTCTTTGGCGCCGCGCGCCCATGCGCGAAGGTCGTTATCGAATTCGCCAGCGATGATTTTTTGGAGCGTGAACTTCATCTCGCGATGCCCTTGATCGACGTCCGAACGAAGCATCAATCGGACATATGGAATTTTTTGGAGACCACGGACCCAGCTGCACATCGCAGCTGGAAATTTCCGGGACTCGAACCAGTTGTTCGCGAAATAGACCCACGCGGTTTGTTTGCCAACGGTTTGCTCATACCTCGCGACATCGTTCGGCGTAACATCGTGCTCAGTTGGGTCGTGCTCGTCAGTTCCAACGCCGCCCCAATAAAGGCCGTGATAAAGCTTTCCCTCGGGCGGAGCCGCAACACGAACGGCTTGTGCGTTCAACGTCGCGGCACAAGTCACAAGCAGCAGATAAACTGCTTTCACCGCACAACTGTAAGGCGCCCGCTTTGCCTGCCAAATTGGCAACCAGATCCCCTGCTTCATCCGAAACACGTACAGATGAAAAAGAAAGTCACTGGAAAAGATCTAACGAAAGAGGCCCCGCGCAGTCCACGCATCCGCGTTGGCGGCTATGCGATTCTTGGCCGCACTATCGATAAATGTCGCGCATTGGTAGCGGGAAATATTGGCGAATATCACTTCGATTGTCCGCTGGATAACATGGTCTTTGGTTTCAAAGGCGTGAAAGGCGACGATTTCAACGCGCAAATCGAACAGGGCGCAGGCGACCAGGAAATAGTCGAATGGCTCAACCAGGCGGGCGAAGAGAAAACTCCGGAGGAAATCAAACGCTGGGCTGATGAGGTCGAGGCAAGCAGCCTCTACAATCATCCGGAAAAGCAGGAGTTCTTCTGCGAAAAGGTCAGGAAACTCGGACTCAATCCGGAGAAAACGACCACGTTTGAGTGGCTGGAAGTGGACGATAGAGTGAGTCACGCACAGCAAGCGGCGTAAGTCGCGCTCCGCATCGAGAAAGAATCGCAAAGCTGTAGCCACGCTCCTGCAGAGCGTTGTGAAAAAGAACGGCTCACAGGCGTGGCTACAAGGTTTCTCGATCTACGTTTTGATAAACGGAGGGGGAACGTCTTCGGTGATCCCTGCGTCCACTCCACGGCGCAGCTTGCTGTGGCGCACACTGTAGAGGAAATAAATTGTCAATCCGATTCCAAGCCAGACAAAAAATCGGATCCAGGTCATCACTGGTAGGCTCAGCATCAGTGCGATGCAAAGGATTACACCAAGGATTGGAAAGACAGGAACAAACGGCACACGAAACGGACGTGGACGCTCAGGCGCGACACGGCGAAGCACGTTCACACCAAGACAAACCAGGATAAATGCAAAGAGGGTCCCGATATTAGTCAGATCTGCCAGATCGCCGATGTTCGTGACCATTGCGACGCCGCCGACGACAACACCCGTCCAAATAGTAGTGATATGAGGCGTGCGGAATCGCGGATGAATCCTCGCGAAATATTGCGGCAACAAACCGTCGCGGGCCATGGCCATGAAGATGCGCGGCTGGCCGAGTTGAAAAACCAGGATGACTGAAGTCGTCCCGGCGAGCGCGCCCGCGCTAACAAGCGCACGTGCCCACGGCTTGCTGGCGAAAGCCGTGGCAACTGCGGCGGCGTCTCCTGTGTAGACTGTGTAAATTTTGATCCCCGTAAGAATGCTCGACATCAACACGTAGAGTAGTGTGCAGATGATCAAGCTGGCAATAATCCCAATGGGCATGTCGCGTTGTGGGTTGCGCGTTTCCTCAGCTGTAGTCGACACGGCATCGAACCCGATAAACGCAAAGAAGACGATCGCGGCACCGCTCATGACTCCGGCGAAACCGTTCGGCGCAAATGGATGCCAGTTCGTGGGATTTACCATGAATGCGCCAAATGCGATGACGAAAACAACGACCGCGACTTTGATGATGACAATCATGGTATTGGCACGCGCGCTCTCGCGAATTCCGTAAACCAAAATCGCCGTGACTGCGCCGACAATGAGTAGCGCAGGCAGGTTAATGGCAATCGAGTGGCCTGCGATGACTGGCAAGGTGGTGGAGGAATAACCTTCCAGGGCGTCTCCGCCTTTGGCGAGCAAACTAGTGGCTGTTTGGTGATCGTTGACCAACCAGAGTGGAAACCTCAGATGAAACAGGCTGTCGCACAATTGCACAAAGTAACCCGACCAACCGACCGCCACCGCCATGTTGCCGACGGCGTATTCGAGAATCAGGTCCCAGCCGATTATCCACGCCACAATTTCACCCAGCGTTGCGTACGAATAGGTATAGGCCGATCCAGACACCGGAATCATCGACGCTAACTCCGCATAGCAAAGCGCAGCAAAACCGCATGCGATGCCTGCTACAATAAATGAAACAGCAATCGCCGGACCCGCCCCGGCGCGCCCGAAGACCACACTCCCCCCAGACAACCACGCCTGAATAAAATTGATCACTGGTGTCTCGAGACGCGACGAAAACACCTGACCGGCTGCCGCCGTTCCGGTGAGGGCGAAAATTCCAGCCCCAATGATGGCACCAATCCCGATGGCTGTAAGATCGAGGGCGCCGAGGGTGCGTTTGAGTTGTCGCTCCGGTGCGGCGGCCTCGGCCATGAGAAGGTCCGGACTTTTGGTCTTGAAAAGATTCAGCGCCACCGCGTGAGATCGTGTCATTAAGGGCTCTGCCCGGTCAATGCAAACTTTGGGATAAGACAAACCACACCGTTGCTAATGCGGCGTCACATTTTGTAGGTCTCTGCTCATTGACGCCTTGAATCATGGCGTAGACTCTGCGCAAAGGTTTCTGTAATCTGGCGCTCGTATGCCCGATGAACTGGAGAAATTTGTCCTGGGCGATACCGCGATCTCCGCAATCGAACAAGCGTCATCGACTCGAAGGGGACTTTTTGGCCGGCGAAAAAAGCAGCGCCCAGTGATTACGCATTGTGAGAATTGTGGGGCACAACTGGAGGGACATTGGTGCGCGAAATGCGGCCAGCCGGCAATCGATTATCGGCGCTCCTTCCGGCACGTCATTGCCGATTTACTCAACGAATTTCTGAATTGGGACTCGAAGTTCTTCGCAACGATTGGCCTCCTTCTGGCTCGCCCGTGGAAACTGACGAACGAGTTTCTCGCCGGGCATCGCGTGCGCTATGTGCATCCGCTCCGACTTTATCTTCTCGCAAGCATTTTGTTTTTCTTTGCAGCAACGTACGGCATTAAGTCGGCGCATCTCCAACCGATTGATCTTTCACCGAGCACTCGCGCGGAGATTCGCGGTGAACTGGCGAAAGAGAACGTTCCACCGGAAGTTCGAGAGAAAATTGAGCAGGCTCTCGGCGGCAAACCGGTTTCGCCCGAAAAACGCGCTGCGTTAGAGGAGCAGTTGAAGAACGAGAGCCTGCCGAAAGAAGCCCGCGACGCGATTCAACAACGCCTGGAATACGGCGACCCTGCACCATTGGACGCGCGCGCAAAACTGGAAGGCACGTTGAAAGATTTACCGCCGGAGGTGCGGACGAAAGTCGAGGAATCCTTCAAAAAAGCGCAGAACAAGGCCGTCATTTTCGAAGCCGACAAGGAAGAGAAGCCTAACGACATGCCCAAATGGCTTGAAAAGCGGGCGCGCGAAAAATTCGGTGAGCACGGGACGAACATCCAACTCTTTCTGGTCACGCTCATGAGCAACCTGCCTTACATGATGCTCGCCTGTATTCCACTTTTCGCATGCGTGCTGAAGCTTCTCTACGTCCGCCGCCGCATTTTCTACATCGACCATCTCATTTACGCGCTGCACATCCACACATTCGCCTATGTCGGGATCATACTAATCGTGCTCGCAACAATCGGACTCAACCGCGCGGTTCCCGGTCCGATTGCGGGATGGATTATTGCACTGCTCTGGTTCGTATTCCTGGTGGAAGTTTTCCTGTCAATCCGTCGCGTTTATCGGCAGGGCTGGTTCATCAGCACCTTCAAATTCCTTTTTGGCGGATTTGTTTATCTAATCGTGCTCGTGGCTGCGGTCGCCACGACCTTCTTCGTCACTTTGATCATGCCATGAGGAAAATAGTTTGTATTGCAATCACCCTGGCCGGCTTTTCTGCTACGGCATTTCCTGCCGATCGGCATATGGCTTTCGAACGCAATAATGCCGTTTACGTCGCCAATCTTGACGGCACGAACGAGAAAAAGATCGCCGATGGAATTTTTCCAGCGATCTCGCCTGACGGAACGCGTGTGGCGTTTAACACCGTCGAAAAAACAAGCGACACGACTTACGCGCGTCACATGGCGATGGCAGACCTCGCGACTGGTAAGGTGACCGTCTTTAAGGACCTCCCCAGCGAGAATTCGTATTACCCAAGCTGGACGATTGACGGGAAACAGATCCTTTTCACCACGCGTCCGCACGAAGTCTGGGATCTCGTCGCCATTAATTCAGACGGCACGAATTTTCATGTACTGAAGCCCGGCGTTCAAAATGAAGTGTCCTGCTACTCGCCGGTTTGGGCACATGACGGGCAATCGGTTTTTTGCCAGGACATGACGAACATCTACCAAATCGGACTCGACGGAACGGTTCAGACGCAATGGAGGATCAGTAAGATCGTGCCGAATGGCGACATGAGCGGCGACGGCCGGATTGACGTTTCACCGGACGGCAAGCGATTGCTTTTGAGCATCGATATGGGTGAAGAATCCGGACGCGAAGATTGGGATGGGCCGTTGCCGGCACTCTGGGCGTTTGATCTCCAAGCGCAAAAGGCGACCAGGCTAACGCCGAAAAAACAATTCGGCTGGGACGGCGTTTGGATCGACAACGACAATGTTCTTTTTCTTAGCCGCGCGTCTGACGAAAAAGACGACTCGGTTTATCGAATGTCTGCTGACGGAAAAAATCTGAAACGCCTGATCAAGAACGCGCGCTTCCCGTCTGTCAGCGTGCCGTGACTGCGACTTAGCTTAAAAGCTCTCGCGCTTTTGCCAGCGCTTCCGCGATCTTGCTCGAATCCTTGCCGGCGCCCTGAGCATTCTCTGGTCGGCCGCCGCCTTTGCCGCCGACAATCGGCGCGATCTGCTGAATCAATTTGTTCGCCTGAAATGTCGGCGTCATCTGTTTTGGTACCGATGCGACCAGGGCAACTGATCCATTCGCCGCACCGACGAGAAAAATCGGACCGTTGAATTTCGACTTCAATGTATCAGCAACGGCCTGCAGCAGTTTCCCGTCCCCATCTTGCACTTCGGCGACGCAGAAATTTTCTCCTGCATGCGATGCCGCCAGTTGACTCGCGATTTGAGCGGCGCGGCTTCTCAATTCCGACTCGGCCGTCTTAGCACTTTGTTTTTCCCAATCGCGAACTTCGATTTCGACCTTTTCAAGATGCGAAGTCCGCGCATCGATTTGTTGCAGCATTTCGGAAGTAGTCGCGTCATTCTCAAACCCGGGCAGTGGCGCGATGTCAGATTTCTTGCGCGCCAAAGCTTCAAATTTCTCCTGTTGATGCGCTGCTTCCCGATTCGCCCAGTTATGCGCGGCGTCGCCTGCTACGGCTTCAATCCGGCGAACTCCGGCGGCAATCGCTTCTTCCTTTACGATTCGAAATGGCCCGATATCGCTCGTCGATCTCACGTGCGTCCCACCGCAAAGTTCCATCGAGTAACCGTCCAGCGCACGAGGCGCTCCGCCAATCTGCAAAACCCGCACGGTGTCGCCGTATTTCTCTCCGAAGAATTGGATGATGTCGGTTCGCTTCCTTGCGTCCGCGTACGGAATTTCAGTCCATGAGACCGGCGCGTTCTCAGTGATCTTTTCGTTCACCAATTTTTCAACATCTCGGACTTGTTGTTTCGCCAATGGCGCGCCCGAAAAATCAAACGTCAGTTTGTCAGGTCCGACGTAACTTCCCTTTTGCGAAGCGTCACGCGAGACCACTTCGTGCAACGCCCAGTGCAACAGATGTGTCACGGTATGGTGCCCTTGAATCGCGCGGCGGCGATCAACGTCCACTGAAACGCGCACTGCCTCTCCCGGTTCCGGGGCACGGCCTTCCAAAAGCGCTGTCCGATGAACAAAAACGTCGCCGCGTTTCTGCGTATCAATAACGCGCAACTGACCGACCTCTGTGCGGTCATGCCCGGGCACATGAAGTAATCCGCGATCCCCCACTTGTCCGCCCATCTCGGCGTAAAACGGCGTTTGATCGAGGACGATGTTTACTTCTTCCGGTTTTGTACCGGGCAAAACTGTTTCAATAACTGATTCGGTCTCGAGAAAATCATAGCCGAGAAACTTCGTAGGCTCCGCTTTCAGCTCCCCTTCTTCGATGCTGATTTCTTCCTTCTTCTGCGCCTTGCGCGCCCGTTCGCGCTGTTCCCCCATGAGCTCCTCAAACCTAGTAATATCGACCGTAAATCCGCGCTCACGTGCTAGCAGTTCCGTGAGGTCCAAAGGAAATCCGTACGTATCGTAAAGTTTAAAGGCAACTTCGCCGCTCAATCGCTTCTCGACCCTGCCGTGTTCGTCACGTTGAAATCGCCCGTGGCGAAATACAGTTAGTTCGCCAGATGCGTCTCTTTCGTATTCTTGGGCGCCATAATCGGCTGGCAGAGAAGAATCATCCTTAAGTGTGGCTAGAGCAGACTCCACGGAGTCGACTGCCTTTTGAAAGAGCGACATTCCAACATCCAACGTTCGATTAAACGCCTCTTCTTCGCGTTTGAGTACCTCTTTATTCTTTGGCTGTTTTTTGCGGACTTCCGGGAAGACGTCGCCCATCGTTTTTGCGACAACATCGACCAGCTTGAAAAAGAACGGATCGTGAAAACCTAACGAACGTCCATAGCGCACGGCGCGACGTAAAATGCGTCGTAAAACATAGCCACGGCCCTCGTTTGACGGATTGATTCCGTCGGCGATGGCGAATGACAGCGCCCGGACGTGATCGGCAATCACACGGAACGCGACATCGATTTTCTGCTGTTCGTTCTCGCCAGCGCTATTCTGTTTTGGAATTGTCGACCCATACTTCTTGCCGCTCAGTGTTTCGACCTCATCAAAGATTGGGCGAAAGACGTCGGTATCGTAATTAGATATGGTCCCGGAGAAATCGGTGAGATTTTTTGTGCCTTGAATAATCGCGGTGACCCGCTCGAACCCCATTCCGGTGTCGACGTGACGTTGCGGGAGGGGCGTGAACGTGCCGTCCGGGTTCGCGTTGAATTGGATAAAAACAAGATTCCAAATCTCGATACAACGAGGATCATTTTTGTTCACGAGTGCGCCCCGTGTGTCTCCGTCCGGAGTAAGATCGACATGGACTTCCGAGCACGGCCCACACGGGCCGGTATCGCCCATCATCCAAAAATTGTCGGCCTTGCCACCATCAAGAACATGAATCTTCGGATCGAGATCGGCTTCGCGAAACAGCCGCGCCCAATGATCGTACGCTTCCTGGTCAAACTCGCTCGGCTCGTCCGGACCCGGCTGGTAAACCGTCGCATAAAGCCGTTGCGGTGGAAATTTCCAGCGTTCCACCAGTAATTCCCATGCCCACTCGATCGCTTCTTTTTTGAAATAGTCACCAAAGCTCCAATTCCCGAGCATCTCGAAAAATGTGTGGTGATACGTGTCGAGCCCGACGTCTTCGAGATCGTTGTGTTTACCGCCCGCGCGAATGCATTTTTGCGTATCAGCCACGCGAGGCGGAACCCATATTGGCCTTTGCTGCCCAAGAAAGATCGGCACGAACTGGTTCATGCCGGCATTGGTGAAAAGAAGATTTGGAGCGTCAGGCAACAGTGACGATGACGGCACAATCGTGTGCTGTTTCTCGCGAAAGAAATCGAGAAAGGATTGGCGGATCTCGGCGGAGGTCATGGCAACATCAACCGCGGATGCGGCGGTAACGCAATGGCTGATAGCCAGCCGCGGTCATTTCGCTGATATCCCGCTCGGAAGCGAGCGTCTTGCTGAACGGCGCCGCTTCGTAGAACTGCGCCCGCTTCTTTTCGGCATCGAGCCATTTCACAAAAAGAACCACGTGGCCGTTCGGCTGGTTCATGATATCGGCCGGTTCGAGCTTCGCCGGCGATGAAAGTTTCTCGCAGATCGAAGGAAGCGAGTAGGTCGAATGGCGCGTGGTTAATTTCCAG
>DATHHK010000190.1:0-8526 GCA_035317225.1 Candidatus Udaeobacter sp. | reverse complement strand
CGCTCCCGTAGCGCGCATTCGTTTCGGGACCAAACACCGCCAGATTTTCGTCGTCGCTCCAACGGTCGACGTGCAAGCGGCGGGAGGCCGAGAATTCGAGTCGTTTGCTGACGGTCAGGAGCACGAAGCAGCAAACACGCTGCAAAATGATCTCGCAACAAATTGTAGGCGGTCTCTGCTCGATGGCTACGCTGGCGTCTGATACATACGCCCCACAGCTAATCCTTCAGCAGCGAGAGAAATTCGGAACGCGTTCGCGCGTCTTCTTTAAAAGTGCCCAGAAGACAGGAAGTCTTCATGACGGAGTTTTGTTTCTCAACGCCCCGCATCATCATGCAAAGATGCTTCGCTTCCACCACCACGGCCACCCCCGACGGCTCGAGACATCTCATCAGCGACTCGGCGATTTGAGTGGTGAGATTTTCCTGGATCTGCAAACGACGGGCAAAAACATCGACAATCCGCGCCACCTTGGACAAGCCGATCACTTTGCCGTTGGGAAGATAAGCCACATGCGCACGGCCGATGAAGGGAAGCAAATGGTGCTCACACAGCGAATAAAGCTCAATGTCTTTGACTAGAATGATCTCACTCGCCCTCGACTCGAAAACCGCTCCGTTAATGATCTGATCGAGATTTTGCCGATAGCCTTGTGTGAGAAACTCTAATGCGCGTGCCGCACGATCGGGCGTGCGCTGGAGACCTTCTCTCTCAATATCCTCCCCGACGCTTTGAAGCAGTTCCCGGTATGCGTCCGCGATTCTGTCGAGATCTTTCTCCCCCAGACGATTGCTCTCGCGCGTGAGTGGTTGTTCAGTTTCGAGATCGGAATTACCGCGCTGAATCATAACTGTACCTAAGGTTAGCCTAGCATCGAGGAGCGATGGTCACCACACGGTGGGCGAACGTGATCTGGCTAGTCGAGCCAGCTCTTGGGATAGTTCGGGTCGTCTAGCCCGAGCGATTCCTCAGTGAGTTCGAGCGTATGTTGCGTGTCGAACATTACAGCCAATTCTTCTGTGCGCGTTGCATTCTTACTCGCGACGATCGTCCCCGGATGCGGCCCGTGCGGAATCCCGCGTGGATGCAAAGTGATTGAACCGCTCTCGATCCCCCGCCGTGAACCAAAATTCCCGCGCACGTAAAAGAGAACCTCGTCCGCCTCGACGTTGTCGTGCACCCACGGAATTTTTACGGCTTCCGGATGCGTATCGAGCATGCGCGGCGCAAACGTGCATACCACATATCCGCGGATCTCGAATGTCTGATGAATCGGTGGCGGTTGATGGAGCGTGCCGGTGATCGGCTCGAAATCCTGTGCGTTGAAAGTGAACGGGTAGAGATAGCCATCCCAGCCGACCGCATCGAACGGATGATGCGCCAGCGTCACCCGCGTGAGTCGCGATCCATCCTTTACGAGAATATCGACGTCTTCCTCCTTATCGACGGTAATTATCTCGCGAGGACCGTGAAGATCGCGCTCCGAGTACGGCGCGCCCATTTTGATTTGGCCCTCATGATTCAGGTAACGCTGGGGGATCCGAACAGGACCGACTGATTCAAGAATGAGATAATCTTCCTCTTCAATTTTGTCCGGTACCAGCCTGTAGGTAATTCCACGCGGAATGACAATATAATCCTCAGCGCGATAAGGCAGTTTGCCGAAAACAGATTCCATCACGCCGCTGCCGTGAAACACAAAAATGATCTCATCCGCGCCGCCGTTTTTATAATATTGAAACTTGTCGTACGCCTTCGCAGGCTTGGCGCGGTACGCGATCAGATCCTGATTAAACAACATCGGAATGCGTCCGGTGTAGAGATCGCCACGCCGCGGAATATCAGCTGTCTTCAGGTGATGATGTCGCAGCGGACTATCGGCTACTTTTTTCGGTTCCCAATACTTGATCAACTCGACATTGCGCACTCGCGTAGGCGGCCGCAGGTGATACATGATCGAGTACGCCTCGTCGAATCCCTGCGTCGTGAAAACATGCTCATACGCGATGCCTTCGTTCTTATAGCTCGGCGTCGATCCATTGCGATGGAACCAGATGTGATGTTTTCTCGGCACTTCTCCCAGTCTTTGATAATACGGCATTGTCGCTCCTCCCGTTTACAAATTGCCTCTTGCGGCTTGTTCGCGTTCGATAGCTTCGAAGAGTGCCTTGAAATTGCCTTTGCCAAAGCTCTTCGCGCCTTTGCGCTGAATAATTTCGAAAAACAGCGTCGGCCGGTCTTCTACTGGTTTGGTAAAAATCTGCAGCAAATAACCTTCATCATCGCGATCGACAAGGATCCCCAACTTCTTCAATGCATTCAGTTCTTCATCGATGTGACCCACCCGATCGAGGAGCGTGTCGTAATAGGCGGTAGGGATCTGCAGAAATTCAATGCCCCTCTTTTGTAGGTCCGTGACTGTTTCAATAATGTTTTTAGTCGCCATGGCGACATGTTGGACACCTTCGCCATCGTAAAAATCGAGATACTCATCCACCTGCGATTTCTTTTTGCCTTCCGCCGGTTCGTTAATCGGAAACTTCACGAAACCGTTCCCGTTGCTCATCACCTTGCTCATCAGCGCCGAGTATTCGGTGGAAATGTCTTTGTCGTCGAAGCTCAGGATGTTTCGAAACCCCATGACCTCTTCATAAAACTTCACCCACGGATTCATCCGGCCCAGAGCGACGTTGCCCACGCAATGATCCACATATTGCAAACCAGTTCCGGGCGGATTGTAATTCGACTCCCATTTGCGAAAGCCCGGCATGAACGGCCCGTGATAATTTTCGCGCTCAATGAAGAGATGAACGACATCGCCGTAGGTGTGGATTCCGCTCATCACGACCTCGCCATGCTTATCTGAGAGCGTCTTCGGCTCCATGTAACTCTTGCCACCGCGCTTGGTTGTCTCTTCCCATGCCGAGGTGGCATCTTCCACCTTCAACGCCAGCGCCTTGACGCCATCCCCGTGCTTGTAAATGTGATCGGCGATTGGATTATTGGACCGGACGGGGGTAGTCAGGAGCAAGGTCAACTTGTTCTGCCGAATCGCATAGCTGGCGCGATCTTTCACCCCGGTTTCCGGCCCGGAATACGCCAGGCTTTGAAACCCGAATGCGGTCTTATAGAAATTCGCCGCCTGTTTGGCGTTTCCAACATAAAACTCGACGTAATCGGTGCCGTGCAGTGGGAGGAAATCTTCCTCGGTTACAGGTGTCTTTTTAGTTTTTGGAGCAGCAATTGTCGTTGGCATAATGACCTCCTAATCTCTCGCGCTGAATGCGCGAGCTAAATATAAGTTCGACAGCAGCCAGTCGCAAGGACGCGTGGCGCTGTCACCTCGCGCTTGTCATTCCGATCGAGGTCGAGGAATCTCTGGACGCTTCCGTGGTGAGGTCGAAAATAGTGGAGTGCCATCTGGTTTTGCTGCGCGCCTATGCTGCCGCTTTGGCTCGTATTTACGCTATATGTTGCAACCGCGGCGCCAGATGAATCGTCGTGATGATGCAGCGGGCGCTACCGCCACCAAGTTCAATGGTAGGAAGTTCAAGCGGCACCAGACGCACGTAGCGCGTTAATCTTGCGCGTTGTTCTCCAGTCAAAGCCCAAATGGCGCGCTTAGACAGCACGAGCAGTTTCTCGCCGTGCCTATCATGTAATTCGATCGCATTGCCCGCGAAGTTCGCAATCTGATCCGGCGACACTTCGACAATATCTTTGGCACTCCGTTCCAATTGCGCTCGCACCTGTTGCCGCTCGGCTTTGTTTCGAATCGTCTCCAAACCAATCAGCGCGAACGCAGTTCCAATGCACATCATTACGTTGGTGTGATAGATTGGCCGGCCATCAGAGCCAATGCTCGTGAAGGTGACCGACTGGTACCCAAAATCATTGGCAAAGCGGCGGATCACCTTCGGATTGGAGCGATTTGAGAGCGAGACATACGCAATTTTGTTAAGGTGATCGAGCACGAGACTACCGGTGCCTTCAAGACAGTAGCCTTGCTCCTCGAATGCCGAGTAGTCGACAACTTCGTTGACACGATATTCTTTGCGCAGTTCACCAACGATGTCTTGGCGACGCTCCCTCCGCCGCAGCGCCGAATACATCGGGAACAATGCGATCCGCCCGTCGTGATGCGTTGAAATCCAGTTGTTCGGGAAAACCGCGTCCGGCTTTTCCGGCTCGGCCGTGTCCTCGAATACGTGCACGTTCACGCCAGCGGCACGGAGTTTTTGTGCAGCTGCGTCGAATTCCTTTCGCGCGACCGTGCTGAGCTCATCAACACCGCAATCGAGCCGACCTTGAAACGCATTGTCGGCCGCCGTCTCTGGGTTCGGATAAAACCGGCAAGGCCGGATCATTAGCACTGAGTTGGTACTTTGCGTGACCACAACGCTCCGCGTCATCGCAGTTGTCGACTCTCTCTAATCGCCGAAGGAAATGTCCACATCACGTGCGGTCTGCACCATTTCGCCGTTCGGTGGAACCAGTTTGAGGCGATTAACAGCTTCCGCAATCGGCACCTGGCGTACCTGATAATTCTGATAGCTAACCATCGATCCAAAATGTCCTTCGTTGGCCAGTTGCACGGCTTTCACGCCGAAACGAGTTCCCAGAATTCGGTCTAATGTCGTCGGGGCCCCTCCACGTTGCAGATGGCCAAGAACGACGCAGCGTGTCTCCTTCCCAGTGCGCTTTGCAATCTCGTGCGCAACGATTTCACCGACTCCGCCAAGGCGAAATTCGCCGCTTTCCACATCGCGTTTGACTTGTTCGCCATGTTTTGGTCGCGCGCCTTCAGCGACCACAACAACGCTCCCCAGATATCCAGCCGCCTCACGCGCTTTGACCACGCTCGCGATTTTGTCGAAATCGAATGGAATTTCGGGAATCAAAATAATATCGGCGCCGCCGGCGATGCCACCGTGCAACGCGATCCAGCCGGCGTGGCGACCCATTACTTCGACCACCATGACTCGCCTGTGACTGGTCGCCGTGGTGTGCACCCGATCGAGCGCGTCCATTACGACTGCGACAGCGGAATCGAATCCGAACGTCGTTGCAGTGGCTTCGAGATCGTTGTCGATTGTCTTCGGAACGCCAATGCAATTAATACCGGCTTCCTGCAATTGCTGCGCGGTCGCCATCGACCCATCGCCACCGATAATGATCAACGCCTTTACATGAAGCTCGTCCAATATCTTCTTGGCGCCTGCAATGATGTCAGCAGGCACTATGGTCCGGTTGCCGGCACCGACCTTGGCAATAAAATGACCGCGATTGGTCGTGCCGATGATCGTGCCCCCCAGCGCCATGATCCCGTTGATGCTTTGACGATCGAGAATGGCCTGATTGCCGGGTGGAAGAAGTCCTTCGAATCCGTCCCGAAAACCAACTACTTCCCAGCCGAGCTTCTCAGCCGCGAGTACAACACCACGCAAGACCGCGTTAAGTCCCGGGCAATCGCCGCCACTGGTTAGAACACCAATCCGTGGCTTCATCTGCGCAAACGCTCAATCAAAGCATTTTCTTTGAATCAGCCACGCGACCGCCGGCAGCCCACTGGTCGTACAGCTGCCAGCCACGTTGCAAAAGGGCTGTTCCTTCACCGAATCGATTTGTGCTGCCCAGGAGCACGACCATCAAATGACGCGGATAAACCGTTTCCATTTGACCTTGGCGAACAACTTCCGCCTGACGATTGGCATAAAGAATCAAACAATCACCGGATCGCGCCGTGCGACCTGTTTTGACTCCGTCGATACCCATCTTTCCCAGGAGATCGTTTGTATTCCGAAGCATGTAATTTATTCGACGCCCGGCTCGATCGAATGAGATTTGGCGTTCCTTTTGCGACACGTAAAAGCGGAAGCTGGCTTTGTTCATCGCGTAGCGAGTGAGACGCGCCATGTCTTCGGCTGTCGAATACGGCAGCGGCTTGACCTTGTAATCGACGCCGTGTGGATTAACAAAACGCGTGCGGTCCATCTTCAACTGTTTGGCCAGCGCATTCATCTGGGCGACAAACGCATCAACTGGCGTGTATTTCGAGCTCGCCTGACCGGGCGCTAGCGACTCTACCTTTGAGCCGACGTGGTACGCGAGCGTGTAGGCCGCGATATTATCGGATTGAACGAGCGCAGCGTAGAGAAGATCTCGCAGGGTGATGTTATCGCCCGGCTGAAAACCAATGTTGTTTTCAAGGGTGCCGACAAACGCCTCCTGCGGAATCGGGACTGTCTGGTTAAGATCGCCCGATCTGCGTTCCGACCAATCGAGCACCACACTCGCAGTGGCGATTTTTGTGAGGCTACCGACTTGCAGTTTTTTCCTCGATTCCTGCTCTTCCAAAATGTAGCCCGTTTGCGCATCGGCAATGAGATATGCCTCTGCGGCGGCCGCCGAGCGGAGAAGCGCCGCGCTGGTGAGAAACAGGGAGAAAACGATGAGAAATCGACGTGATAAATGCATAAACACCCTTGAACCGGAGCACCTTAATCGACGTGTTCTGATTGGCAAACGCCTCTCGAGACGGGTGTAGCGTCTATGGTGGATCAGTTTCTCCACAAAACGATGGCTTCGAATCGCCGAAGGCGCAGGCGTTAGGCGACAGATCCTAATGATTTGCCATCGCAAAGAGGAGTCGCCTCGGCGACCGTTCCCGCTGGTTCACGCCTTCTTCTGCGGCATTCGAGCGCGACTCAGCAGTAACCGCATGAGAAAATAAATAATGATTGCCGAAGGGACCGCGAGGAACATGGAGCCAACAAACGCCGGCCAGAATGTGGGCCAGACCACGCGTGAAAATACATGCCAATGCATGTAATCGTGCAGTCCAAACTGGCGAAAATGAACACGCTGCGCTGGCGGCCGCTGCAAACTCCAGCAGCCCAATTGATATTCGGCAATATAGATCGCGGGCATTGCCCAGATCACGAGGTCGTGCAGGGTCACCGCAATCGCAGCTGCAATCTTGTTGCAACGACAGACCCACGCTGCACCGATCGATAATAAGGTCTTTAGCGGATAAAGCGGTGTGAACCCGAAAAAAATTCCAATCGCCGACCCAAGAGCGATGGAGTGCGGCGTGTCAGCAATTGTCATCAGGGTCATGTGATGTGCCACCAGCCAGTGTTTCAGCCGCGCAAGCGGCCTCGGTAGTCGCGAGTTGTAGGCGCGTTCGATTACTTGGTGTGGCTCCTGCACTTTCAGTATTGATTGAGCCTGGCGAAGAAAAGCCGTACGCCCAACGCCGAATACCGATATCTAACGAAAAGCGTGTTCTCTATTCGGGTGTGGCAATAATGATCTGACTTCAGCATTGGACGTTGAGCGTTTTTCTCGTCGATGATTCGCTTCGCACTGACGAACTTGGTCAAACTAAAACAATTCTGCTGTCTCCGGTGGGGTCTTTACGATTTGGCCCAGTGCCTTGCGCAAACGAAGCGCCGCGTGCGGCGCGTAATCGAGATTGTTATTGTTAAAAACGACGTGCAATTCGCGCGCTTCGCTCGCCAGCTTCCTGCTGCGCTGTGCCACTTCCGCGATTTCATTCTCGCTGTAATCGTAATCGAAACGCGCGGCTACTGTTTTGCCGGTTATATAAGCGTTCGCGTTGCGTCCATGCAGTCGCAAATATGCGACATTCGAATTTGTCACCTCATCCACGTCTGACGGCATGACCATGAAATGATCCGATTCGGGCGCGTCCAAGTTCACAAAAACTGCATGATGCTTTTGCAAAAAATCCATTGTCGCTTTCAACTGATCGCCAACTGCCCAGTTGCGGTTTCGAAACTCAATCGCGAGCTCGTAATCGCTCAACATTTCGATCAATGGATCGATCTCGACTAGTTTGTGTTTCCGTGGAGAAAATACCGGGGAGAGTTGCAAAAGAAAGACACCAAGCTTTCCCGCATCGCGAAAAATCGACGTCGCGCGCAAAAAAATCTTGAGCAGTGCTTGTTGTAAATCCGGCGTCGATTTCACGCGTCCCCGGGCATCTGTCTCTGCGCGTCGTTGCAGGGCAGGCGGCAAGAGCTTTGCCGGTGTCGAGTGAAAGGACAACAGTTGGTGTAACTTTACGTCGAATGTGAAATCATCCGGCGTGGCCGCGCACCAGCGCTCCACCATTCTCGGTTCCGGCACGGAATAAAATGTCGAATTCACCTCGACCAGGTCGAAATGCTGCGCATACCATTGGAGCCGCTCGCCGGGTGGCATCTTTTTCGGATACCAGCGCTGGACAAAGCCAGGATCCGACCAACTGGCTGTGCCGACGAGAATTTTTTCGGTCTCGATTTTGCCAGAAGATCTTGTGGTCACACATCAACCAAGTCACACGCGGCGGCTAACGCAAATAGGATCGCCGTTTGACCTCGCTTCCGTCGAATAAGTCCTTTTTCGATTTGCACAATGTCGATATCGAAATTATTCTCGAAATGCGGGGTGGAGCAGCCTGGTAGCTCGTCAGGCTCATAACCTGAAGGCCGCGGGTTCAAATCCCGCCCCCGCAACCAA
>DATHHK010000189.1:0-14856 GCA_035317225.1 Candidatus Udaeobacter sp. | reverse complement strand
AAAGGGCTGCGACATCGACAAAGTGCCCGATGGAGGAATACTCCTGGGGCACGCGTTTGGTGAAGCGGTTCTGGTGGCCAGGCGAGGTGACGAGCTTTTCGCCATCGCCGCGACATGCACGCATTACGGGGGCCCGCTGGCAAAAGGTTTGATGGTGGATTGCACCGTGCGCTGCCCATGGCACCATGCGCGTTTTGATCTGCGCACGGGGGAAGCGATTGCTGCGCCGGCGCTGAACAATGTCACCCGTTACAAATTCGATAAACGTGGGCAGCAGTTTTTCGTCACTGGCAAGATCGATGAGAAACCGGTGCGCAAACCCAAATCATCGCCAGCGAGTGTGGTGATCGTTGGCGCAGGCGCAGCTGGCGGTGCCGCGGTTGAGATGTTGCGGCGCGAAGGTTATCAGGGACCGGTGACGTTGATCGGTGCTGATGAGTTTTTGCCGTACGATCGGCCAAATCTTTCCAAAGATTATCTTGCTGGGGCGGCGCCGGAAGAGTGGATTCCGTTGCGCTCGGCAGATTTCTACCGCGAACACAAGATCGACGCGATAACAAGCACATCTGTCACCGCGATCGACCCGGGAGCCAAGCGGGTGATGTTGTCAGATGGCCGCGCGTTAGATTACGGCGCGCTGCTGCTTGCCACCGGCGCAACGCCGGTTCGGCTCTCGATTCCGGGGCACGATCTTCCGCACGTTTGTTATTTGCGAACGCTCGCCGACAGCCGTCGCATTATTGAGAAGGCGAAAAGCGCAAAGCGCGCAGTCGTAATCGGCGCGAGCTTTATCGGCCTGGAAGTGGCATGGTCCTTGAGGGAGCGCAAGCTGGAAGTTGCAGTTGTCGGAAAAGACGAGGTGCCGCTGGAAAAAGCGCTGGGACGCGATCTGGGCGAGCTGGCTCGCGAAACCCACGAGGCAAATGGCGTGAAATTTCATCTCGGTCGAACGCCAGCGGCAATTCAAGATCGATATGTGCAGCTCGATGACGGGACGAAATTAAATTGCGATTTGGTGGTCGTTGGGATCGGCGTGCGCCCGAACATCGCCATCGCCGAAGAAGCGGGCATCGCGACCGACAACGGCGTATTGGTCGATGAGTTTTTGGAGACGAACGTGCCTGGAATTTTTGCGGCTGGCGATATCGCGTGTTGGCCCGATCCGCGTGCGGGACGTATCAGGGTGGAACATTGGGTCGTGGCGCAGCGCCACGGCCAGGCCGCCGCGCGTAATATCCTAGGAGCGCGCGAGCCATTCATCATGCCTCCATTTTTCTGGAGCAATCATTTCGATCTACACATTCATTACGCTGGTCATGGCAGCGGCAAAGATCAGGCGATTGTGTCTGGAAATTTGAAAGGAAAACACGCCTCAGTGATTTTCCGCACCGGGGATAAGCTTGCTGCTGTCGCCAGTGTTGGTCGCGACCTCGAGAACCTTAAGGCTGAAGTGGCTCTCGAACGCGGTGAAGAATTCCGCGCGTTATAACATCGTTACCAGGACGCCGGCACCGTCGCTTACGTCTTGATGATCAGATAAAGTAACAGCGCAGTGGCAATGAGCGGAATCAGGCAAACCATGAGCACCGTGTTATTGCGCGGTCCCAACTCACTCGGCACGAGATTATCCGCAACGACGGTCTTCTCGATTTTTCGCAGATGCCGCAGCACGTAAACGTAAGCGCAAATCATCGCGATGAAGGCGATTGCGGCAACGATCCGGACAGGTAACAGCGGATCGGTGGCCAGCAGTTCCATAGGTTGATGTGAAGTAGGGAAATCACGGCTTTTCCGCAAGCAAAAAAACGCACTCAATAACGAACGCCCTTCAGAGCCCGGAATCACACCAATCCGGAATCACGAATGCCTTCACAAGCCTGTTCAAATACAATTAGTTTAAGCGACATGAACCGTTCGAAAGTCCATTTGTTCTTATTTGTTCTGATAGGTAATTATTTCTTCACGCTGCTTAAATCCAAAGTTGAAAGCCGCGAACCACAAGCTGGTATAGATCAACGAGAAAGCGGCGCTGACTGAGCGCCGTTACATCCAGCAAACGGTTGCCCTGCAATGTTTGTTTCAGCTAGATTCCGCACCATGCGTCGCAATACATTCTTCGTCTTCCGCTTTCTATTACTCTTGCTCTTCATACGACCGGTTTTTGCCGAATCGGCAATCCAAGAACGCGCAAATCGGTTTCTTGCGCTCGCTAATTCCGGTTATCAGGCGCTGTACCGAGTGAATATCGAGGCACAATGGTTCGCAGTTACCGACGTGACCCCGGCCCACGATGCTGCCGCCGAAGCCACAGGCAAAGCCTACGCGGCGTTCAATGGAAATCCCACGATTATCAGTGAAGCGCGTGAGCTGCTCGCGCATCAGAACGAACTCAACGAACTGACCATTCGCCAGTTAAAACAGCTTCTGTTAAACGCGGCCGAAGGTCCGATGACAAATCCCGATCTCGTGGCGAAGCGAGTTGCGGCAGAAACAAAACAGGCGTCGATGCTCAATGGGTTCGAGTTCAAGCTCAACGGTCAGCCAATCACCGTAAACCAGATCGACGACAAATTGGAGAAGAGCGTCGATCTCAACGAGCGCAAAGCGGTCTGGGAAACATCGAAGCAGTCTGGTCCGGCATTGAAACCGAATCTGGTAACGCTGCGCGATCTGCGTAACGGCGTCGCCAAAGAGATGAAGTATCCCGATTACTTCTCGCTCGAGGTCGCTGCCTACGGAATGACTACGGATGAGATGCTCAAGATGCTGGACGAGTGGATGACGACACTGCGTCCGCTTTATTTGCAACTGCACACCTGGGCGAAATACAAACTCGCCGAAAAATTTCATCAACCAGTGCCGAAGAAAATTCCAGCGCATTGGATTAATAATCGTTGGGGGCAGGAATGGCCCGGTCTGGTCGAAGCAGCGGACATCGACAAGTATTTCAAGGACCGCACGGCGGAATGGGTTATCAAGACGGCAGAACAATTTTACACTGGGCTCGGTTTTTCCCCTTTACCGCAAAGTTTTTGGGAAAGATCGGATTTATATCCGCTGCCGCCCGGTTCGAAACGAAAGAAGAATACCCACGCCTCGTGCTGGCACATTGATCTGCAGAACGACATTCGTTCTCTGCAAAGCATCGAACCGAACGCGCGCTGGTTTTTCACCGCGCACCACGAACTCGGTCACGGATATTACTTCAAGGCTTATTCGCGCCCGGAAGTTCCGTACTTGTTACGACTCGGCGCGGCACCGGGCTTTCATGAGGGCGTGGGCGAATTGATCGCACTCGCTTCAAGTCAGGTGCCATATCTGCAATCGCGAGGTGTTTTGCCGCACGAGTTCAACGCTGACAAGACAGCATTTCTTCTCGACGACGCTCTCGCGCGCTCGGTCCCGTTTATTTATTTCTCCTGCGGCACGATGCCGCACTGGGAGGCGGATATTTACGCGCACAATCTTCCGCCTGATCAGTGGAACGCGCGCTGGTGGAAATACGTTTCCGAATTCCAAGGCATCGAGCCGCCGTCGCCACGCGGCGAAGAATTTTGCGATGCCGCCACCAAGACGCACATCAATGATACTCCAGCCTATTATTTCAACTACGCGTTTGCGACCGTGTTTAAGTTTCAATTACATGATTACATTGCACGCAAGATTCTCCATCAGCCGCCGCAGTCATGTAGTTACGCCGACAACAAAGAGGTCGGCGCGTGGCTGAATAACATCCTTAAAAAAGGTGGAACTGAGGACTGGCGCAAAGTCTTGAAGGAAGCCACCGGTGAGGACATCTCTACCCGCGCGATGATGGACTACTTCAAGCCGCTTATGAGCTGGCTGGAAGAACAAAACAAAGGCCGTCAGATCGGCTGGGAATAACGCGACGAGTGTCGATCCTGCACGCCGCGGACGCGCGATATGACTTCGCGGACGCTGCGGGTAAAGTTTACGCGCTGGCCATCCTTAAGCAGGGCAATGTGATGGCCGCCGCCCACAATGTGAACCTCTTCGACGCGGTCGAGATGAAGTATGGCTGAGCGACTAACGCGCAGGAACTCGTCCGACGGAAGCAGTGTTTCGAGCGTTGACATGGTTTCGCGCAGGAAGTGGTTTCGCTGGCCGACGTGAAGAATAGCGTAATTGCCGCAGGCCTCGATCCAATCGATCTCATTAATCGCAATGAAAGCCGTCTGCGCTCCGCTGCGCACAAAAAAGCGGCGCTCCTCCCGCCGAATGACTTCCCGTGGCGTCGTGATTTGCGTGTGGGTTTGGGGCAGACGAGCGCGGGTGCGAGCGAGCGCTTTGGACAGGCGCTCAGGCGCGACCGGTTTGAGCAGATAATCGATCGCGCACGTTTCGAAAGCGTGCACGGCATGTTGATCAAACGCAGTCACGAAAACAATTCCTGGTCGCGGCGCCGGGCCGAGGGCTTCCACGACATCAAATCCGTTCGCGCCCGGCATTTGAATGTCGAGCAGAAGCAGGTCCGGTGAATCCGCCGCGACCACGGCGAGCGCTTCCAAGGCGCTGGCGCACTCGGCGACGATTTCCGTTTCGGCTTCGCGGGCGAGCAATCTCCGCAGTCGTTGCCGCGCGATGCGTTCGTCGTCAACTATGGCAATGCGAAGTTTCACGCAGTCGTTCGGAACGGAATTTTGATTTTGACAGTGAAACCGGATTCGTTGTCGATCTCGAGAAAACCTTGCTCACCATAGAGTTCGTGCAAGCGCGCACGTGTGCTCGATAAACCGAAGCCTTCCCTAAGCGCTTCCGATTTCGAGATCCCCGGACCCGTGTCGGAAACACTGAGTCCAAGAAAATCGGCATCCCGACATGCGCGGATGTCGATCTTACCGCCACCAGGATTTGGTTCGATTGCATGCTTGATCGCGTTTTCGACCAGGGGTTGTAGCAGAAGCGTGGGGACAGACGCGTTCAGTGCATCCTGGGCAATTTGGAATTGATAGCAGACGCGGTCGTAATAGCGGATTTGCATGATAGCGAGATATTTTTCGGTGAAGTCCAACTCGCGCTGAAGAGACACGTGTGTTTCGCCGCTGGTTTCGAGTGACAAACGCAGAAGCTCACTGAGCATGATTAAAACGGAATCAGCTTTATCCGGCGCCTTATGCGTCAGGCCGGCAATGGTGTTGAGCGTGTTGAAGAGAAAGTGCGGCCGAAGTTGGGCCTGGAGCGCCTGTAGGCGCGCGCTCGCCAGTTGAGCGGCACCGATTTCGGCGCGTCGATGAAAACGCAGCGTGTGTGCGACGCTCACGATCATGATGTAGATGGGAATTTCCACGCTGGCGAAATGGAAGAAGTCCCAGGCCGGCGGCGGTGGCCCAAACGGACGCTGGCGATGCCTGTCGAAATCCTTATCTGAAATCGGCGTCAGAGGGCGATGAGGGCCCGGGCCGGGATCGACAAGCATTTTCCATTGGTGGATTCCCCAAACGGTGACGGCGCACGTGAGAATGTGCGCCGCGAACCTCCGTTTCCAGGTTGCGCGATTTATTGGATAACGCATTGCAAAACGGAACAATAAAGGCGTGAGCAGGGCCCAGGGTAATTGGTCGCGCATCGATGCATGCAGCGCCTGCGTCCAGGGAACGCCGGTATTACGGACGAAGTTCATGCCGAGCACGAAGCCGACCATCCCCCATCCAAGGAAGGAGAGCGCCCAGCCTTTGACCAGAGGAACGATGGGGCGAAGAAATTTCGTCGGCGTCATTGGATAACCTCGCGCAAATCGGTGGAATGATTTCTCGTGTCGTGATTGTCGATCTTGCCTCGGTCGATTTGTTAAACCCAGATCGGGTCGGGTCGCTCGTTCCTTTTGATCCCACCGCGCAATCGCCAGCGCATAAGATTGTAAGTGGTACGAAGATGTCGATGTTGTTCGTTAGGCCTTGAGAGAAATGCTGGTGATAAGATTACGTTCTTTGGATTGATGACAATGTCGCTGTAACGAATCCATCAGTCTTTCGGGACAAGTGGTACGACGAATCTATATTAATGTTTGCAGTCGTTGCGACGCAAGAGTGAGATTTCGCGCAGCAGCCGGTCTCCGAAACGGTTCCATCATGGTGGTTTCATCCCAAAATCCTGCGGCTTTATCCCAAAGTTCTTTGGGTCGCGGAAGCGTGGCTGATAAGTAGCGCTGATCATGAAAACCAATACTCTCAACCTCATTTGGTTCTTTGAAAATATCACGTCCATTCGGCTCCGGCACTCGTATGGCACCCTGCTGTTAGTCCTGATCTGTTTTGGGATGAACAGCCGAATCCAGGGTGCTGCCGCCGTTGCACCGTTTCACATCGGCGACCGGGTGCGAACAATTAGTCAAAGCCCAATATATTTAGCGCCGCCGTTTGCAGGCCAATTCGTCACGACTGAGTCGATCGGCATTCAGGGCACGATTACACAAGGGCCGGTGCGCTCGGCTGATATCTGGTGGTGGAAGGTCCGGTTTAACGATGGCGCGGATGGCTGGGTGGCGGAACGGCAGATTCGCAATTGGAACGGGCAGGCAGCTGGGCCGAGAATCAGCTCGAACGTTCAAGTGATACAGGGCCCTGCTCACGGGAACAATTCGCGTGAGTTCGCCAATCTGAACCCGCCGAACGGAAGCACGGTCAGTTCGCAGCGAATTGTTTTGCGTGGCACGGTAACCGACGATCTTTACGCGCCATGGCTGATTTCCTTTTCAATGAATGGGTCGGCGGTGCCTTTGGATTTAGCCGGAAACTTTAGTCTGCAAGTGAACCTGCGCCAGGGAGCTAACAACTTCCAGTTGCGGGCGAGCGAGCCGAATCCACGGCAGCAAATCAATCAGATTACAGCGTATCTCGATGGTTCGGTTATTTATGGTTCGGATGCGGCACGCACTGCTGCCCTGCGCACGTTCCAAGGCGGCGCTCTGAAAACGAGCACTGGCAATCTGCCTCCGCTCAATGTCGATGGCCTGCCAAATGCGAACGACGCGCATCGAGTTCCCGATAACGAACTGTTTTTGGCCGGAGACGTGCGGTCGAACGAGAACGTCGAACTGAGCGCGATTCACGCGCTGTTTGTGCGGGAACACAATCAAATCGCTGCCGCTATCGCCGCGGCCAATCATTCGCTAAGCGACGAAAAGATTTTCCAAATGACGCGACGAATCGTCGCCGGCGAACTGCAGGTGATTACTTACCGTGAGTTTCTTCCGGCGCTGTTCGGACCGAACGCGTTGCGACCCTACAGTGGCTACAAGGACGACGTGAATTCCGGAACCGCGACTGAGTTTTCGACTGCGGCCTATCGCATTGGCCATACGCTCATCAATGGCGATGTGGAGTTTCTAGACAACGAAGGCAATCCTATTCGCGAAGAACTCGACCTGGATGACGCGTTTTTTAATCCTGATCCGCTGAAGGAAACTGGGCCGGACCCGATTCTCAAGTACCTGGCAACCGACAATGCCCAGTCTGTTGATACGAAAATAGTCGGCGACCTGCGTAATTTTCTGTTTGGAGCTCCGGGCGCCGGCGGTTTTGACCTTGCCTCCCTCAATATCCAGCGCGGCCGCGACCATGGGCTTGCGGATTATAACAGCACACGAGTCGCATTTGGGCTGCCGCGGGTCACGGATTTCAGTCAGATCACGAGCGATCCCGAACTTCAGGCGAAGTTGTTCCAGCTCTATGGAAATGTCGATTCAATCGATCTTTGGGTTGGCGGCCTTGCCGAAGATCATGTTTCCGGCGCAAGCGTCGGCCCAACATTCCGAAAAATCATAGCGAACCAATTCGAGCGTATTCGTGACGGGGACCGCTTCTGGTATCAGCGAGTTTTTCGCAACGAACAACTGCAGGCGCTTCAGCAAACGAGGCTTTCCGACATCATCCGCCGCAACACCGTCCTCACGAAAATTCAGGACAACGTTTTTTTCTTTGACGATACGACGCTGCAAGGATTGCAACCGCGGCCGGGATATCTTCCTCCGGCGTTGATCGGCGCCCGCGTCACTCAATTCGAGCCGGCGCCAATCGACGGGATAGGAAACAATAACAGCCATCGATTCTGGGGCGCAGCGGGGTCGGATCTCATGCGGTTCGTCTCGGCCGCCTATGGCGACTCACTGTCTTCGCCGGCGGGCGCGACCCGTCCTAGCGCGCGTTTCATCAGTAACACTGTTGTCGATCAAGGCGACGAGAGCCTGCCTGATGCACGCAATCTCTCGGATTGGACTTACGGCTGGGGCCAGTTCATCGATCACGATCTCGATCTCACCACTTCAGGCGATGAGGCTTTCGATATTCCCGTGCCGCCGGGCGATCCCTTCTTTGATCCGGAGAACACGGGTAACCAAGTGATCTTCTTTTCGCGTTCCATTTATGACGCAGCAACCGGCACGCAGGTTCCGAATGTTCAGGAGCAAAACTGGTCGATTAACTATCGACCTCGGGGGTAGATCGAGCACAGATCAGTCAAGAAAATCTAGCGCTCGCCGGGGGTTGCGCCGTGAGCTTGTAGAAAATCTTTCACGGCGCGCGTTCCTCGGCGAAGGGCACGGTGTTCGGAGAACGCGTTCCACCTTCAACATGCAATTTGCTATTTTATTTGGGCGATGGATTCGGGAGCGATTGGTTCAGCTTTGCCTGCGCTTTCATTATTTCGGCCTCCATCGCCGGCATGATGTCCGCCATGTAGGCGCCGAACTTTTGCATCGCAGATTTCCCGACGGGCGATCCGTAAAAATCTGCCAGTGCTTTCAACTCCTCGGTGGTGAAATGCTTCACCATTGAATCGATCATCGCCTTGGTTAATGCCGCGATGTCGAGTTGCGAAGTCATCAATTTCTGAAATTGCTCGCGTTGGTCCGGTGGAAGGTTCGCGGCCATCTTTTCGGCCATGTCCTCGAACAATGCTTTGGGTGGAGTGGCCTGGAGGTAACGCTCGGCTTCGTGACGCCGGGTTTCCGGAGTATCAGGTGCACCGAAAGCAAGAGCACACGAGATGAACAGGGTGAGGATAGTCAGGGTAAAGGCGTATTTTTGCATGGGAATCGAGTGATAGACCTGCATTGGCAATAAGGCGATCTTTTTTCTAGCGGCCCTTGCGCCTGTTTAGATCAGTAAGGCAGCGAGCCCAAGAAAGACGAGCAGACAGCCTACGTCGGTGAAGGTGGTTACGACGATGCTGGATGCCGTTGCCGGATCAGCCCCGAATTTCTTGAGAGCCAAGGGCACCATCGCGCCAGCTACGCCGCTAAAGCAGCAACTGATGGTAATAGCCAGGAACACCACGAGACCTAGCATTAAAGCCATCGGGCTTTTCACCATCCTTGCAAAGATGAACATCGCGATTCCACCGGTGACGCCGGTCAAGGCTCCATTTAATGTTCCAAGCAACATTTCCTTGATCAGGAGCGTCCGGTGTCTGCCCGACCTTAAATCGCCCAGCGTCATCCCGCGCAAACATACTGCCAGCGCCTGCACGCCGGTGTTTGCTGCCTGACCGATGAGGACCGGCAGAAATACTGCCAGCGCAATGATCCGGTCGATCGTTCCCTGAAAAGAACCGACCACGACCGCAGCAAGTAATCCGCAGAATAAATTTACCTGGAGCCAGGGATGCCGAAATTTCAGACTCCGCTGCCATGGCGTGGTAAGGCGCTCCTCGCTTTCTACGCCGACCATCTCACCCGGTTGCGCGCTTAATTCGATCGCCTCGGCCTCAAACAGCATCTGGCCACGCAAAAGGCCGAGGAGCCGTCCCGTTTTGTCGCAGACTGGATACACTGGAAAATGCCGCACAAGTACCGCTCTCATCGCATCGGGGAGCGACATCTCTGGCGTGAGATGGAATGGATTCTTGAGCATGATTTCCTCGAGACGCTGACTGCTGTGCGCCAGGAGCATATCGCGCATCACAACGACGCCGAGGAGTTTCTCCTGTTCGTCTGTGACAAAGCCGTAGGTGATGATTGCCTTTTTGGCGAGCCGCCGAATTTGTTCGGTTGCTTCGGCGATTGTCGTTTGCGGACGGAAGACTGCCAGTGGCGGCTGCATTAATCGTCCGATGCTACGCTCTGGGTACGTTTGATTTCGCATCCATTGCTTGTTGGTTTCAGGAGAAGCGGTGGCCAGAATGGTCTGCCTCCGTGCAGGATTGAAGCGTTGGAGAATCTTCAGTGCCGATGCCGGATTTAACAGCTCCAGCATTTGAACAACAAACTCATCCGGATACGGCTCCAGCATCTTGGCTGCCTCCTGCGGATCGTGTTCGACCAGTTTTGTAAACAGCGTCCTTACTTCTGGTTCAATTTCCCGGATTGCGCCGGATTCAATTTCTTGGTCGTTCATGAAACGAGTCTGGCAAGCCGACACGGCAGTGGCAACATTAACTGTCCAATCGACGGCAAGATTCCGTAGCAGCCGATTTGGAAATCGCCGCCGCTCGTCGATCTTCAATTGTGCGTGTTCTCATTATCACGGGTGCGGGTGTTTCGGCTGAAAGCGGGATTCCAACATTTCGTGGAAAAGATGGCTACTGGCGCAATCTGGATCCGATAAAGTTGGCGACACCCGAAGCTTTCGCGCGCGATCCGGAACTGGTTTGGCAATGGTATCGCGAGCGGCGCCGCCGTATTTCCAATGCACAACCGAATGCCGCGCATGAGGCGATTGCCAATCTGGCCCACTGTGCGGATGAATTTCTGCTCGTCACGCAGAACGTGGACGATCTGCACAAGCGCGCTGGCCTTGCAAAGGCGGAGATGGTGCAAATTCACGGAGACATTTTCGTTACCAGATGTTCGCGGTGCGATTTCTGGCAAGAGCAGGCGCAACAGCAAGAGCAAAATGGCATTCCGAGATGTGCGAAGTGTGACGCGCTTTTGCGGCCCGGGGTGGTTTGGTTCGGAGAGCCTTTGCCTTTGCGTGAAACGCAACGGGTTGAGAAATACTTGCAGCGCGATCCTTGCGGCGTTGTGATCGCCGTTGGAACAACAGCGACGTTTGGATACATCATCGACTGGGCGCTGCGTGCGAGCCGCCGCGGCGGGGAGCTGATCGAAGTAAATCCCGAGGAAACGTCGCTCTCGCGGTTTGCAACACGATTAGTGCGCGGGCCAGCCGCAATGGCGCTGCCCCGGATTGTTGATCAGATGATCAACTGATGTGTGACACTGTAACGACAGGCGTGCCGCCTGCATTCCGTTGGAGCAGCCGACACGGCTGTCTTTACAGATCACACCGGCGAACGCCTGCGACAATCAGGCGGTAATCGCGCGCACATAACGTTCGGCAGACCGCGCAACCGCCGCTTTCGCGTTTGAGAGAACATTGGCTTTCCACCACGCGCCGTAAATCTGATCGAACGAAAACGGTTCGATTGCTTCCAGGATATGGTTGATGGCGGTTGCCCCGAGCGGAATCATGTTCGGATAACTGCGCATGAAACTGACATACCGCCGGTCTTGCACCACTTGAATGATGTCGCCCGTAAGCAAAGCGCCTTTGCCATTTGCACCCTCCGGGAAATGCAACACCGTGCCGCCTTCGAAGTGCCCGCCGCAATTGATTAGCGTAAGGTTGTCCCAAAGTGGCAAAGTTGTTCCTTCCCAAAACTGAATCCGGGAACTTTTGCGCATCACCCATTCGCGATCGTCCGCGTGCAGAAAAATTTGCGCATCGAAACGATCGGCCCATTCGATCATCGTTGTGTAGTAATGCGGATGCGATATCGCGATCGCACGGATTCCGCCACGCCCGGTGACCTGCGCCATTGTTTCATTGTCCAGCAACGTGATGCAATCCCAGAGCAAATTTCCAGTCGGCGATTGCACAAGCAGAGCGCGCTGACCGATAGCAAATTCGGGCTCGGTGCCAATGCCTGGAAGCCGCGGCGCTTCTTCTTCGAAACGGTTTCGATGATCGGCTGCGAGACGCTTGAGCGTGGTCCATTCCTGGCCGCTATGGCGGACAAATTGCCGTTCATCTTCGCAAATCGGACAGTGTAAGGGTGGATTGACCTTGTCGGGAAACTGCGTTCCGCATTGCACACAGATGAAATTCTCCATTTCTGGATTTTGTGGCCTGTTATCTCGACCGAACCCGAGAAATCTCTAATTTCATCGAGCGGGAATGCGAGTAGCCAGAGATTCCTCGACTCCGCTCGGAATGACAAAAAGCGCCGGGTACGGCATCAATCTCTGCGGTGAACCGAGCCGGCGCCAGTGATGTGTTTTTCAACCGTCGGATTGCCGGAATAACTAACTTTTCCCGCGCCGGTAATGGCGACTTTCAACGTTTCGGAAACGGCGACTTCCGCGTCGCCTGCGCCGGTCGTGGAGATTTCCGCGGTTTTGGTTTGGAGTCCGCTTGCCTCCAACTCGCTAGCCCCGGTCATATCAGCAAGAAGATGATCGATGTTGCCGTCGAGCGAAACATTTGACGCACCGCTAGCCTCAAGAGCAAACGTGGATCCGCTGATCTGTTTTGCGGCAAGCTTTACGGCGCCTCGGATCCTTGCGGCTGTTCTCGCTGGGCTGGAGATGATGACTTTGATTCCATGCGTTGGCCAGATGTGGTCGTGAGTCCGCAAATGAAGCGTGTCGCCCGAGACGTCACTCTCGACATAAGAAAGAAGGTTTTCGTCGGTCGTAATACGGAGAGCAGGAGACCCGCTTTGCCATTCGATTTCAAATACTCCGCCGGCGTCGATCTCGGTAAAGGCGCTAAGTGTTCGGTCATCCGTTTCGATGTGGCCATTGCCTCGAACGCCAACCCATCGGCATCCAGCGGCCAAGGCGACGCAGACGGTCAAAAATACAATCGTGATCTTCTTCATGGGAAATATGATTTCTCTAGTTAGGATGCAGCAGCGCCTCGGTCCAGATTCAAAAAATTTCCGACCTCAAAGAAGGAATCGCGTTGCCATAGCCGTCCGTTACTCCACAATTTTTATCTTCGCTGTCTCCGCCAAAATGTCGTCGACGTAGAATTCGACGCGGTAATCCCCGACCGCCCAACCATCTTCCGGCCGCGCCAGCGTGAACGCTCCACGAGCATTTTGACTTTCGACCGTCGCTGACGCTTCGTCCACCTTGTAGCCTCGTGGAAAATCTTCGCCGATGTTCTCCGCGATCCACACAGCCTTAACCTTTCCACCCTTTCGCAGGCGCTGTCCCTGCCAACGCACGTAAATTTGGGGAGCATCCGATGAAAACGTCGTGGTTGGTTTCCCGAATTGATCTTTTGCGAAGCTCACGGACAGTCTTTTTGAGGTGGCCTCCGATTTGACCTCTGGTCTGCTCTCGATTTGGGGTCGCTCAGCCAGTTCCAGAGAAATTCGCTCGAGTAAATCGCCGTCCGCGGCGCGCATGGTTGTAACATCTTTGACAATTCCAGTGCCCGGCACGAACCAGCGATCAATCGTCATCCGGCTGGGTGAGCTTTGCTCTCCACGAATATGGAACGCATGAAATTCGCCCGCTGGCACTTCGATGTCTTCTTCGCCCGTAACATTGTAATCCTGACGCACTTTTAAATCGCCGGCCTGACCATGAAAATTCCAGGTCGCTCCCTGTTTGAGCGGCGCAGCGACCATTATTTGCGGCGGATTAAACTTGATCAATTCGCCGTCCAGATTAATTCGAGCCCAACAGGTTATTCCGTGTTCATCGACGGTAACAAGATCCGTATTCGTGATCGAACCGGCCCGGTGCATTTCGAATTTTAGAAGCTTTTTCCCGTCAACGTCCTCTATTCCCTCGAGGCGGTAGAGGACCGGTAAACGAACTTTTCCATAAGCATCCGGTTTCAAATTCGAAATAGTGAGGCCTTTTCCAAGTTCTTCCGTCATGCTGTATCGCCATGTCGTCCCGGGACTAGTGGGAACCAGCGGAACAGCGAACGCCGAGGCCGACAAGAAAAGCAGGGCAGGAACGAACCTCCATGGCGGCCCGCCTAGCGGTCGCGCTCTACCAATCCCATGCAATCTGTGTAGTCTGCGAACGATCATGTTTGCGAAATATTGCACATCGATTTCGATCCTCGTCCTCGTTTTTTCCCTGGACGCCATGGGCCTCGCTGCGGGTACGCCCAGATCCGACCGTCATGTCGTCGTTGTGGTGTGGGACGGAATGCGCCCGGACTTTGTCAGCGAGAAAACAACTCCCACGCTTTGGAAGCTCGCCCGCGAAGGAGTCACTTTTCGGAATCACCACGCGGTGTATCCCAGCGCGACACAGGTAAACGGTACGGCACTCGTTACCGGTGTTTATCCCGGTCGGAGCAGCGTGATAGCAAATTATGCGTACCGCCCGGAGATTGACCGCACGCGATCAATCAGCGTCGAGAGTCCGACAGTTGTGAGCAGGGGAGATGAACTTTCCGGCGGTAAATACATTTCCGTTCCAACCATCGCCGAACTTATTCAACGCGCAGGTGAGCGAACTGTGATTGCCGCCGCTAAGACTGTCGGTCTTTTGCTGGGTCGACATGCAGACAGTGGGCCTGCGAACAACCGTGTCACGCTGTTCGCAGGTCAGACGCTTCCGCGTGACGTCCTTACTTCCATCGCTGCCGCGCTTGGCCCGTTTCCATCGGCGCATGTACAGCGCGATCCCTGGACGACCAAAGCAGTGACCGATTTCCTTTGGAAAGATGGCGTGCCTGCTTTGTCAGTCATTTGGCTGGGCGAGCCGGATCTCACCGAGCACGAGTCTGCACCCGGCGCGCCACCGGCGCTCGCCGCAATCAAATCGTCGGATGAAAATCTCGCTGCTGTCCTTTCGGCGTTAGACCGGCAGGCGGCACGTGAAACAGCAGATCTGTTTGTCGTTTCCGATCATGGATTCTCGAC
>DATHHK010000188.1:0-5223 GCA_035317225.1 Candidatus Udaeobacter sp. | reverse complement strand
ATTCGTTTCTGGCCAACAAGGAATACTTTTGTCCAGCGCTGCGATCAAACGCACATGCGCTTCCATCGACAATCGAAAGCTGTTGAAACAATCACCCGTTGTTGGCCGCGACGAGAAGGCTGCAGAGGGGCCGACCCACTTCTCGAGTAATTGCGGAGTCAGTGGACAAATCGCCGACAGGCAGCGCCATTTTGGTACTTCGAGCAGGCGCGGCACTCGCGGACCCCAGATTTTTCTTAAGCTATCAAGCGTGTTTACGAGCACCTTGTGTATCCGAGCACGCGTCAGTCCGTATCGTCGGCCGATTTCTGCGTAGGTGAGGCCGACAAGATCTGCGCCCCGGCTGCGGCCGGTCCCCGTTTGTGCTCCGATTCTGGCAAGAAGAAATTGTCTCTCACGAAGCGGTAGCTTCGCCAGTCCTTGCTCAAGCAAACTCAATAATTCGGCTATCGCCGTGGCCTCTTCAATCTGCGCAACGTCAAATTCTCCGGAAATTGCGCGCTCAATCAGTTGTTGGATCTCGCTAATCGTGCCCCACCCACAAGCTTTGTATTGGAGCAATTCAAAAGCGCTGCGTCCGTTGAGATCCCCCAAATTCCGAGCACCCATTGAGCGGACAACATTTCCCAAACGTCTCGTCAGCGGCAATTCGTTTAAAGCGAGATGGCAAATGGATTCCGGAATGGCAAAGCTGGCTGAATCTTCGTGCATCTTTGCACCCGCTCCTCCGCTGTTTGTCGCAGAGAAATCGTACGAAGCAGGAACGCAGTCCTGTCGGTGACCATTACCCGACGCCTTCCCGTTTCGGGATCGTGCGCGGCGCGCAAGCAAATCCAGTTCATATAAAGTTTTTGGACCACAATTTTTTTCCCAGGCGAAATCAACCACCTTTCGTCCATGGAGGTCGCCGAGCACACGAATGCCAAACCGGCTCAACAAAGTGGTGAGACGCGCTGATGTTTGCGACGCATCCAACGGCTGATTGTGAAGCCTTGGAGGAATTTGGATCGCCTTGGAAAAAGAATGGAGAGTTAACGCTGGCATGGCTTCTTAGATTGATTTTTCGGGTCTGCGGCCAGACCCGAAAGCATTCCGACCGGCTGTTTGACCTGTCGCTTTCATTGCTCGATTGGCCGAGCATTACAAAATTGTAATAATTGGCAAGAGAAATCTTTCCGTAGCGAAAGACCGCTTTTCAGTCCTGCTTGCTCGAGCGGGCTGGAGGGGGGAGATTATGCTCCCTTGGGAAAGGTGAGGCTGACCATGGTACCCCGACCGATTTCGCTTTGAATCCTTGCGGTGCCCCCGTGAAGATCGACAATCGACTTTACTAAAGCCAGACCCAAGCCTGCTCCATCAGATCCGCGCGATGATTCTGCGCGGTAAAATCGATCGAATACGCGCGGCAAATGTTCGGGAGCTACTCCAGAGCCATTATCACTGACTGCGATCTCGAAATCATTGGCGCGCTCGGCCAGCGCGATTTGAATTGAACCGTTCTCAGGAGTAAAACGCAGCGCGTTATCGACCAGATTGCCCACGGCGCGCTCGAACAAGGCGGGGTCGGCAGAAATTTGGCCCTGGCCGCTGCAATTGATGGCCACATGACGATCTTCTGCGATCGTTTCATAAAAGGCAGCAATTTTCTCCACTGCCGCGCGCGCGTCGAATCTTATCCGCTCGACCGGCTCGGTTGCTGCGTCGGCGCGCGCAACGAAAAGCAAATTGTCCACAATTCCGGAAAGGCGTTCGCACTCGCCGATCGTGGATTCGATAGTTTCGCGGTACTCCGCAGCGCTGCGGTCGCGCGACAGAGCGACCTGCGCTTCACCCAGCATATTTGCGATGGGAGTTCGCAATTCATGGGCGAGGTCGGCGGAGAATTGAGAGAGGCGCGTAAAAGAATCATCGAGGCGTTTAAGCATTTCATCGAAAGCGATGGCCAGCGGCTGAAGCTCGCGCGGCCAATTGGCGGGTGCGACGCGCTCGTTCAGATGGGTTGGCCCGATTCGCTCCAGTGAACGCTTCATTTCTTCCAACGGACGCAGGCCGCGCCTGGTGACCGGGATCGCAATTAGAATGGAGGCAAGAATGCTGCCTGAAAGAACGACCAGTACCACAATACCAAATTTTCTCTCGACCTGCTCGTCGCTGGAGCGGTCTTGCGCCACTTGGATCGTAAACTGCTGCCGATCTACAAGGGCGTGTCTCGTCGTCAGTGCAAACAATTTTCCGGCAACTCGATGTTCACTCGGTGTCGCAGTCTCACGTGAAGCGATGGGTGGAAAAATGTTTGTCGGCAGCAGCGTTTCCATCCCGGTTGTCTGCCCGATGGTTGCACCTGCCGGATCGAGCACACGCACCATAAACGGAGCGCGCTGCCGGCTGCCTGCTGCTTCGATTTCCGCAGCAACCGCAGCGAAGCCGCCGCGTTGTTCAAAACTCGTTTGCAGCCCGTCCACTTTGTCCGCGAGCACGGCATTATCCTCCGCGAACGCGTGCCGGACAACGATCCAGTAAAATACGCCGAGCCCACAGGCGAGCAGGAGGGTCGCAGCCAGCGTAAAAAGCAGGATGAGCTGGGAGGCAATGGAGCGCGGTTCAGGGCGCTTTGAGAACATAACCCATGCCGCGGATTGTATGGACCAGTTTGGTCTTAAACGGATCGTCCACCTTTGCCCGCAAGCGGCGCACTACCACGTCGACTACGTTCGTATCGGTTTTGAATCCTATGTCCCACACATGCTCTGCAATTTCGTCGCGCGAGACCACGTCACCGGCCGAGTGCATCAGATGGGCGAGCAGGAGAAACTCTTTCGGCGTAAGATTCAGGGGAATACCGCCGCGCTCGGCGCGTTGATGGCGCGTATCGATTTCCAAATCATCGATGCGCAACTTGTCCCGACGCGCGGGGGTACGACGCAGAAGCGAACGCACGCGGGCGAGCAATTCCGAAAACGCGAATGGCTTCACCACATAATCATCCGCGCCGAGCTCGAGCCCTTTTACCCGATCGCGCACGCCGTCGCGGGCTGTCAAAAAAATGACCGGCGTCTGTGCCTTGGCCGCGCGCAATTCTTCAACAAGAGCCCAGCCATCTTTTTTCGGGAGCATGATATCGACAATGAGAAGGTCGAACCTGCTTGCACGCGCTGCTGCCAGTCCAGCCTCGCCATCCGGAGCAAGGTCGACAGCGAAGCCGGCTTCGCGCAGGCCCTTTGCCAGAAAAGCCGCCGTCTTCTTTTCATCCTCGATCACCAGAATTCGCATAAGCCTCTTCTCTAACTCTTATTCACAATTGCGCTCATGCTCCAGTACGGAGCCTAAAGAGCATGAGCGAGAGCAGCAGCGCGAGCAAGACAAGAGAATGGGCCACTTAAGCGACTGATCTGTCTTGTCCGGGCGGCAGAGCAATCACCAGCCCTGCAAGCAGAAACGTGGTTGCTGCAGAAAATAGGCAATAGCGGCAGTAGGCGTGCAGCAGGAAGGCCTGAACATACAGCAGCCAGAGCGTGCCGAGAAACATCGCGCCGACGGTTAGAATAAGAAATATACGCGCGCGCGCGTAGCCGAACAGCGCGAACGTAGCGAAGGTGAACACACTGAAATAAGCAAGCACTCCAAACGAGGCGACCGGAATTCCCGCTACTCTGGCGTACGCACTACCGAGGACTTTGAAACAATCTGGCGATCCGCCACAACCAAGCGTCTCGCCCGTTAGCGCCTGTACGGTTAAATATGTTGCATCTGCCAACCCGGCCAGCGAAACGATCGCGGCAACGACATAAATGATCGTGCGAAATCGCGATACGGTCATGCCTGCGGTTTTTTCTCCAGCACAGCGTTGATCTCGGCGCGAATGCCTTCCGGGTTCTTGTCTTTCGGGTCCAGCGGCTGATTATTAATGAACAAAGTTGGAGTAAGCTGTATCCCGAGTGACTCGCCGCGCTGTCGATCGGCATCGACCCGAGCCCGGACCCGCTCACCATCCATGTCTTTTTTGAACTTATCAAGATCGAGTCCGATGGTTCCCGCATAAGATTCGAACAATTCGCGAACATTGGGGGCCTTGGTCCAGGTTTCTTGTTCCCGGTAGAGCACATCGTGCATTTCCCAAAAACGGCCCTGCAGTCCAGCGGCTTCGGCAGCCAGCGCCGCCTCTCGAGCATGCTCGTGCATCGCGAGCGGAAAATTCCGAAAGACTACGCGCAAACGCGACTCGTACTCTTTCTCGAGCTGGCCGAGAAATGCAGAGAACATCCCGCAGGGCGGGCATTGAAAATCGCCGTACTCTTCCAGCGTGACGGGGGCGTCGGGGTTACCACGAATGTGCGGCGACTCCGCACCGTTTTTTGCGGAGAGTGTCTTGTCCTCGGAAATAGATAAAACATGCGGTCGCTTCGCCCGGTAGAGCATTGCACCGCTTCCGATTGTGGCCAACGCGACCACCGCAACAATGACGAAAGGCAAATATCGCTTCATAGATTACGAGAGGAGAGCAAAAAGTTTCGGCGCAACCAATCGGTCGTCAAGTGGGGTTCGAGGTTTACCACTATGAATACCAATGCACACGAACGGAAAAGATTTGCCCGCGAATCCCGCTAATAGACGCAAATACTTAAAAACCGGTGAGTATTGAGTTCGTTCGCGTTAATTCGCGTCGTTCGCGGGCAGCCGTTTTTTGTTTGATGATTCTATTTTTAGGGTTCGTATTTCGACATTCAAAGTTCGGGTTCCTTCGTCCTTCCGGATTTCGTCATTATTGACCGGCTTTGGACCGCCGGCGTAAATTGGACAATGGAATTCCGAAGATTTGGGATCACGTTGGGACTGCTTGTTATGGCTGCTTTCGTTTATGCTGGCCAAACCCCGTCTGGAGCAGCAACCGGGATCGAAGGCGTTATTGCGATCAGTCCCATTAAAGCCGGTCCTGTGCGGGCTGATGCTCCTAGTTCACGACCACTGGCGAACACCGCTTTCGCGGCGGAGAACCAAAAGGGCGAGGTCGCATCGTTTACTACGGACGGCCAGGGCCGCTTCCGGATACCGTTGTCCCCCGGACATTACAAAGTTTCGCTCAAAGAAAGGACAAGCAGTATCGGGCGCTATGGACCGTTCGAAGTCGATGTCGTGGCTGGCCAAATGACAAAGGTCCAGTGGCAATGCGACTCGGGCATGCGATAATCGAACGCACGATGATCTAGCGCGCGTTGGTAGGTCGCG
>DATHHK010000187.1:0-15650 GCA_035317225.1 Candidatus Udaeobacter sp. | reverse complement strand
AAGCATCGAGAAGAATGCGGCGAACGCCCCCAAAAGGACCGTCAGTTCAAACATGATGGGGAAGAACGCCGGCACGGTAAAGAAATTGTACGGCTTGCCGTGCACAATGAGCGGGTAGAGAATCGAAGACGGCCCAAATTCGACCACGGCGGCCGTTAGAAAACCGGTGACGCCGCCGAACAAAACCCACCCGCTCAACCAGGATTTTCCCAGCCCCATTGCCTCGTCCATTCCGTGGATCGGAAACGGGGAATAAACGTCCCAGCGTTTGAAGCCGGCATCCCGAACCTGTTTGGCGGCTTCGTAAAGCGCGGCCGCGCTGGGATATTCCGCAGCCATGGCGTACACCTTGTGGCCGGCAGGAGTCTTCATCATCGTGTGTGCTCCTTTCCGCCGGGGGATATCGATTGAGTCCCAGGTATGTGACCGTAATGCGGGTCGGCCTCGGGCACTGCCGTTTTCACCTCTGACATCGCAATCATCGGCAGAAAACGGATGAAAATCAGAAACAAAGAAGTGAAAATCCCAATCGTGCCCAGGTAGGTCCAGATATCCACCCAAGTCGGATGAAACACTCTCCAGGACGATGGAAGGAAATCGCGGATCAAACCGCCGGCAATAATGATAAAGCGCTCAAACCACATTCCAGCGTTCACACACATGCAGACGAAGAAAACAACAAACACATTCCGCCGGCACCACGAGAACCAAAAAAGCTGAGGCGACAAACAATTACAGAAGAGCATGCCAAACCACCAGTACCACCAATAGGGGCCAAAGATGCGATTCCAGAAGGCGAACTTCTCGTATGAATTACCGCTGTACCAGGCGATGAAAAACTCCATCGAATAGGCGTAAGCGACAAAGGAGCCGGTCAACAAAATGATCTTTGCCATTTTATCGACGTGCTGGGGAGTAATCACATCGTGAAGTTTAAATATGGCGCGTGCTGGAAGGAGAAGGGTCAACACCATCGCGAATCCGCCGAAAATTGCGCCCGCCACGAAGTAGGGCGGGAAAATTGTGGTGTGCCACGTCGGTATGATCGTCGAGGCGAAGTCGAAGGATACCACGCTGTGTACCGAGAGGACCAGCGGAGTGGAAAGGCCGGCCAAAAGGAGATAGGCCATTTCATAATGGCGCCAATTGCGGTTCGAGCCACGCCAGCCGCAGGCAAAAATCCCGAAAAGAAACTTCCTGACCTTTGTCGTTGCCCGGTCTCGGAGAGTTGCCAAATCGGGAATCAACCCGGTATACCAAAACAAAACCGAAACGGTGAAATAGGTTGAAACCGCAAACACGTCCCACATCAACGCGCTGCGGAAATTTTGCCAGATCGCCCAGTTGTTAGGGATCGGCGCCATATACCACGCCATCCAGAATCGGCCCACGTGAATGCCGGGGAAAATCGCCGCGCACATCACCGCAAACAGCGTCATCGCCTCCGCAGAGCGGTTGATCGACGTGCGCCATTTTTGCCGGAGCAAAAACAGGATGGCCGAGATGAGTGTGCCAGCGTGTCCAATACCGATCCAGAAAACGAAATTGGTAATGTCCCAGGCCCAGCCGACGGGGATCTGATTTCCCCATGTGCCAACGCCGGTGGAAATCTGGTAGCCAATGCAAAAAAGTCCGAAGGTCGCGATGCTTGAAGTGATGGCAAAAGCCACCCACCACCAGCGAGGGGCGGGTTGTTCCACCACTCCGGAGATCCGTTCCGTCAACCAGCTAAAGTTGCGCCGGTGCAGAACAAGCGGCACGCGCGTGATCTGCTTCTCCGCTTCTTCAATCGTTTCCGGTGCTACTGATCCTCCGTCCATTATTGATTCCTAATTGCAGACAATCTCATTCTGGCAATTTCTCCGCCAAGCTTGCGACTCCGATGTTTCCCGCATCGGGCATTTTCGGGTTCGGATTGCGAATGCGCGCCAGATAACTGACTCGCGGGACGACGTTCAAATAATCGAGGATTCGGTAATTCCGATCCTGCTGTTTGATTTTGGAGACGTGGCTTTCGGGGTCCTTGATGTCGCCAAAGACAATCGCTTCCGTGGGACACGCCTGCGCGCAGGCCGTGGTGAAGGAATCTCGCGGGATTCGCGTCTCCGGCGAAGCGCCTGCGCGCGCGAGCGCCGCGATCTTTGCTTCTTCGATGCGTTGCACACAGAAGGTGCATTTCTCCATCACGCCGCGCATCCGCACCGTCACGTTGGGATTCTTCTGCATCTTGATCGTGTCCGGCGCGCCCTTGGTGGTCAGCGGCGCGAAATATTCTTCGTAGATATTCAATGCGCCGACGATCTTTCTCTTGCCGACTGGCCGTTGATTGTAATCGAAGAAATTGAATCGACGCACTTTGTAGGGGCAGTTGTTCGAGCAAAATCGTGTGCCGATGCAGCGGTTGTAAGCCATGACGTTGAGACCGTCCTCGCTGTGAACGGTCGCATTGACTGGGCAAACGGTTTCGCACGGCGCGTTCTCACAATGCTGGCACGGCATCGGTTGATGCACGATCTCCGGGTTCTCTGGCCATTCGCCGCGGTCCTGGTTGTACGGTTTCCGGCTGGCGTAATAGCGATCAATCCGGAGCCAGTGCATGATTCGGCCATGCGACACCTGGAGCTTGCCAACTACGGGCACGTTATTTTCCGCCTGGCAGGCTATCACACACGCGCTGCACCCGGTGCACACGTTCAAATCGATACTCATTCCCCACTGCTGCGGTGCGGTCAGCGGCGGATGCGTGTAGATGCTCGGCGGCGGATGGGGCAGTTCTTCTTCGCCTGGGATTTTTTGCGCGAACGCGTTGTTTTCACGGTAACCCTCCAAAGTCGCTTCGCGCACGAGACCGCGGCCCTCGATGCTGAACTGCTCCTGCGTAATTGAAAACGGATACGTGCGACCAACTCTTGTCACCTGCACGCTTTCAATCCCCTCCCCGCCAGCGGTGACGAAATACGGATTTGCTGCCGTGCGCAGAAAGTAGCCATTGAAGCCGGACTGCTCGGCGATGCCTGGCCTTTCTTTCAGCGCCCCGCCCGCATATGGCAGGCCAGCAAACTCCGGCATTTTTCGGCCGTAACCCAGCGGGATCGAAACGGAGTTGTCGGCGTGACCGGGAGAGACGAGTGCAGCAATGACCAGCTCGCGCTTGACCGGTTGGGCACCGCCGCTTTTTTCGTTGATTGTAATTTGTACCAAATCGCCGGTTAGCACGCCGAGCTTTTTTGCATAGGCAGGACTAATCAAGGCCGCATTGTCCCAGGTAAGCTTCGTTATGGGATCAGGTAATTCTTGGAGCCAGCCGTTGTTAGCGTAGCGGCCATCGTCCATCGAATAACTGGCTGTCAGCACAATCTCTGGTGAATCTGGCGTCGGTGGCGGCGGCACTGCCCACGGACTTTGATTCTGCGGGCCGCCTGCATTCGCACTGAAAGCCGAGGGCTGATCACGCGGCTGAACATGCGCTGCAAAACCATCGTGAAGGAAACGCGACCACGTAGTTTGAAAATCGCCAGGCGGATTTGTAGAGCGGAACGTTTCCTGAACCAGCTCTGGTCCTTCAATTTTCGGTCCACCGAGCAAAGCGTTGAGGAACTCGATTTCTGAAAGACCGCCGAAGATCGGCAAAATCATCGGCTGGATCGACAAATAATCGCCCTCGGCAGTAAGCGCGTCCCCCCATGATTCCAGGAAATGCGCGGCAGGGACGTGCCATTGGCTCAATGCTGATGTGGCATCCTCGTGATAGCCGAGCCGGACAATCTCGGGCACGCGTTTTTGCAGCTCAGACCAATCCAGGGGGAGATTTTTTTGTTTGTCCTGAGCCAATCCGCGCGGCGCGTTGTAAACCGGGTCGCCTCCAAGGATGAAAAGGTGTTTGATCCGCCCGTCGTTAATGTCAGCTGCGAGTTGCGAAATCTCGCTTGTTCTCGGGTTATGTGAGATTTGCCGAACAACCAGTGTCTGTCCGACATTTTTGAGCGCTGCATTGATCGCGTACCCGAGTAGATGCACTGCGACCGGCTGGGATGGTCCAACGAGCACCAGACTCGCTCCCGGTTTCGCCATTAGATCATTTGCCAACCCGCTGACCCATGTCTCATCGAAGTTCCCACCCCCGGATGCACTCGATGGCGATGCTTGGAAATTTGCCATCACCGATCCAAGACTCGAATCGTTTGTTCCCGCTAGAATCTTAGTTGCCAGCGCGTGCACTGCCGCGGCGATCTGGCTAGCCGGACAACGGAGCCGATGGTCTGCCATCGCGCCCGTGAGCGTGAACCGACTTTCCACAACATAAAGCCGGTTCATGCTGTCTTTCGGCGTGCTCACACGCCGCCGCGAGCTAAATGCGCGGACTGACGCCAGATCACCCTGGCCGCAATCAAGAAAATCGCTGTCCAACGCAAGAACCACGTCGGCGCGATCAAATTTGGGAATCAAGCGCGCACCAGCGCCGAACGCATTCTGCGTGGCTGCGATTGTTCCCTGACTCAATAGCGGCTCGTAAACACACCAGCGCATACCCGGAAGATTTTTTTCCAACTCTCCCCTCAAACGCTCGCGCGTTGGCGAATTCGTTTCTTCCACGAGAAAAGCCACGCCGTCGCCGTGATCAGCGAGAAGCTTATTACGAAGGTCCTTAATGTAAGCGTCGAAATCTTCGCGCTTGGTCGTTTTCCCATCACGGACAAACCGTTTGGATCGGGTCGGATCGTATAGGTTCAGGATCGACGCCTGAGTGAACGTGTCGGTCGCCCCACCAGTAGCCGGATGCAGCGGATTGCCATCCAGCTTAATTGGACGCCCGTCCACTGTTGTGGCGAGAAGCGGAATGGCGCCATTGCGCCGCGGCATGGCCGTCGCGTAGTAGAGAAATTTTCCGGGAATCGTCCATTCAACGTTCTTTGTGAACGGAACGAGGTGCAGCTCCGGCCTTCGACAACTCGTTAGGCCAACCCCGGCGAGCGCCATGGAGGCCCCCATCAATCTCAGGAAATCGCGTCGCGACCACTCGTCGCCGTTCAACTCCGCTGCGCCCTGCGGAAATTCGCGTTCGAGCCACTGCCGGAATTCGGGAGAATCGCTGTATTCGCCCAGGCTGCGCCAGTAATGCTTGCCGGTTGGTGGCTCCGGTGGATGTTGGAATACCCGTTTCATCGGTGGCACCCCTGACAGTTCGTCGGCGGATTGATGTTCCAGTGCTCTTTCAACGTCTGGCCAATCTCTGCCTGGGTAAGTTTCTTTTTCTTGGAAAAATCGTCGCCAGAATCATGCGGATGTCCGTACTTCGCCACAAATTCCGCTGGTTTCACATCGTCCGGTTTCCAATCGAGATTGAAAACCTGATCGTCGGGCCGTAGAAAATTTTCGGGGTGCCGATGGCATTCGAGGCACCAGGCCATGCTATGCGGCTTGGCCAGATACACCGTCGACATATGATTGACAGAACCGTGGCAACTGAAACAACTGATGCCGCGGTTCACGTGGGCGGCGTGATTGTAATAAACATAGTCGACGGTGCGATAGATCCATATCCACTCCACCGGGTTACCCGTTTTCCAGCTCGTCCGCACCGGCTCCAGTTTCGGGTTATCTTTTTGCACCTGTGTATGGCAATTCATACAGGTCTGGGTGTTCGGCACATTGGACTGGGCCGCCATTTCCACAAAGCTGTGACAGTAGCGGCAATCCATTCCCAATTGCGAAACGTGGATGTCGTGCGGAAACGGCACCGGCTGGATCGGTTCGTAGCCAACCTTTGTGTACTTTGGCGTCGCGTAATACCAGGTCGCCGCGGTCAATCCGCAGACCGCAATGATGCCGCAGATCACCAGTTTCAGCGGTATCCAGTTGGTCCAGCGTGGAAAGAAGTTGGCCATGGGATATCACGCAAATGCGGCTGCGGCGGACATCACCAGCCACCACAACGAATCAATGTTGAAATCGGAATGCGCTGCGTTCAGACGGTCCAAAAGGGTTAAGGGTTTTCGCCTGAGGGGAACCATGATTCTATAAATCTGTTTGGCGGTAGCAAAAATAAAATTCATCATTCATTTCATGCCGACAAAAGCGTTCGGCTTTCCGATACAGAAAACCGAACAATTGGCAAAACTGATGACGACAAAACTTCGACGGCACGTCAAGCCTGGAAGCACGATATTTGATTCTGAAGGGGAGGTTGTCAGTATGATTGCTGCAGCATTTAGTAGGACCGCCTGTGAATTCGACACGAAAACGACCACTGATTTTCTTTCTGGCAGGATTTTTCGTTGTCGGAATGGCACGCGCTGAAGATGTCGATCTTCTTCTGACGAACGGGAACATTTACACCGTCACGGAGAAGCAACCGAGGGCCGAAACGGTGGCGGTAAAGGCAAACCGAATCGTTTTCGTTGGCTCAAATGACGACGCGAAAAGATTTCATGCCGCGAAAATTGTCGATTTTCACGGTGGCACGGTCGTGCCCGGCTTTACTGATTCGCATTGCCACATCTTCGGGATTGGCGAGCGCGAAATGCGATTCAATATGGAAGGTATCAATTCGCTTGAAGACTTTCTGGCCAGGGTGAAAGAGCGCGTCGACAAAACGAGCCCAGGCAAATGGATCACTGGACGCGGCTGGATCGAAACGTTTTGGAAACCGCCGCAATTTCCAACGCGCCAGGACCTCGACAAGATCGCTCCAAACAATCCTGTATTTCTCACACGCGCGGATGGCCACGCCTCAATTGCTAATTCGGCGGCGCTTAGAATTGCCGGAATCGACGGGAAGACGCCGGATCCGTTCGGCGGGCAAATTTCAAAAAAGAACGGAGAGCCAAACGGAATGCTGCTCGATCACGCACAGGATCTTGTCGAAAAAAGCATTCCAAAAGCTACTCAAGCGGAGCGGGAAGAGGCGCTGCTGCGCGGAATCGAGCGCGAGATTAAACTCGGCTGGTGCGAATTTCAGAACGCCGGCAGCCACAAGGAAGACATCGATGTTATCCAGAAAGCTTTCCAGGCTGGCAAAATCAAAAGTCGATTCGTCAACGCCGTCTACGGTCCCGGCCAGGACGCGCAGAATTTCTTGCGCGAAGGCCCCACCATCAACGCGTTCGATTACCATTTCACCCAGCGCACGATCAAAGTGCTCTTCGACGGCGCCCTCGGCTCTCGCGGCGCGGCTTTGTTGAAGCCCTACAGCGACGCGCCCGAAACTTCCGGTCTTCTCAGGGAGAAGCCTGAAGACCTTCGACCAATGTTCGAAGAGGCGCTGCGCCGCGGCATCCAGGTGGAAACACACGCGCTGGGCGACCGGGCCAACCGACTAATTCTCGATCTTTACGAACAAGCGTTCAAAGCCGTTCCGGCCGACGAGCGGAAAATTCGCGAACCACGCTGGCGAATCGAGCACGCTCAGAATGTCGATCCGGACGATATTCCCCGGTTCGCAAAACTTGGCGTAATCCCCTCCATGCAGCCATCACATGCGATCAGCGATCTGTTTTTCGCTCCGGCGCGACTTGGGATGGATCGTCTCGTCGGCGCATACGCCTGGCAAAGTTTCCTCAAGAGCGGTTGCATCATTGCAGGAGGCTCCGACGCGCCAGTCGAGCGTGGCGAACCGATGATTGAATTTTACGCCGCCGTCGCCCGCAAAAGCATCAAGGGCAAGTCAGGCGAAGGCTGGCATCCCGAGCAAGCCGTCTCGCGCGCAGACGCGCTGAAAATGTTTACGATCTGGCCAGCCTATGCCGCATTCGAAGAAAAGGACAAAGGCTCAATTGAAGTCGGCAAGCTTGCTGATTTTACTGTTCTGTCACGAGACATTATGAAAATTCCTGAGGCGGAAATTCTTGAAACGCAGAACGAAATGACAGTGATTGGCGGTGAGATTATCTACTCCCGCTGAGTACACCGGAAATCTTACCTTTTCATGAACCATCAGCATGCGCACCATCTTCTAAAAGCGAGTCATCCTCGAATGGCAGAGTTGATCGCGCGCTCGCGTCGCTACAACATCACGCCGGCGATTTCAGTTCGGCCGTTCGACGCACTTGCAGAATCAATCGCTTACCAGCAACTGACCGGCAAAGCTGCAGCCACTATTTTTGCGAGGGTCCGCGCTCTTTATCCCAAAAGAAAATGGCTCGATCCCAAACAACTTCTCGCAACGCCGGATGAAACACTTCGCGCCGCTGGTCTTTCACGCGCAAAAACTGCCGCGTTAAAAGATCTTGCCGCGAAAACCATCGACGGCACCGTGCCATCGGGCCGCGCGCTTGTCCGCATGACCGATGACGAGATCATTACGCGTCTGACTACGGTGCGCGGAATTGGCCGATGGACCGTCGAGATGCTTCTTCTTTTCGATTTGGGCCGGCCGGATGTCTGGCCTGTTGACGATTACGGAGTGCGCAAAGGTTTCGCGAAAACTTTCCGTCGACGAAAACTCCCCACTCCAAAACAGCTCATGAAGTTCGGTGAAAAATGGCGTCCGTACCGTTCGGTGGCCGCCTGGTATTTCTGGCGAGCGCTGGATGCGCCGGAGAAGGCGAATCGGTTTGATTCGTGATTCGTCCGACCTCGGCCCAAGAATATCGAATCTCTAATTCCGAATCTTGAGTTAGTGAGTCCCCGTTCGAAGCGCGCATTTAACTTGCCCTTGCCTGTGCGCCTAACTAAAACGCCATCATTATGGCGATGATTCATGTTAATCGGGGCGCAACAAGTTTGGGCGTATTTTCCGAAGAAGAAGTTCGCGAAGGTCTGCGCACTGGCCGTTTCGTTCCCACGGACATCGGGTGGCGCGAAGGAATGGCAAACTGGCAGCCACTCTCGCAGTTCACAGAACTGGGAGCGGCGGCGCCTGGTGCGCCGCCGGCGCCGATCACCACAGCCGCGACCTCGGAAGCGGCCGCCCAGCGCAGCGGCCTGCCGTGGGAACACCGGCAAGAGCGTGGCTTTTTCAACTCATTCGTCGAGACACTGGTGATGGTGCTCACGAAACCGGGCGAAGCATTCGCAGTAATGAAACGCGAAGGCGGTTTAGGTGAGCCGCTCATTTACGCGCTCATCGGTGGATGTCTTGGCGGCATCGTTTCGCTTCTATTCTCGATGGGACTGCAGTCCGTCGGTTTCTTCGCCGATCGTCACGATATGTTCGGTGCGATGGCCGGCATGGGCGCTGGTTCCGCTGCATTTATCGTTCTGATACCGTTGTTCGTCGTAATCGGACTGTTCATCGGCAGCGCAATCGTGCATCTCTGTTTGATGATCGTCGGCGGCGCCAATCAATCGTTTGAAACCACTTTCCGCGTTCTCGCTTTTTCTCAAGGCTCCACCGGTCCTTTGCAGATGATCCCAGTTTGTGGCGGTCTGATCTCCGGCGTTTGGGCGCTTGTTTGCAGCTGCATCGGATTGGCGCGCGCCCATGATACCGACACTGGCCGCGCTGTTCTTGCCGTTTTCCTGCCGCTAATCGTTTGCTGCGGCGGCCTAATGCTCATTGCGTTCATGCTCTTTGGATTAGGCGCTTGGGGCGCGTCACACCATTGACTTCCGGTCAAAATGCGGCTTCGCGTCCGGCGCCTTTTCCCAGGTGAAATCGATCACGAGTTAATCTGGCTAAGCGTCTCGCTTGCATCGCTGGGTCTCGCGGCAGCCTGGCTGGCAATTGGCTTGCCATGGCCACGCTGCATTTTTCATGAGATTACTAGTTTGCCGTGCGTCACTTGCGGCATGACGCGATGCGGGATTCAATTCTTTCACGCTCACTTTCTCGCTGCACTGAAATGGAACCCTCTTGTGTTTATGGCGCTATGCAGTGTGACGGCGTTTGATCTCTATGCGTCGTTCGTGCTTGTGACGCGTGCGCCGCGATTGCGATTCCATTTTTCCACGCCGACCGCGAAAACGTTCGTGCGCGTATCAATGGTCTTGGCCCTCGCACTAAACTGGACGTATCTCCTGTTGCACTGGCGCAATTTTTAGCGAGATCCGCGGCCGCATTGTAGTTGAGGGCGCCGACCTCGGCTGGAGGGATTAGCGGCCCGACACACCGCCGCGGTCAACGCCCGCGGGTACAGCTATGCTGCTTTTGGTCGTCAACGACCCAATTGGTATTTGGCAATCACCAATTGCAAATCTACCCTCGCCCATGCGAATTTTGGTCACTGGGGGGGCGGGTTTCATCGGCTCCCATCTCGTTGAACGCCTGCTTGTGACCGGGCACACGGTCGCAATCCTCGATGACTTCAACGACTTTTACGATCCGAAAATCAAGCACGCAAATATCGCCGGTTTCGCCAAAGATGTGACCGTGCACCATCTCGATCTCCGAGATGATGCGTCAGTTCGGAATCTGTTTCATCGCGAAAAATTCAAAGTGATTGCGCATCTGGCCGCTCGCGCCGGCGTTCGACCCTCGATTCAATATCCACAACTTTATTACGACACCAATGTCACTGGCACATTGCATCTGCTCGAAGCGGCGCGTGTGACCGGCGTGGAGCAATTTATCTTCGCCTCCAGTTCGTCGGTTTACGGCGCCTCGAAGACCATACCCTTTTCCGAGGATCAACATCTAACTCAGACATTCAGTCCGTACGCTGCGACAAAAATTGCCGGCGAATTTCTTTGCTCGACTTACTCGCATCTTCATCAACTGCGCGCAGTGGCGCTCCGTTATTTCACCGTATACGGTCCGCGGCAGCGGCCCGATTTAGCGATTCATCAATTCACCCGGAAGATTCAGGCTGGCCAGCCAATCGAGCAATTTGGCAACGGCACAACGCGACGCGATTACACGTACATTGACGATGTAATTCAGGGAACGATCGCGGCGCTTCAATACGAAGGCCCGCTCTTCGACATCTTTAATCTGGGTGAAAGCGAGACGATCCAGCTGAAAGACTTGATCGTTGCAATCGAAAACGCGCTTGGGAAAAAAGCGAAAATCAACCAGTTGCCAGAGCAACCCGGCGATATGCCCCTGACTTGTGCGGACATTTCGAAAGCGAGAAAACTGCTCGGTTACACTCCAACCACGCGGTTGAGCCAGGGGCTGCCGCGTTTCGTCGAGTGGTTTTTGGGGTCTCAAAACGGACAGTAGCCGACCGCCGAAGCGGCTGGGTATTATCATTTTGTCGCCGGCTATTGTAAGCTCCCTCGATGAGTTCGAAATTGCCTTTCGAGCAGAGGGCTTGCTTCATCGCCGGACAGGCGAAATCCGGCACCACACTTCTTGTGGCGTTGCTCGATAATCATCCCGAGTTGCTCGTATTGCCGGAAGAAACAGCCCATTTTCCCACCGTCCTAACGAAATATGCGCCACGCGGTCGCCGCGCGCAGTTTGATTATTTGACTAAACACTCGCTGTCGAATGTGCTCTTCGGCGGGCCGTGCAAATGGGGCAAGCGGAATTACGCGACGTTCCCGCGCCAAAAATTTCTGGAAGCCTTCGAGCGGTTGGCATTCGATCCCGCCAATGCGCAGGAAGATCTGCTCGTGCTAATGGTCAAAGCATACGCGGCAACACTGGAACGTCCGCTCGACTCCATCGGGCGGTGGGTGGAAAAAACTCCGGCCAATCGCAATCACATTCCAGAGATTCTGCGGCGTTTTCCGCACGCGAAAATTCTCGTCACTGTGCGCGACCCGCGTGCCATCCTTGCGGCGCAAATCGCTCTGGAGAAAACAAGGCAAACGGGAAGGTTCTCAATTTATTACGTGATCGCCCACTGGCTGGTCGCTGCCCGACTGGCCGGGCGTGTGCGGGATGGTGTAATTCCGGGCTTTGTGGTGCAGTATGAACAATTGGTCTGCGAACCGGTCACAACGATGGAAGAGGTTTGCGCTTACCTCGAGATCAGTTTCGACCAGGAAACGGTACTGACACCGACAAAATTAGGCCGGTTTTGGAGCGGTAACTCAGCGGCCCGGATTAACTTTTCGCAGATCAGTCCAGAACCGGCAACGCGCTGGCAGCGCGAACTATCCGAAGATGAAATCGGATGGGTGGAATGGCATTGCCGCGATCTCATGCCGGAATTCGGCTACAAGCCGAAACTACATGCACGCGAGCTGCGATCATTTGTTCGTCCAATTCGCGGCGAACGCCCGAAAGAATACATAAAGTCGCGCGCCTATTCGTTGCGCGACAGAATGACGAAATCCGAATGACGAATGATACGTCGCGAGTCCTTCGATACTTTTCGTCAATTCCCTTGTTCCTTCTTTATTTGGCATTCGTGCTTCGCCATTCCCAATCGTTCCGCTTGCAATCGGGCCGGCTTAAGCCATACTTCGGCCGAGATGCCGGGAATGTTGTTCGATATTCCGAGCCTCCGTTTTCTACGACGATTCAGCTTTTTCGATATCGTGATGCGAACTTTCGCATCTTCGCTGCATCGTTGGTTGAGTGCGCGGGCTTGCGATTCAAGAGAAGTGATTTCCCGGTTCGACGAGGCGGAGTTTCCAACGGCGTCGCAGAGTGCCTTGTTTGAATGGGCTCTGGATGATTGGCGCGCTGCGGACGGTGCATCGCTCGATGCGCTCCGCCAATTCAATAATTGGACTAAACGTAAGGACCACCATGAACTCTTATTCAACTGGGAGACGCTCGCACCGTTCGCGCGGAGGCTCCCGACGCCGTGGCAACAACCCTGCGCGTCGTCAGCGAGAAGAAGCGAAGGACCAAAAAAAGACATTCTGGCAACGGATTGCCGCATTTTTTGGAAATGGCGCAACGAAGGCCGAAACAACCGTGCGCAATGGCGCGCAGTCTTCGCGACCAGCCCGCAAGCCTGAACGGATTGAAGTTACTTCGCCCCGTTTGTACGTTGGTAACTTGTCTTTCGACGCAACCGAGAGCGATCTTTTTGAATTGTTCAACGGCGTCGGACATGTTCAAAATGCGGAGGTCGTAAGCTACCGCCATAACCAACGCTCAAAAGGTTTCGCTTTCGTACAAATGCAAACCGTCGAGGAAGCGAAGCGCGCCGTGGAAGAATTGCACGATAAGGAATTCCTCGGCCGCAGGTTGGTAGTGAGCGGCGCCAAATCCGGCGAACACCGCGCGCGCTGACGACCGCGATTATTTTATCGGGAGAGCACGCGCTTTGTGCGCGGCTCTCCCGATTTTTTTTGGAGTGATGGAGCGCATTTGTCCATAAGCCCCATCGGGCCTCCCAAACTTGGACAGCGCAGCACCTACCTTTTGACCTCCAGATACGTTCGCGACTGGACGCGATTAGTCCCAGGCTCCAAGTCTTCGATGCGCATTTGTTTTAAGAACCAGCGACCTTCAATCTTCTGCGCGGAGACGACTTCGAAACGCTTCGCCAATTGAGTATTCCAATCGTAGCCCTCCATGCGCATAAGCGCGCCACTGGCCTTGTCTATCCACAGCAGCACGTTGGAATACTGCGCTTCGCGCGAGGGCGCGCGCAGTTGCAGCTTCCAGCAATTGCGAGTGCGAACATTTTCCTCACCTAAAACGCGCACGGCCGGCCAGTAGAGAAATTTGAACGCCAGATCCTCGTAGGTCACACCGGTACCACGAATTTTTTGCTTGAGCTTCGAGGCCGCAAATTGCTCGGTGCCGTCATCGGTCACAAGATCAAGGCGCGAGCTCTTTTCACCGAGACGCAATTGCAAAACTTCATCGGGATTTGCGAACGAATAACGAATCAGCGGTCCGTTTTGGACCAGGTGAAATGGAACCACAATAGTATCCTGGCGAAGTTGTCCCTGAAGATCGATCTGCTGTCGCGATTCCATCATGCGCACCGAGGCGAGAATATCCTTTGCGGAAGGCGGCGGCTCGGCGAAGAGCGACAACGTGGCTAGCGTTAAACTAATGACTAATGTCCACGATCGAGGGTCGAAAGAATGGCGAAATCCGAATGACGAAGAGTAAACCTCCGATCGCATATTCGTCATTTGAGCATTCGAGCGTGCTTCGTCATTTGTCATTCGTGCTTCGTCATTCAGTCCCATTTGTTTATTAACAGCTAGCGATTAAAGCTTAGGGGCTGTTTCATTTTCATCGCATGGATCAGTCCATCTTTCATTTCATTAATCAACAATGGACGAGTCCGGCCCTTGACTTGTTCATGGCGGCCCTGAGCGATAGCTCGATTTGGGAGCCGCTCTTTATCGCGATTGGAGTGAGCGCGCTCTTATTTGGAGGATTCAGAGCACGCGCGTTCGTCATCTGTCTGATCTTATCTCTGTTGATCACGAGTCAGATCACAGGTTTTCTAAAATCGGCGGTGGATCGCCATCGGCCCAAACACGTGGAGAATGTGCGGATGGTCCAGTTGCAACGGACGCGTCCGGCGTTCTTCACTTTGTTTAAGAAACCGACCATTCGGTTCTCCGATTCGTCCGATCGCAACCGGTCGGGACCTTCGTTTCCTTCGGGACACGTAACCACCAACAGCGTGATTGCTGTTTTTTGCACGTTCTTTTATCGACGCCTCGGCTGGCTTTACTGGCTGGTTACCTTGGCCGTTGGTTATTCGAGAATTTATCTGGGTGCACACTGGCCAAGCGACGTCGTCGCCACGTTCTTTCTGGCAGGCGGTGAAACACTGCTTTTGCTCGGCTTGTTTGAATTGATTTGGAGGAGCGCAGGGCGAAAATGGTCGCCGCAGATTTTTGCGCGCCATCCAAGTTTGGTTGCTAAGCCCAATGGCAAGGCGCGATCGCCGGGCGCGGCACGGCACTCGGCATGAGCACAACGCGCGCGGTGTGGCTCTTCGTTGCCGTTCTGACGGTCATTCGATTGTCGATGCTGGCAACGACCGATCTCGAATTTGACGAGGCGCATTACTGGATGTGGTCAGAACGGCTGGCTCCGGCCTATTTCAGCAAAGGGCCAGGCATCGCGTTTGCTATTCGCGCAAGTACTGCGGTTTTTGGAGCGAACGAATTCGGAGTGCGCTTTTTCAGTCCATTGCTCGCGGCCGGAACGAGCCTGCTCTTGTTTTATTTCGCCCGTCGATTGTTCAATGCCACCGCCGCTCTGTGGGTCGTCATCGCGTTAAATGTTATGCCTATTTTTAACATTGGCGCTTTCGTGATGACGATTGATGCGCTGTCGATTTTTTTCTGGCTGGCGGCAATGTTCACTTTCTGGCTTGCATTGGAAAAAAGTCCCCGGTTCTCATGGTATTGGCCATTGACTGGACTATTGATGGGCCTGGGGTTCCTCTCCAAATACACTAACGCGCTGGAGCTCGTTTCGATTGTGTTAGTGCTGGCCCTGGCGCCCCGGTTTCGGCACGAATTCAAGGGTCCCGGATTTTATCTGTTATTCGGCATGTTCGCTCTCTGTACGGTGCCCCCGATAGTGTGGAACGCGCAACACGCGTGGGTGACCCTTGCGCATCTGCGATCGCGCGGAGGCGTCGAGCACGGCTTTGGCTTGCACCCTGTCGAAGTTCTTTCGTTTATTGGCGAACATTTTCTGGCTTATTCGCCATTCCTGTTCCTGGCGTTAGCCTGGGGTGTCCTTGGAAGCTGGCGGCGAGTGAATAAGCAATTCAAGGTCCTGTTCCTGATGTGGTTTGGGTTACCCGTATTTCTTTTCTATTTGTGTCTTTCCTTGAACAAAGCTGCGGCACCAAATTGGGATGCGCTCGCCTTCCTCGGTT
>DATHHK010000186.1:0-5118 GCA_035317225.1 Candidatus Udaeobacter sp. | reverse complement strand
ATTTTGATCGTCCCGATGTGTCTGTTCAGTTCGATCTACGGTGTCTGGCTCCGCTCGATGGAGAACAACATCTTCACACAGATCGGCTTTGTCGTTCTCGTCGGGCTTGCCTGTAAGAACGCCATCCTGATCGTCGAATTCGCAAAACAAATTCAGGATCGCGACCAAAAAGACCGTTTCACCGCCGCAGTCGAAGCGTGTCGTCTCCGATTGCGCCCCATCTTAATGACTTCATTCGCGTTCATCTTCGGTGTCGTTCCGCTGGTCGTTAGTTCGGGTGCCGGCGCGGAAATGCGGCAAGCCCTCGGCACCGCGGTCTTTTTCGGAATGCTCGGCGTAACCGGATTTGGTCTGTTCCTGACACCGGTTTTCTATGTTGTCATTATGTGGTTCAAAGAGCGTCGGGACAAAACACGAGCGCCCGCGCCCACACAATCCGCACCGCCTCTAACGACCGAGACAGCTGCCAGCTAACCTATCGCTGCCGTTCCTCGCACTTACGATTTTCGGAGGAATGTTTAGCGCATCTGTCACTTGCTTTCCGTTTTCCTAGCCACAGGGTAACAGTGTCCGATTCGAGTGTACCATGAAACTTCCAGACGAAATCGACAGACTCCTCAGTGCTTTGCGACAATCGGCGAAGCCGAAGCCGGTGAGTGCGATCGAAAAACTCATCCAGGACGGGCGGGACCGCGAGCTATGCCGAATCAACGCCATCGCCTTTGCCGCCAAGCACAAGCTCGATGAGGAGGATGTCATTGCGGCTTTTCTGCACGGCGCGCGACTCGGCATTTTCGATATGTCCTGGAACATCCTTTGTCCCGCGTGTGGTGGTGTCCTCGATTCGGGCGCGACGCTTAAAACCGTAAAGCAGGCCACATACAGGTGCGTTCTTTGCGCTGAGGATTGCGAACCGACGCTCGACGAAATCGTCGAGGTTACGTTCACAATCAGCCCGCGGGTGCGGAGAATCAGGGCGCACGATCCCGAGACCCTGCCTTTCATCCAATATTACAGACAGATCTTTTGGAGTTCGGGCGTTGATTTGCCCGATGACGAGGCATTAGCAAACTGGGTTAAGGAAACTACTCTGGACACACTCGAGCTTTCAGCTGGCGAGAAGGCGGTGCTCTCGCTCCAGTTGCCCGAAGGATATGTGATCGTCTTCGATCCGGTCCTCCACATGTCGCAGCATATCGAAGTGACGGGAGAGCCGACCCGTGAAAGCCAATCGCTTTCGTTCGTCATGACCAGGGATCACGCGCCGGACGGAACCATTCAGATGCGTCCGGGCCCTCTGCGGATCACGTTGGAGAACCGCTTAGATGTTCGCACGCTGCCCGCTGTTTGGATCGTCAGCGATAAAGTTCACGAACTCGTCGGCAAGCGTCGCCCGTTCTTAACCGCGAAACGACTTCTGACCAACCAGACATTCCGCGATATTTACCGGACAGATACGCTCGACGTGGATCAGAGACTCAAGATTACCAGTCTCAGCTTTCTGTTTACCGACCTCAAAGGCTCAACGGAACTCTACGAAAGAGTTGGAGATCTGGTTGCCTACGATTTGGTGCGCGCTCACTTCCGGATCTTGCACGAAATCGTGGCGGCGGAAAGGGGCGCGGTAGTGAAAACAATCGGCGACGCGGTGATGGCGACGTTCCCGACGCCAGACCGAGCGATGGCGGCTGCGCTGAAGATGCGAGAAGCAGTGAAGGACTTGAAAGGCGAATTGCTGCTTAAGATCGGCATCCACGAAGGACCTTGCCTGGCCGTTTCGCTGAACGACCGGCAGGACTACTTCGGACGGACCGTAAACATCGCTGCTCGCGTCCAGGGACTCGCCACGTCGCGCTCCATCTTTGCGACGAGACGGATCGTTACTGACAGCGAAGCATCGAAGCTGTTGCAATCAAACGGCATCGCCGCGACTCCGGAGAAGCGCTCACTTCGCGGCATTGCCAAGCAGATCGAGATTTTCGAAATACCCTGAGGAGCTTGGCCTAACGGTTCTCGCCAAGGCGAAGGCGATAGGATCGATCACGCGGCTCGAAGGATTGCTGCTTGGAGTACTGGAGCAGTTGTTCGGTTAGGCGGATGGTGACATCATGCACAACAGAACAAAGACTGACACGTTGCAATGACCGACAGAATTCCATCACATCCGCCATCGCTGACTGTGGCGATGCCATTAACGTTTCCCGAACGCATCCACCAGATATTTCCAACGTTAACGGCAACTCAAATTGCGCGCATCGCAGCGCATGGCCATGCGCGTCAAATTAAAAAGGGCGAGATTTTGTTGGACGTCGGAGATCAACTTCGATTCTTCGTTGTCACTGATGGAAAGCTCGACATCCTCGGAGTGTCCGATTCAAGCGAATCGCTAATCGTGACGCTTCAGCCGGGCCAATTCACGGGCGAGCTCAATCTTCTCTCCGGCCGGCGCGCGTTTACGCGCATTCGGGCAAGTGAACCCGGCGAGGTGATCGAAGTCGATCGCGAGGATTTGTTGAAGCTCATTCAAACCGATACCGAACTGAGCGAAATTCTTCTGCGCGCGTTCATTCTGCGCCGGGTTGAGTTGATCTCGTACCAAATCGGCGACGTCGTGGTTCTGGGATCAACCTATTCAGCCGAAACGCTGCGGATCAGGGAATTCCTGACGCGCAATGGTTATCCGTACGCCTATTTCGACCTCGATCAAAATTCGGACGCGCAGGAATTGCTCGATCGTTTTGATGTTGCCGTGCAAGACGTCCCGGTCGTGATCTGTCGCGGACAATCTGTTCTTCGTAATCCGACTAATCGGCAAATCGCCGACTGTCTCGGATTCAACGAAGCGATCGATCGAACTCATCTGCGTGATCTGGTTATAATCGGCGCCGGCCCCGCAGGACTTGGCGCTGCGGTTTACGGCGCATCGGAAGGCCTGGACGTGCTTGTAGTTGAATCCGAGGCACCAGGGGGACAAGCCGGCTCCAGTTCTAAAATTGAAAATTATCTCGGTTTTCCGACCGGAATTTCGGGACAGGAACTGGCCGGGCGTGCTTACACCCAGGCACAAAAATTCGGCGCCGAAATCATGATCGCCAAGTGCGCGAAACGCCTCACCTGCGACCGCAAACCGTACGCGATTGAATTGGATGACGGCCAAACTGTTCCCGCGCGTACAGTCATCATCGCCAGTGGCGCTGTCTATCGCAAGTTGTCGCTCGACAATGTCGCCCGATTCGAAGGTGCTGGCATTTACCACGGCGCGACGTTTGTTGAATCGCAACTATGTCGCGACGAAGAAGTGATTGTCGTGGGCGGAGGAAACTCTGCCGGACAGGCCGCCGTATTTCTCGCGCAGACCTCCAAATGCGTCCACATGCTGGTGCGTTCCAGTGGATTGGCGGCGAGCATGTCGCGGTATTTGATCCAGCGCGTTGAAAACAATTCTGCGATCGATTTGCGGAGGTGCACGGAAATCATCGGACTCGAGGGCAAGAATCATCTCGAACGTGTTACCTGGCGCGACAAGCGAACGGGAAAAACCGAGACGCGCGAAATTCGCCACGTCTTCGTCATGGCCGGAGCGGTTCCAAACTCGCGCTGGCTCGACGGGTGCATGCTTCTCGACAGTAAGGGATTCATCAAGACGGGGACGGATCTGTCGCGAGACGACCTGGCAGCGACGGGTTGGCCAGTGACTCGCTCTCCTCACCTTCTCGAAACGAGTTTGCCCGGAGTGTTCGCTGTTGGTGACGTTCGCGCGGGCAATGTCAAACGCGTCGCCTCGGCTGTCGGCGAAGGCTCAATCGCGGTTGCTTCCATTCACCAAGTACTGCGAGAGTAGATGCGTATGTCTGCGTGCCTCCACATCGACGCGATTGCGTCAATCAAACAACCCCAGCGCCGCGAATGCGAAGAATGCGTGAAGATCGGCTCAACCTGGGTCCATCTGCGCACCTGCCAAACTTGTGGCGTCACGCTGTGCTGCGATAGCTCTCCAAATCGTCACGCCACTAAACACGCGCACGCAACCGGGCATCCGGTCATTGCCTCCGCACAACCGGGGGAGCGTTGGTTGTACTGCTATCCTGACGACGCGTTTGCGGAATATTAGGCACGGGCGCGGTCTTCATCTGAGTTTGCAAAACTCGCGATTGAATTATGATCGCGGTGCGCGATGAATTTACGTCTCCGTTTATGAGCGGCTTCTTCGAGGAGTTGCAGCGGCGGAAAGTCTATCGGGTCGCTGCAGCTTACATCATCGCTGCGGGATTCATCATTCAGATTGGGTCTGCGGTTTTGCCGGCGTGGGAATTGCCAAACTGGACGCTGCGTCTTGTGGTCGTGCTTTTGCTCATGGGATTTCCCATCGCTCTGATTCTTGCCTGGGCTTACGACGTTACGCCCCAGGGAATTCGCGTCACCCCAGGATCACACCGGCGCCGCAATTTGCTAATGCTGATTGCGTCCGGCGTGATCATTTCCGCTGGAGCGGGCTTCTTCCTCTTGCCCCGGGCGTCAGCGCGCAAGATCGACAAGTCGATTGCCGTCCTGCCCTTCCAAAGTCTCAGCGATGAAAAGGAGAACGCTTACTTCGCTGACGGAATCCAGGACGATATCCTGACCAATCTTTCAAAGATCGGTGATCTCAAGGTCATCTCCCGCATGTCGGTCATGTCCTATCGGGGCGATGCTGTGCGCAACGCCCGCGAAATAGGCAAAGCGCTGGGTGTAGCCACGCTTCTGGAAGGCAGCGTCCGTCGGATCGGCAATCGCGTCCGAGTGAACGTGCAGTTGATTGACGCGAGTAACGACGAGCACATTTGGGCGGAAGATTACGACCGCGATTTGACAGACGTCTTTGCCATTCAAACCGATCTCGCGCAAAAAATCGCCGCCGCGTTGCAAGCCAAGCTTTCCCCAACGGAAAAAGCGCGGCTCGATAACCGGCCAACCCAAAATCCCGATGCTTACCTGCTTTTTGTCCAAGCACATGAGTACGCCAATCGCATGGACATGTTCAACGACACGTCGTTGAAAGCGGTACCGCTTTTCGAACAAGCCATCAAACTCGATCCGACCTTCGCACTAGCTTTTGCCGATCTCTCCACGGTGGAGAGT
>DATHHK010000185.1:0-2044 GCA_035317225.1 Candidatus Udaeobacter sp. | reverse complement strand
GCGAATCGCAGTGAACGAAATTTTAATCTCGAACGCCGCTGTCGCTGCGATCATTCGCGAAGGGGCGACGCAAAAGCTCCAGGACGTGATTGTTTCCGGTAAAGCACAGGGAATGCAATTTATGGACGACGCCATATGGGCGCTCCTTGAAAAGGAAATTGTCTCCCCACACGAGGCTTTCATGAAAGCCATCGACAAAAGCCGCTTCAGGCCGTTTCTCCCCCCGGAGGAAGAAGCGCTTGGCAACGCTGCTGGCTCAGTCCGGAACGATGAACGCCGTGCGCGAGTAGGAACGCACTGAGAAAGAAACTGCAGTCGCTATTATAATTTAGTTGGCCCAGCCGTTAGTTCACGTCCATCAGTAGCACGGCGGTGTCCTTAAACTTCCCGGCACGAAATCGATCCAGTGCAACGTTGGCTTGTTCCAGGGGAAATGTTTCCGTCTTTGTTTGCACCGGAACGCGTGGCGCAATTTCGAAAAATTCATCGCCGTCGCGGCGGGTTAGATTTGCTACAGACGTAATGATCCGTTCTTCCCAAAGGTCTGCATAGGGAAACGAAGGGATATCGGTCATGTGGATCCCGCCGCAAACCACAATGCCTCCTTTTGCAAGCGCACGCAGCGCCGCAGGTACGAGCGGGCCGACCGAGGCAAAGATAATCGCAGCATCGAGTTTCTCCGGGGGCATCTCGTCGGAACCGCCCGTCCACTTTGCGCCAAGCGCTTTGGCGCTTTGCTGGGTTACCAGGTCACCGGGTCGCGTAAACACGAAGAGCTCGCGCCCTTCATAAAGGGCAATCTGCGCGATCAAATGCGCGGCGTTACCAAAGCCATAAATGCCGAGTTTATGCGTATCTCCGGTTTTGCGATAGGAACGATAACCGATCAGCCCCGCGCAAAGCAGCGGCGCAACCTCGACATCATTGTAACGGTCAGGCAAATGAAAACAGAACCGTGCATCTGCAACAGTGAATTCCGCATAACCGCCATCGATGGTATAGCCGGTGAAGCGAGCTCGATCGCATAGATTTTCCCGGTTCGATCGACAATAGGCGCATTCGCCGTCAGTCCAGCCAAGCCACGGAATACCAACACGGTCGCCAACTTTGAATTTCGAATTTACTTCGTCTCCAATCTCTTCCACATAGCCAACAATTTGGTGGCCCGGTATGAGCGGCAGTTTTGGATCCGGTAATTGGCCATCGACCACGTGAAGATCGGTCCTGCACACGGCGCACGTAACGATTCGCACCAACAGTTCTCCCCTGGCCGGTCTTGGTTTCTCCACGTCGCGGAGTTGGAGCGGCTGCCGCGGTTTATCCAGAACCATCGCGCGCATGGGGCTTCGCCACGTCAAGGCGTTTGAAACGGTTAAACAGTTAAATCGTGGATCAATGGACGCCCGCTGGTTCAGGTCGCATTTCTCCTCTCGCGGGTTCGCCTCCGTGATGGGTGTGCGCGCTGCGGAGGAATGGTACCTTGTCGAGCACGTGCTCCTGGAACCATTCGAGCCAGAGATAGATGACCGGCGTTACAAACAGCGTAATCAGCTGGGAGAAAATCAGGCCGCCAACAATCACCAGACCGAGCGGGCGGCGCGATGCGGCGTCCTGGCCGAACCCCAGCGCAATCGGTATTGCACCCATGAGGGCGGCAAGCGTGGTCATCATAATGGGACGAAACCGTTCCATACTGGCTTCGTGAATGGCCGAGCGCAGGTCCCAACCTTCGTCGATTCGTTGCAAGGCAAAATCGACAACCATGATTCCGTTCTTTTTGACAATGCCTAACAAAAGGAAAAGTCCGATTACGCTGTAAAGCGAGAGCACCGAGTGAAAGAGATACAATGTGGCCAACCCGCCGACTACCGCGGGGACAATGGCTGGGAACAACACCGTGAACGGATGCACATAGCTTTCGTAAAGAATTCCCAGAATAACATACATAACGAAGACCGCAGCGAGCAGAAGCATGGGCAGAGAGCGGAACAATTGCTGGAACACGAGTGTTTCCCCCTGGAAGATACCCTGTACTGTCGGATAA
>DATHHK010000184.1:0-3130 GCA_035317225.1 Candidatus Udaeobacter sp. | reverse complement strand
GCCACTGCGCTGGTTCGATAATCGTGCCACCGGCGATCTGATGACGCGAATTCTGGAGGACGTGAGCTCGCTCGAACGGGTCCTCATTGATGGCATCGAAAAAGGCACGGTGGCGGTTTTGCAGATCGTGGTTGTGGTGGCAGGGATGTTTTACCTCAGCACCAAACTGACGCTTGTCGCCCTCGCGCCGGTGCCGTTGCTCGCTGGTGGCGCGCTTTGGTATACGCTCACCGCGCACAGGCGATACCGGCTGCATCGCCGCGCCGCTTCGGCCATGAATTCGGTCCTGCACGACAATCTCTCCGGCATTCGACAGATCAAAAGTTTTGTACGCGAAGTTGAGGAAGATCGTCGCTTCACCAAAGAGAGCGACGAGTTGCGACGTGCCAGCCTGGTCGTCACGCGGGTGTGGGCACTTTACCATTCTTCGATGTATTTGTTCGGCTCGCTCGGCGTGCTGTTGGTGATCGCCGTAGGGGCGCGTGGTATTTTATCGGGCGCTATGCAGTTGGGCGACCTTGGCGCTTTTCTTGTGCTCGCTAGTTTTCTCTACGAACCGATAGGGAAACTGCATGAACTGAATCAACTGGTGCAGGCAGGACGGGCCGCTGGCGAACGCGTCTTCGAAATTCTCGATTCAGCAGGCGAGCCGCAAGGGGGCAAAACGTTCGCTGAGACAGCGCGCGGCGAGATTGAGTTCCGGCAGGTTAGTTTCAGCTATTCCGGCGAGCTGCCGACGCTTAGTGATATTTCATTTCACGCACGGCCAGGTGATATGGTCGCGCTCGTCGGCACCACCGGCTCGGGAAAATCCACCGTGATCAATCTTCTCGCGCGCTTCTATGAGGCCGATAGCGGAGAGATTTTAGTCGATGAAAGTCCGATTCGTGATTTCAGTATTCACGCGTTACGGCGACAGATCGGGATGGTGACGCAGGAATGCTTTTTGTTTAACGGCACCATCCGCGAGAACCTGCAAATCGGGAAACCTGATGCGACAGATGAAGAATTGCTGGAGGCGACGGCGGTGGCAAACGCGCGTCCCTTCATCGATCGGCTGCCGGACGGACTGAGCAGCGTGGTAGGGGAGCGGGGAGTAAAGTTGAGTGTTGGAGAAAAGCAGCGGCTTTCGATTGCACGGGCGCTTTTGAAGGATCCGCCAATTCTGATTCTGGATGAAGCGACGGCGAGCGTGGACACGACGACGGAGCGACTCATCCAGGAAGCGCTGGAGACTCTGATGTTCGACCGCACTTCCATTGTAATCGCGCACCGGCTTTCCACTGTCGTGCACGCAGATCTCATCCTCGTGCTTGATCACGGCCGTATCGTCGAGCGCGGAACCCACGAGCAATTGCTTGTGCTTGGGGGGAAATACGCGCGGTTATGCGAACAAGGTTTGCTCGAAACGAGCGATTCGACCATCGCCTGACGCACCAGCATTGCTCACCCGCAACCCAGGCCAGGAGTCCGTCTGGTTTTTGCGCGTTTGAATTTCGAGCTTGAAATTTGTCTGGGATTTGAGTTTTGGGACTTGGACATGGCTATCGCATCGCGCCTGATCAGTCTCAATCTTGGGTCCCAAACCATGGGCTTGGCCGAATTCCGCGTCCAAGCTCACGGTGGACTGGTCCTGCTGGACTATCGTTTGCGCGAGGTTTCGACTGATCCGACCAGCGACGAAATGCGGCGCGCGCAAATCGCGGTCTTTGTGCGTGAAATGATGAGCGAGCTCCACATTAAACACGGCGCCGTGAATTACGCGTTGCCCGCACAGTCGGTTTTTGCGCGGTTCGTTAAACTGCCCGCCCTTGAACAGGAAAAGCTGGAGAAAATCATCGCGTTCGAGGCACAGCAAAATGTTCCGTTCCCGATCGACGACGTGGTTTGGGATTACCAGCTGGTTGGAGGCGGCTTGGAGGAGCAAATTCAGGTCGTCCTGGTCGCGATCAAAATTGATTTGCTCGACGACATCAACGCAGGGGTCGAAGAAGCCGGGCTGCATACTTCCACCATCGATGTGGCGCCAATGGCACTCTACAATGCGTTTCGCTACAGCTATCCGAATGTGAACGAGTGCTCGCTGCTCGTGGATATCGGGGCGCGCACGACGAATGTTCTTTTCATTGAGCCTCGAAAAATTTTCTCGCGCAGTCTTCCCATTGGCGGCAGTACGATCACCGCAGCAATTGCCAGGGAATTCGGAGAATCCGCTGAGGCCGCAGAAACTCGCAAGAAACGAGATGGCTTTGTGGGACTGGGAGGCGCGTACGCAGAGCCTTCAGACCACGATCTCGCCCGCGTCTCGAAACTGGCGCGAAGCACCATGACCCGACTGCACGCGGAGTTGATGCGCTCGATCAGTCATTATCGGGCGCAACAGCGGGGAAATCGGCCGGACCGCATTTTTCTTTGCGGCGGTGCTGTGGGTATGCCCTATATGCGCGAGTTTTTTCAGGAGAAATTCCAGTTGCCGATCGAGTTTTTTAATCCGCTTCGAAACGTGGCTGTTTCGGAAGCGGCGTCGGCGTCGGGTGTCGCGCATTCCGCGCATCTGCTTGGCGAATTGGTTGGCCTGGCGCTGCGAAGCGTAACGGTCTGTCCAATGGAGCTTAGCCTGCTTCCAGCTGGCGTTGTTCGAAGGCAGGAATTGGAAAGGCGCCGGCCATTCTTCATTGCCGCGGCCGCGTGCGTGGTCCTCGCCATCCTCGGCTGGTCGATATATTACACGCGAGCGGCGCAGGTAACGCAAGAAACCGCTGCGCTGATCCAGCAAAAGAACGCCTCCATGCGAGGAGCAGAGACGCAGCTTGATAATCTCAAAAAACAGATCACCGGGCTCGAGAGCGTTGCTACTCCGCTTATTAGCGCCACCAATGATCGCGACTTCTGGCCGCGGATTCTTGAAGATTTAAACGCGCGTCTACCGGAGGCCGACATCTGGATCACCGAGCTCGGAGCGACCTCAGGTGGAAAGCTTCTAGGCGCCGGCGAAAAACGCGTCGGAGAAACTGCACCTGCGATTGCTCCGCCGGCTTCCGGACCGGCACCGAAAACGGCGGTCGCCAGTACAAAGTCAATCGATGGAATCCTGGTGCGCGGTCTTTACCTTTATAATGCGAAACAGCAG
>DATHHK010000183.1:0-4888 GCA_035317225.1 Candidatus Udaeobacter sp. | reverse complement strand
TCCTTTATTTGGTTTGCCTGGACCGAATTGAATTCGATGTCTTTCGTGAATTCCGGTGGAAGGTCTGCCTCGGCATAGATCGCGTGCACTGGACACACATCTACGCATGCCATGCAATCGATGCATTCATCCGGATGTATGACCAGCTGAGTGTCCATTTCATAGAAGCACGCCACTGGGCACACCTCTACACAGTCGGTGAACTTGCATCCGTCACATTTGTCGGTCACAACATGGGCCATAGGATTCGATATTTGATGGTTGAGTTGAGGATGTCTAAAAAGACCGCGGTTAAGCGTCAAGTAATTGGCAACGCGTGACCAGTCAATTCCTGTTTATTTATTGGCCAAAGCGACGTTCGGTGGGTGATGCTGGCGTCCCGTTCGGAACAAAATGGCGATGAAGAAGGTCACTATCGTGCCGAAACAGATCCACCAGGGAAATTCCATTACGGGCAGCCAAGTCGGTTGGGTGTAAAGTTTACCGCCGAAGATTCCGGCGAGGTTGTTAGGCAAACCGCTCAAAATCGCGACGACGATGAAGCCGATAATCATCGCGGCGATGTTGCCGAAATTGTTGCCGCGCGATTTGGTTAACATGCCGGCGAGGAAAATGCCCAGCACCGAGCCGTATGTATAACCGTAAATGCTGAGGACAATCGGAATGATTCGCACTTTTGGGTAAACGATGACGAGGTAGGCTGTGGTAGAAGCGACTACGATCATCAGGAGCGAGAACCAGATCGTGGCCCAGCGCACGGCGCGAAGACTTTGTTCGCTTGTCGATGCTGGATTGATGTAAGGCTCGTACCAGTCCCGGGTAAAACTCGTGGCCAGCGCATTAATCGCTGTGCTGAGTGAGCCCATTGCGGTTGCGAAAATACCGGCGATGAGCAGGCCGCGCAGGCCGACCGGCATTTCGTAAAGAATGTAATGACAAAAGATCTCGTTCGGAGTTTTCGGTAATGCCGGGTCTTGATGCGTTTGGTAAAAAACCCAGAGGAGCACACCGATACTCAGAAATGTGAACGCGATCGGAATATCGGCCAGACCCGACATGATCAGCGAGCGCCGGCTCCGTCGAATATCAGGCGCGGTCAACATGCGCTGGACCATGTCCTGATCGGTGCCGTGCGTCGCCATGGTCATAAAGGTTGAGCCAATCAAGCCGGCAAAAATCGTGTACTCGATTGCGAACATACCTTTCCATTTTGACCATCCATGTTTGGCTGGATCCAAACCAGTCGTGAAGAAATCGGAAATGCCGAACCCGCCGTGAAGTTGCACTATTTGATGAAAACCACCGGGTATCGCGAAATAAAGTAACCCGAGAGCAATGAGGGCGCTGCCGATCATGATCGACGCTTGAATGAAGTCGGTCCAGATCACGGCTTTGATTCCACCAAGCGTTGTATAGATGGCGGTCAAAATGACGATGACAACGGTTGAGCCGATGTAAATGAAAAGCGTTTCCTTTTGACCCGGCTGAACGCCGCGAATCATTTCATAGGCGAGCGCTAGCGCAATGGCGGCAACATACAGTCGCGTACCGGATGCGAGCAGCCGTGTAAACAGGAACACGGCTGAGGCCGCGTTCTTTGTAGGCACTCCGAAGCGGGCGGTGAGATATTCGTAGATCGAGTAAACCTTGTAGTCGTAGTACGGCTTGATAAAAATGTAACTGACCAGGATTCGCGCGATGATCGTGCCGAGCGCCAGCTGCAAATAGGTGTAGTTCCGCAGGGTGAATCCCTCGCCCGGTGTTCCGAAAAAAGTGCCGGCACTAGTCTCCGCAGCGATAAGTGAAGCGAGCACAGCCCACCAGGGGATTCTTCGGCCACCCAGTGCGAAATCTTTGAGATCTTCCTCCTTCCGGCCCATGTAAAGGCCGATGGAGATGATGAGAACGAAATAGACGAGCAAAACCGCACTGTCGATCGCGAGTCGGCTGTCCATGTCGACCTTAGGTGACAGAATATTTCACTGCCGCAAAGCAGTTTTTCTGAAGTTCAACGTTGGACGATGATCGCGGGACGTTGGACGTTTGTGCGTGCCCAGCATGGAAATCTCCGCACCGGATTTTGATTTAGAGAAAACACTCGATTCCGGCCAGGTATTTCATTGGGAAAAGGCTGGCAAAGGATTTGTGGGAACGATCGGCGATTACGCCGTTTACATCGAACAGCGTGCAAACGTTTTAACTACGTGGAATAACGAAGAGAAACTTGACGGCCTAAAGCCGTCAAGTTTGCGACGGGTAATCGCAAATTATTTCGCGCTTGATCATCCACTCCGAGAAATCTGTGCGTCATTTCCGGACGATCCGGTTATCAACGCGGCACGGCTCTATTGTCGCGGCTTACGAATCATTCGTCAGCCGAAATGGGAATGCCTGGCTACGTTCATCTGCTCTTCGATGAAACAGGTGGCACATATTCGTCAGATCTCGCTCGCGCTCCGGCGACGCTTTGGTGAAAGACGAAAGATTGGTAACCGCTTCGCTTACACCTTTCCACTGTCGCAGCGAATTGCCCGAGCTTCTGAGAATGACCTGCGCGAATGCGCCCTGGGTTATCGCGCCAGGAACCTGCTCATGACGGCCCGACTCGTCAGCTCAGGCAAGGCGGACTTGGGAGCATGGTCTGTTCTGCCCGATGCCGATCTAAGAGAGAAATTATGTGCGTTGCCCGGCGTGGGAGCGAAGGTTGCTAACTGTGTAATGCTGTTCGCCTTTGAGCGTCTGCGCGCGTTCCCGATCGACGTCTGGATCGAGAGGGCCTTGAAACAACAATATTTTCCGCGGAAGAAAAAGGTGACGACCCTGGAGCTTTGCGAATTCTCCCAGACATATTTTGGCGAATACGGCGGTTATGCGCAGCAATATTTGTTTCATCATGCGCGTACGGCTTCTCGCAAGACAGGCAAGATGCCCGCCTGCAGAGTCAGGCTGGGAGCCTGACCCCAGCGCAAGTTGTCAGGCCCTATAGGCTGAGATAGTGTTCCTCTCTTAAATTGAGACTTCCAAAGGCCCAATCTTCTGACCACTGAGAAACCGCTCGCATGACGACGGCTGATATTATGTTCGCCCAGCCGGACAACCCCGAAAACCTTCGGGATCACGAATACGAGACGCGAACGGTTTTGTTCGCGCTACTTGCAGCGATTCTCATTCACCTGCTTGTGGCGTTTTTCCTCGCTGCCTTTGGCGGCGTTTTCTCGCCGACGACCCCCGTTGAGGACAAGCCGTCTGAACTCACGTTCGTGGACCTGGCGCCGGCAGCTCCGAAGAATTCCGCGTTCATCGAGACGGACGAATCAAAAAAAGCACCCGAACCCAAAGAGAAAACATTTGAATCGAACGCCAATTCGATTGGAGCAAGCGAGCTAGCTGCCGCTGGGGAATTGCCCTTTCCGTCGCAGACCGGCAAGGATCAGCCATTCATGGATTTGGAGACGCAACAGCATTCGCTCGACCTCAAGGGCGCGCAGGCACAACCGAGCGCCGCGCCGCAGGAAAGTCCGAGCCCGTCCACGGCGCCCCAAACGCAACCAGCTCCCGTTACTGCGGCGGAGCAATTTGCGATGTTAACTCAAAAACCCCCGCAAACACGTGAGACCTCAGCTGCGACATCGCAACCGCAGTCGGCGTATCGGCGGATGAAGCAGCGAACACACATCGCCGGAAACATCACCAATCGCGGTATTTCTTCCGTTAATGCCTTGGGCACACCGCTTGGCCGTTATCAAAAAATTGTAGCGGATTCAATTGGATCGCGGTGGTATGCGTTTGTGGAGCAGAAGCAGGACCTGGTCAATATCGGGACGCTAAAGCTTCGATTCTATATTGATCGGAGCGGACGAGTGAAGGAGCTCAAAGTCACCGAGAACAGCTCGAACGAGGCGTTCGCAAACGTTTGCGTGCAATCGGTGCTTGAAGCGCACCTTCCGCCGATTCCCGAAGAAGTTGCGAACACTTTGCCTCCTGAGGGCTTGGAAGTAGATGGACTCGGTTTCATTATTTTTCCGAACCGATGATCCTTGCTGCGATAACTATCGAAACTCCGGAAACCGTGAATAGCGTGTTTGGATTCTTCACGAAAGGCGGCCTTTTCATGTGGCCGCTGTTGGCGTGCTCGATTGTGTCGGTGACCATGATGATTTTGCGCGGTCTGGCTTTGCGAAGGAACAAGGTTATGCCGCCTTTGGTCGAGAACGAAATAGAGCGTTTGACCCCGGGTGAAAGCCCTGAGCGACTGTCGCGCATCGTGCATCATGATGGTTCGTCACTCTCGCGGATCGCTCGCGTGGCGTTGCAATATTTGCGCAGCCCACGCTCGGAAAACGTGGAAGCGGTTCAAACGCGCGCTCGCCACGAGATGGTGCGGCTGGAAAAAGGTCTTATCATTCTCGAAGTCATTGTGGGCATCGCGCCGCTGCTCGGTCTCATCGGCGCAGTTTCGGGATTGGTGCATGTCTTTTCCCAGCTCGGACTGAACTCGGGCGCATCGGACACGCGTCAGATTGCGCTCGGCATTTCCGAAGCTTTAAACGCAACCGTTTTCGGGCTTTCGATTGCTGTGCCGACGCTGATCGGATTCACCTATTTTTCAAGGAAAGTTGAAGTGATGTCGGTGGAGATGGAAACGCTGGTCGTCGAATTGATCAGTAAGTGTTATTACGGTCGCTCTTCGCGCGAATTCGTGCCGGCAAAAGCGGGCGCTGCCAGCTCGCTGCCGATTTCGACGCCGGTAGCGTGAAAGGCGCGGCCCATTTCACACCATGAAGTTTGCAGTACGAAAACGCAGGGCTCCCGTCATTATTATCGTTTCGCTCGTCGATATTCTCATCATTCTGCTGATCTTTTTTGTCGTTTCTACCAGTTTTAAGAA
>DATHHK010000182.1:0-4788 GCA_035317225.1 Candidatus Udaeobacter sp. | reverse complement strand
TTGGAAGCTGGCGGCGAGTGAATAAGCAATTCAAGGTCCTGTTCCTGATGTGGTTTGGGTTACCCGTATTTCTTTTCTATTTGTGTCTTTCCTTGAACAAAGCTGCGGCACCAAATTGGGATGCGCTCGCCTTCCTCGGTTTTGGGCTGCTGGCAATTTATTACTGGCGGGAGCGACTCGAGACGAGCGCCCTCCTGCGGCTCGGCGCGGCCATCGCGATATTCGTTGGGCTGACCATGAGTATGATGGCGCTCGATACGGACTTGCTGCGCGTGGTTGGATACAAGTTACAGCGAAGCGATCCAAGCAACCGGATGCGCGGTTGGAAAAGCGCTACAGGCGAACTGGAGACAATGCGCAATAATCTTGAAACGAAATTGGGCGAGAAACTTTTTCTCATTGCCGATGCCCGCGACCGCGCCTCGGAGATTTCCTTTTACCTCCACGATAAGCGCGCCGAGGGCCCGGGACATCCGCCGGCTTACATTCCCGAATCCCAGGACATGGTGAATCAATTCTCATTCTGGCCGCGTTACGATGAGTTTGTCGAGCTAAAGGCGGGCGCGCCCCGGCCAGAGGGCGAAGTTTACACTGAAGAAAACGGGATCAATTTGTTCGTGGGACGCGACGCGCTTTTCGTTCGAGACGGCAAAAAGCAACGCGTGCCGCACAATATCAAAGCCGGCTTTCAATCGACGGAACTCATTGGCACGATTCAAGTATCGCGCTATGGGAAGCCGCTGCGAACCTGGCAGATATTTCTGTGTCGAAGCTACCGGACACTTCCTCTATGAACGAGGTGACAGGCTCGCCAGCATTCTCCGTGGTCGTGCCGCTTTATAACGAGGAAGCGAACTTGCCGATTTTGCAGGAAGAATTGCGCGTCGCGCTGAGCGGACTCGATTATGAAATCGTTTTTGTCGATGACGGATCGGTCGATCGCACGCCGGAGCGAATCGAAGCTGCGCCGAATATCCGTCTGATTCGTTTCGAGAAAAATTCCGGGCAAAGCGCTGCCATTTATGCCGGGCTTGCCGCGGCCCGCGGAGCGTCTGTAGTCGTCATTGACGGTGATTTACAGAATGATCCTGCCGATATTCCAAGGCTTCTCGCTGAAATTACGCACGGCGCCGACCTTGTCTGCGGTTATCGCCTCAAACGTCAGGACACCGTGGTGAAGCGCCTGACGAGCCGTATTGCAAACATCGTGCGTAGCCGTTACACGAAAGACGGGGTGCGCGACACTGGTTGCACTCTTAAAGCAATGCGACGCGAGTGCGTGAGCGCGCTGTTTCCATTCAAAGGCATGCACCGTTTCATCCCCGCGCTTGTCAAAGCGGCCGGCTACCGTCTGGTTGAAATTCCGGTGAACCATCGCCCGCGTCGCTTCGGCCAAAGTAAGTACGGTCTCCGCAACCGCGCCCTGCGCGCAACCATCGATATGTTTGGTGTACGCTGGTTGCTGTCCCGGCGATTGAATTACAAGATTCGCGAGTAGATGTGACGGATGCGACCAATGCAGCAGCAATGAGCAACGTGGCAAATCTCGCTTGTCAACTTAGGCGCTCCCGCTAAGCTTGCCCTCCCGTACCGGGAATTCGCATGTCGTTGGCCAATTTACTTTCTGTCGAGCAAATCATCCCTGAGATGAAAGCTACGGAGCGCTGGGCCGCGATCGTTGAACTGATCGATCTGCTCGTTAGTCTGGGTAAAATCAAACCGGAAGATCGCGATCCCATTCTCGCTTCCCTGAAACAGCGTGAGGAAACAATGAGCACAGGCATTGGATTCGGAATCGCCATTCCTCATTGTTCTTCCGACCGGCTCGAGGAAGTAGTGGCTGCGTTTGGAAGATCGACGACAGGCATCGAATTTGATGCGCTCGACAACGCGCCGGTCAAGTTCGTCGTGCTTTTCATCGTCCCGAAAAATCAGTTTCAAACGCATCTGCGCACGCTCGCCTCAATCGCAAAATTTCTGAACGATCGTTCTGTGCGCGAGAGCCTGGCCAGCGCGAAATCCGCCGACGAAATTTTGTCGATCTTTCGCGATCGTTCGTAGTGACGCAGACAATCCTGTCTGCGAAAGTCGCGAACGAGCAAGCAAGATTGCCTGCGTCACCGAGGCGCTAAAATAATTCGATGGAAACCTTCCAATTACTTCTTTCAAAGAGGCTTTCCGACGCTATGGCTGCCGCCGGGTTGCAGGACGCAGGCGAATTAACGCCGGCAACCGACCGACGCTTCGGCGATTACCAGACAAACGCTGCTCTGGTGCTCGGAAAGCAGCGTGGCGAAAATCCGCGGGAACTCGCGGAGAGAATCGTCGGTCAGCTGAAGGTTGGCGATCTTTGCGAACCGCCGATGATCGCAGGCCCGGGTTTCATCAATTTTACGTTGCGGCCCGGGGCCGTTGCCGAAAAAACCGCCAGCATCCTGGGCGATGAAAGACTCGGCGTCGTGGAGACAGAATCGCCGCGGCGCATCGTGGTTGATTTCGGATCGCCCAACGTGGCCAAACCGATGCATGTCGGTCACATCCGCAGTACCGTTCTGGGCGATGCGTTGGCGCGGATCGCAACGTTTCTAGGGCACGAAGTGATCCGCGACAATCATATAGGCGACTGGGGTACCCAATTTGGGATGGTCATTTACGGGTGGAAAAATCTCCTGGATCAGCGCGCACTTCAGCAGCATCCCCTGGCCGAGATTGTCCGGATTTACAAGGAGACGAACGCGCTGGCGACCAGCGATCCTCAGATTCGAGAAGCCTGTCGCCAGGAACTGGTAAAACTGCAGGCCGGCGACAAGGAAAACATCGATATCTGGAACGAATGCGTCGCCCTTTCCATGCAAGACTTCGAGCACGTGTACGGACTACTCGATATTCATTACGACATCCAGTGCGGCGAAAGTTTCTACAACGATCGACTCCCAGGCATTGTCGAACGGTTGCTCAAATCCGGGATTGCTGAAATCAGCGAGGGCGCGGTTGTCGTTTTTTTTCGCGATATCCCGGAGCTGGCCGACAAACCATGCATCATTCGCAAACGGGACGGTGGATTCAATTACGCCACGACCGACATCGCGACAGTCGACTATCGCCTCGACGATTTGAAAGGGGACAGCGTTTGGTACGTGGTCGGCGCTCCGCAGACCCTGCATTTCAAACAAATTTTCGAGATTGCACGGCGACAGGGTTATCAAGCCGATCTTCGCCACGTTACATTTGGCAGCATCCTCGGAGAAGATCGCAAACTGATGAAAACGCGTTCGGGCGAAAACGTGCCCTTGCGTGGACTTCTCGAAGAAGCATGCAAGCGCGCGCGCAAGATTATCGATGAAAAAAATCCGGATCTGAGCGAGGCAGAAAAGATCGACGTCGCACAGAAAATCGGCATCGGCGCAGTCAAATACGCTGACCTGTCACAGTACCGGATGACCGATTACGTTTTTTCATGGGAGAGAATGTTGTCTCTCCAGGGAAATACGGCTCCTTATTTGCAGAACGCATATGTGCGAATTCGCTCGATTTTCCGGAAAGCAGGCGAATCTCCTGTAGCCACGCCCCTGCAGCGCGTTAAACAACAGGCAAAGTACGAAGAGACGGGCCACAGGCCTGTGGCTACAGGACTCGTTCTAACGAATCCCGCCGAAATCGTTCTTGCAAAACGCCTGTGTCAGTTCGCGGAGATCGTTCCACAAGTACTGAACGATTTCCGACCAAATATTCTGGCAAATTATCTTTTCGAAGTGGCGAACAGCTTTCATACATTTTACGAAGCCTGTCCGGTCTTGAAATCAGACGAACCGGCACGCAGCTCACGACTGGCGTTGTGCGATCTCACCGCGCAAGTGCTTTGTCGAGGCCTCGACTTGTTAGGCATCAAAGTGCCGGAGAAGATGTAGTCGCGTTTTGTCATTCCGAGCGGAGTCGAGGGACTCCGGAATCTCTGTTTGACCAAGCCATCGAAGGAGAAGATTGAAAGAGTCTCGACTTCGCTCGACATGACAAGGATCCCAACCTGCACCTATCGATTGCAATTCAATCGCTGGTTCACTTTTTCGCAGGCACGCGAAGTCGTCGCATATCTCGATGCGCTCGGAGTCAGTGACGTGTATGCCTCGCCGTATTTTCAGGCCAGCCCGGACAGCTTGCACGGCTACGACATCACTGACCATAGCAAACTCAACATAGCGATCGGCTCACGCGAGGATTACGACGCCTGGATCGCGGAGTTGCATGCGCATTCGATCGGACAGGTACTCGATTTTGTCCCCAATCACGTCGGGATCGCAGAGCCGCTTAACGAATGGTGGATGGACGTGCTCGAAAATGGGCCGAGTTCGAGATTCGCACCCTATTTCGATATCGACTGGCAGCCGCTGAAGTCTGATCTTCGCGATAAAGTTCTGCTGCCGATCTTGAGCGACCAATACGGGCGTGTTCTCGAGCACGGCGAACTGCAAGTGCGCTTTGAGGAGGGAACGTTTTATTTGCTCTACGGCGAGCGAAGACTGCCTATCGCTCCCGGAACGTATCGCTACGTTCTGGAAATCGCCTTGCGAAATCTCGCCGAACACAAGGAAGAGGACTTCTACGCGGAGCTGCAAAGTATCCTGACCGCGCTCGAATATTTGCCAAAACGTACCGAGACCGATCCAAAACGCATCGCGGAGCGGATTCGTGAAAAAGAAATCATCAAGCGACGTCTCGAACGTCGTTGCGCGGAAGCTCCGCAAGTCCAACAAGCTATTGAAAAGGCGCTGGCCCAGATTAACGGCGAGC
>DATHHK010000181.1:0-4798 GCA_035317225.1 Candidatus Udaeobacter sp. | reverse complement strand
ACGGCAGCATCGAGATCGACCAGAATCTCGCGTGGTTTGGCGCCTTCGCCGGGACCTAAAATACCGCGCTGCTCCAGAATATCAACGATTCGCGCGGCACGCGTGTAGCCGAGTCGCAGGCGGCGCTGAAGCAACGACGTGGAGGCGCGCTTTTCCTGGCGAATGATCTCCAGGCATTTTTCGACCAACTCTTCGTCTTCATCCGTCACATCTTCCTCAGGCGTTGCGGCGGATTGTAGCTTCTCGTGCATCGCCGTATCAAAAGCCGGCGGGCTTTGCGCGGAAACAAATTCGACCAGCCGATGAATCTCATCATCCGTAACAAGAACGCCCTGTGCGCGAATGAGACGCGAAGCACTCGGCGGCAGGTAAAGCATATCGCCCTGGCCGAGCAATCGATCGGCTCCGTTTTCATCCAGAATCACGCGACTGTCGATTTTGGAAGCGACCTGAAATGCGATCCGGCTGGGAATATTCGCCTTGATCACGCCGGTGATGACGTCTGCGCGGGGAGTTTGCGTAGCAACGATAATGTGAATACCGGCCGCGCGAGCCATTTGTGTGATGCGTGCAACACCACTTTCAACGTCTGCCGGCGCGGTTTGCATCAAATCCGCCAACTCATCGATGATGACAACGACATACGGCATCTTGTCAGGAATTTGCACCTCATCCTTTGTGGTCGAGGGCGCTGAGCCTGGATCTTCCGAAGGTTCATCTTCGTCACCGCGGTCAGCGGCTACAGGTTTCTTCTGTCGCACGTTAAAACCCACGATGTTGCGCACGCCAACGCGCGCAAAAATTCTGTAACGACGCTCCATCTCGTCGATCAGCCAGCGCAAGGCGAGCATCACTTTTTTTGGATCGACTACTATCGGGAACGCGAGATGCGGCAGCGAACTATACGCCTGAAGCTCGACCATCTTCGGGTCAACAATCACCAGACGGAGCTCTTCGGGCGTGAAACGAAAGAGCATGCTGGCGATCAGCGCATTGATACAAACACTCTTGCCGCTGCCAGTGGTACCTGCGACCAACAGATGCGGCATTTGCGCGAGGTCGGCAATAATCGTTTTGCCGTAAACGTCTTTCCCGAGCGCGAGCGGGATTTTGGCGTTTCCCTTTGCCTCTTCCCAGTCGGATGACTGCAAAAGTTCACGCAGTTTTACTGTCACTTTTCGGCTGTTCGCCAGTTCGATGCCCACCGTGTCTTTTCCGGGGATCGGTGCGAGGATATTGATTCGTTCGGCGCGCGTGGCTCGAGCGAGGTCCCGCTCGAGGCTTACAATCTTGTCCACACGAACGCCTTTGGCCGGATAGACTTCGTAGCGGGTTATAGTCGGCCCTTTTGTGATATCGCCCGGTGCCACGGCAATTCCGAATTGCCCCAAAGTCTCAATCAAAACTCGTTGAACGTCCTCCAGCTCCGAAGGATCAGACGTGCCACGCCCCTCCATACTATGCTCGTCCAGTAAATCCATTCCAGGCAGGGCATAATTTTCCGATGTCCACGTTGGAGTCATCACACTCGGCGCCGATCTTTCTTTCCGTTCGCTCGCACGCAATTCAGCGAGAGACGGTTTTCTGCGGGTCTCCTGCTCGCTCGGCAATGCGGTTGTATCGACGACCTTTGGTTTCGGCCGATTTGCCAGTTCCTCCGGCGAAATCATCGACCCGGTCAACTCGCCCGTGGGCACGCCTTTCTTTTTTAATTGTTTTTCGAGTAATCGCCGCTGCTTGGCGAGCTGCTGCTCACTGATTGCCAGTTTCCCCTTGAGATCCGATTTGCGCAGTCTGCCGCGCAATCGCCACTCCTGCAGGCTTACACTCACGCGTCGCATGAGCGCGACCGTCTCGCGAACAAGATGAATGGGACGTAGTCCGGTGACCAGGATCAGTGTGGTCACATAAATTCCAATCAAAAGGAGAAGCGTACCGAGTGGGCCAAGAGCGTTGCGGAGTAACCCACGGTGCTGATCGGCGAAAGCGTATCCGATCCAACCACCCGGCCCCTGGATGTTGAAGGCGGCGTGCCAGCCCTGCAAATGATACGGCTGCACATGCAGCAAACAGGCCCCCGATATGACGAATAAAACAATCCAGGCCGACCGGGACGCGACCCGCAAACCGGGATAAAACAGTTTTGTGGCGCCGAAACCCAGCAAAATTGCGGCCAAAAGGTACGACGCCGCCCCAATGAATTGGTAGCAAATTCCCGCGATAATTGCGCCTACTGGGCCGATGAAATTCTGCGCAGGGTGATTCGCTGGCGAAATATGGCTGAACCAAACCCAGGACGGCACATCCTTTGGGGTGTAGGAAATCAGCGCAAAAAACAGCAGCGTTCCCGAAAATAGCAGAACGAGAGCGAAGACTTCGTTCCATGCGTTGTGTCTGTCTGTGCGAGCCACCGCGTCTGATAGTAATCCCGCAGCAGCGTCTTTCAATCTTTTGTGGAAGCGCTCGCCGCGGCGAGCGCCCGGGGGTTTGAAACACACGCCGCTACAGCTGCTGTCATTGCTCGCCAACGAAACGCTGGGGAATACGCGCTTTCGGCTTGCAGGTTACCAGCGAGGCTGATAACTGTGCCAGCGCATTATGGCTCTTTTCCTCCGCTACGGCCTCAGTGCTGTTGCGCTCTGCATGCTGCTGTTTTGCATCTCGTGCGAGAAACATCCGCTCGGCCAGATACCGGAAGTTCAGCGGGAGCAGTCCGATCCGGCAACGAGGGTCTGGTCCGAAGAAAGCAAAATCGAGTCTGAAAAATCGGTATCCTCGCCGGCCCCGGCGGAAGCTGTTCCGCACGAAGATCGTTAGGCAAAGGAGATCATATGGCCAAACACAAATACGCAACCTCGCCCCCAAACTTAACGGGCATGCCTCCGGGCGTACCGTACATCATTGGCAACGAAGCCGCCGAGCGTTTCTCCTATTACGGCATGAAGTCGGTCCTGACCGTCTTCATGGCGCATTACATTTTGAATCAGTCTGGTGTGCTCGCGCCGATGAGTTCGAACGAGGCGTACATGTACACGCATTACTTCGTTTTCGGCGTTTACTTTCTTCCGATTCTCGGCGCGGTCATCGCCGACGGCTGGCTGGGCAAATATTGGACTATTCTCTCGCTGTCGCTCGTCTACTGCCTGGGTAATCTCACGCTGGCGTGCATGGCCACTTCCTGGGGGATTGCAATTGGGCAGCGAGCGATGCTGGCGATCGGACTGTTTCTGATTTGTCTGGGTGCAGGCGGGATTAAACCGTGCGTCTCGGCGAACGTTGGCGATCAGTTTGGCGATTCGAACAAACATCTGCTGTCGAAAATGTTTGGCTGGTTCTATTTCTCGATTAACGCCGGCTCTTTCATTTCTTCGCTTCTTTGTCCCTGGCTTCTGAGCAATCCGAAGTACGGACCGGGGTGGGCATTTGGAATCCCTGGGATCGCGATGTTGATCGCGACTTTGTTTTTCTGGGGCGGTCGCAAGAAAATGGTGCACGTGCCTCCGGCTGGACTTAGTTATCTCCGCGAAACATTCAGCAAGGAGGGTCTTATCACGCTCGCGCGAATCGCAATGGTTTACGTTTTCATTTTGGTTTTTTGGGCCTTGTGGGGAATGAGCAATGGAGCCGAATGGACGTTGCAAGCCGAGAAAATGGATCTGCACGTGTCTTGGCTGCCGTGGATCAACATCAACTTTTCGCCATTTCACATTTCAGCCGGATGGGGATTGGATTTGCTGGCCGCGCAGGTGCAAACCGCGAACCCTATTTTGATCCTGATTTTTATCCCCTTGGTGAATTATATCATTTACCCGCTGATCAACGCCGTCTTCCCGCTCACTCCGCTGCGAAAAATCGGAATAGGGCTTTTCATTACCGCGCTCTCCTTTGTTGTCATTGTCATGATCCAAGGGTGGATCGATGCAGGGTCACGACCGCACATCAATTGGCAGTTCCTGGCCTACATCATTCTCACACTCGGTGAAGCGATGGTATCGATCACTGGTTTGGAATTTTCCTATACCCAGGCACCGAATACGATGAAGAGTTCTGTGATGGCGCTGTGGCTTCTCACTGTCGCCTCGGGTGAACTCTTTGTCGGCCTCGTCAATAAATGGATTTTGGGCGCAGGAGCGGCGCATAAGATCAGCGACTATCAGTACTTTACCTTCTTCACCTGGTTGATGTTTGGAGCCGCTGTCATCTTCGTTGTCGTCGCCTGCTTCTACAGGGGCCGCACCTATCTCCAATCACAGCTCACTCTGGATGAAATCGCAACCGAGCCGATTCTTCACGGCGGCACGCCGAGCTGAATTCGATGAAAATCGCCATCGCAGCTGCGTTCTTGTTGTCGTCGTCGATCCTCAGCGTATTCGGGACTCCACAGGACGACGCGTTTCAAAAGATTGCGAACGACTACATCGAGCAATATTTGCGGGCGAATCCGGAGGATGCGACGGAGCTCGGCGACCATCGGTTTGACGGTCAGCTGACTGATTACTCACCCGAAGCACGGGCGAAAGAACTCTCAACGCAAAAAGAGTTTCGCGACAAACTGAATTCCGTCGACGGATCGCAGCTCAACAGCACGAATAATGTCGATTTTCGCATCCTCAAGGAGAACATCGATTACCAAATCTTCCGGGCTGAAGAGCTGAAAGATCAGGAGTGGAATCCCCTGGTTTACATGCAGAGCCTCGCCAACAGCCTTTATTTGCTAATCGCCCGCGATTTCGCGCCACCAGAACAACGGATTTCAAATCTGCGTCAGCGTCTGGAAGCAATTCCCCGCGTGATCGCC
>DATHHK010000180.1:0-6407 GCA_035317225.1 Candidatus Udaeobacter sp. | reverse complement strand
TCCCACCCAAGATCGACACTAACACGCTTTCGGTCAGCAATTGTCGCAGGATGCGTTTCAGGCTCGCGCCCAGCGCGACGCGAATTGCCATTTCTCGCTCTCTCGATGCGGCGCGTGCGAGTAACATAATGGTGAGATTTGCGCACGCTATCAGCAAAACGAGCGTCACCGCGCCGAGCAGAATCCAAAGACCCGTCCGCATCGGGCCCACGACCTGATCCTGCAACGGGTAAAGCTTTGCGCCGAATTCGGTGAGTCCGGCAGGATAATTTTTGGGATTCGTCTGCCTAAAGTTTGCCGTGATGGTGTCGATTTGAGCTTGAGCTTGGGCGCTGGAAGCCCCTTGGCGCAGCCGCCCGATTACGCCATAGCTCCGCGAATAGCGCGCCGACAATTCGTCGTTGGTAAACGCAATCGGCTTCCAAATATCGGGGCGACTGGCGAAGCGCGATCCCTGGACGTTAAATAGCGGCAACGGAAAATCGAATTTTCGCGGCATGATTCCCACGACCGTGTGCGGCCGGCCGTTCAACGAGATCTTGTTGCCAACGATTGTCGGATCGGAGTTGAAGCGGCGCTCCCACAATCGCGCGCTGATGATAACGACATCGTCGCGACCTTGCCCGACCTCCTCTTGAGTGAAAACGCGACCTTTAATGGGCTCCACGCCTAGTAGTGGGAACAGAGCCGGCGATACGACCGCGCCCGACACACGTTCCGGAACGTCACCGGTCGTTAGGTTGTAAGCGGCGTAATTAAAGGCGCCGATCTTTTCGAAGCTCGTCGCCTGCTTTTCGTAGTCGAGATATTCCGGCGCGGAGACTGGAATGCGCTCCAATCCTTGCGTCGGAAATCGTTCCCACAACAAAACGAGGCTTTCCGGCGCCTTGTAGGGAAGTGGTCGAATCAACAGCGCGTTGACCAGGCTGAGGACAGCCGTGTTCGCGCCAATCGACAGCGCAAGCGTTAGGACGGCCACAACAGTGAAGCCGGGAGATTTTGCAAGCTGGCGGAGAGCGTATCGAAGATCGGTCATACGATTGCAATCAGCGATTTGGCAATTTCATTCATTCCATTCGCAGCGCTTCGATGGGATCCACGAGGCTGGCACGCCGCGCCGGCAAAAAACAGGCAATGAGCGCCACCAATGAAAGCGTCAACAGGGCGCTGATGAGCGCTGCCGGGTCCAACGGTGCCACGTCGTAAAGGACGCTTCTCAAGGCCCGACTGGCGAAAACGGCGCCCAGCAATCCCAAAGTGAGCCCGATTCCGACAAGAACAGCCCCTTGACCAAGCACAAGCCGCAGGACGTCACCGCGGCTGGCACCGAGGGCAAACCGAATGCCCATCTCGCGTGTGCGTTGGGTTACAATCAATGCCATGACTCCGTAAAGCCCGATACTCGCGAGAATCAGCGCGAGTCCCGCAAATACATTGAGTAACGTCATTGTCAGGCGCTGCGAACCGAGGCTGTCTTCGATGTTTTCCTCCATCGTTGCGATATCGGATACGGACTGGTCACGATCGAGCGTCGTGATTTGCTCTTTGATCGGACTGACCAGGGAGTGCGGATTTAACCCTGCTTTCGCGCGAACGATCAGGTTCTGCTCGACGTTCGGAAACTGCGACGCGCTGAAGTACATCATTGGCAAAATGCGCGCGTCCTCTTTTTCGCCCGGGGCATTGTTCCGCGTGTGCGGCACGATTCCAATAATCGTGAGTGGAACCCCATTCGTTGCCGGCAAACCGATCGTGACCGGGTCGTCGATCTGTTTGCCGATCGGGTCGATGCCAGGAAAAAATTTCTGTGCGGCGAGCTCATCGATCACGACTGTGCCCGGACGACCGCTCGCGTCTTCCGGTCCGAAATCTCTACCGCGCAACGTCGCCATCCCAAGCGCGCGAAAGTAATCCGGTTGAACAATCGCCATTTCGCTAGTTGGCTCCTGACCGTGAGGATCGGGAGGCGTGCCGGTAATATGAAATGAGCTGCTCCATTCATGATGATCGAATGGCTCATTGTTGCAAACCGCCGCCACGCTCACACCCGGGAGCCGCCTCACTTTCTCAACCAATTGATTGTAAAAGCGAACGATCTTCTCCGGCGAATCGTAGCGCGATGGCGGAAGAGCAATGCTCATGGTCAAAACTCCACGCGGATTGAATCCAAGCGGCACCTGCTGCGAACGCCAGAAACTCTTCAACGTTAGCCCCGCTGCCGCGAGCAGCAGGACCGCAAGAGCAACCTGTGCAATCACCAGAATTGCCCGGGCCCGCTGTCGTTGCGCGCCGCTACTGCCGCGCGCGCCCTCGTCGTGTAACTCGGCTGCCATCGAAGCGGTGTTCGAGACGCGCAATGCAGGCCACACTCCAACGAGCAGTCCTGCGAACACTGAAATGATGCTGGTGGTCACGAGGACGAAACCGTCGATATTCGTTTCTTGAAATCGCGGGATGTTAGGCGGAACAAGCGAGCGAATTGCGTCAACGCTCCACACGGCGATCAGCACCGCACAAACGCCGCCTATCAAGGCGACAACTCCGCTTTCCACCAATACCTGGCGCGCCAAATCCCAGCGGCTGGCACCAAGCGCGGCCCGCACGGCGAGTTCTTTGCGGCGCGCAATACCGCGCGCGAGCTGAAGATTCGCTACATTCGCGCACGCGATCAACAAGACGCAAGCCACGGCCGCAAGCAGCACGCAAAGAAGATATCGGTACTGCCCTACTGAATATTCGAGCAGCAACTTTGCGGAGACCTGCCGGCCGGTGTTCGTATCCGGATAGCGCCGCGAAAGATCGGCCGCGATGGTATCGAGCTCGGCGATTGCCTGCTTCAACGTCGCTCCCGATTTTAAGCGACCCAGACACGAAAAAGCTTCATGATTTCCACGCGACAAGAAATCGTGATCGGCGCGCAAATCGGCCAGCGGCAGAAAGACGTCGCAGTTTCGCGGGAAACGAACACGTTCCGAAACAACGCCAACAATCTCACGCGGCACGCCATCGAGACTCAATCGTTGTCCTATTGCCGTCGGCGACGCGCCGAATTGCTTCCGCCAGACTCGTTCACTGATGAGAGCTACTTTTGCTGCGCCGGGAACATCGTCGTTCTCGGTGAAATCACGACCGATCAGAGGCGGCACTTGTAAGATCGATAGATAATTGGCCGTGATTCGCCCGGCTCGAGCTGCTTCCGGCGGCGACGTCCCGTCGGAGGCAGAAAGGCTCACACCCTCCGTCCTTGCCAGTGCCAGATCGGTGAAACTTTTCTGCGCCGTGCGCCAGTCGAGGTAATTCATGTAACTAACCGAGCCTGATTCGAAACCGGACGGCCCGAGCAATCGCTCACGCAGCAACACCAGTTGCTCTGAATTTGGATACGGCAGCGACCGTAACAGAACAGCGTTAACGACGCTGAAAATCGCAGTGTTCGCACCGATGCCGAGAGCAAGCACGACAACAGCGATCAGAGCGAACCCCGGATTCTTGAACAGTTGCCTGATGGCGAAACGGAGATCGTTCATGGAGTTTCTCGTTTCCGATTGCTGATTTCTAATTTCATTCCGTTCGAAGCGCGACCATCGGGTCCACGCGGGAGGCGCGGCGCGCCGGCAGCCATGAGGCGAGAAGAGTGGCGCCGAAAAGTGTGAGCCCAACGCCAAGATAAATTTCTGGATCGACTCCTTTGACTTCAAAGAGGGCGCTTTGAAGTACCCGCGAAAGTGCGACTGCAGCGAGCAGGCCTATCCCCAACCCGATCGAAAGCAAACGCATTCCATGCGAAAGCACGAGCGCGCGGATCTGCGCGGGACGCGCACCAAGCGCCATGCGAACGCCGATCTCGCGAACGCGTTTCAGCGTGGTGTATGCGAGCAAGCCGTATAGCCCGATCATGGCAAGGACAAGGGCGAGTCCGGCGAAGACGGAAAAGAGAAAAGTGAGGAGACGCTGAGTGCCCCACGTGTCCTCAACGCGATCTTGCATGAGACGAACGTCGTAGACCGGCTGAGAAGGATCGATCGACCTGACAATGTCACGAACTGGTTTGTCGAGCGTCTTGGCCCCTGGCCCAGCGCGAACAAACAGGTTGAGCCCGGTGCGATACGCTTGGGCAAGCGAACAGTAAATTACCGGCACCGGCGCAGTTTCATCGAAGGCATGAAACCGCGTGCGCCCGACAACTCCTATAATTTCGGCAAACGCATAACCTTCATTATCGTTGCCTACATCCACGTTGAGGCGCTTGCCGAGCGGATCCTCGCCAGGGAAATATTGTTCGGCCAAAGCCTGATCGATCACGATAACGCGCGGTGAATTTGCAGTGTCGCCGGCGTTGAACGTGCGACCACGCTGCAACGGTACTTTAAATGTCGCAAAATAATCGCCGGCGACACATTCCAGATTGGCGTCGGGCATCTGGCTGGGCGTGGGAATAGGAATGCCTTCCCGATAGAACCCGGTTTGCCAGCCACCCATCAGTGGCGAGTTCGAGCCGATACCTACACTTTGTACTCCGGGCAGTGCCCGCACTTTCTCGAGCAACAGATTGGCAAATGCCCCCATCTTTTCTCGTGTCGAATAGATTCTGAACGGAATATCCATCCGAGCGGTGATCAGGCCGCGCGGCTCGTATCCAAGTTGGAGCGATTGCATTCGCGAGAAACTTTTTAGAACAAGCGCGGCGGCGACAAGCAACGTGAGCGTGAGCGCAATTTCGCTAATCACAAGCCAATCACGGGTGCGTTTGGCGGCGAGCGAGATGCCGCTGCCATGCGAGCCGGATTGAAGAGCCACTTGAACATCTGCGCGCGATGCCTGCCAGGCGGGCCACAATCCGAAAAGCATGGTGGTGATCGAGGCGATGGCGAAAGCGAAGCAGAGGACGGGCAGATCAAAGGAGACGTCCTGAAATCGTGAGACGCCTTGTGGCGCCAAGCCAACCAACGCATCACGGACCCAGGCGGCGATAAAAAGGCCAAGCACACCGCCAAGCAAGGCGATCAGAAAACTTTCCACCAGAAGCTGGCGAACGATCTGGCGACGTGTTGCGCCAACCGCCGCGCGAATAGCGAACTCGCGCGCTCGCGCGGCACCGCGAGCGGCGAAAAGATTTGCCACATTGGCGCAAGCAATAAGCAGAACCAGTCCGACCGCGCCGAGGAGCAGCGTCAGATTAGTCCGATATTTGCCGATCAGACTTTCGAGCAATGATGTGACAGAAACAGTGGCCCGCGCATTTGTGGCGGGATACTCCTTTTCCAGACGCGCAGCAATGGTCTTCATCTCGGTACGCGCTTGATCGATGGTTACGCTGGGTTTCAGTCGCCCCCAGACAAAAAGCATCGGATGAATGGTGCGGTCCTGCCAAAACGGAACGATGCGCCGAGCAAATGAAAACCAGACATCCGTGTCCTGTGGTGAATTCATTTCGGACGGCATTACGCCGACGATTGTGAATGCTTGATTATGAAGCTTTATCGTTTGCCCCAAAACACCTGCGTCACGCGCGAAAGCGTGCTGCCAAAGCCGATCGCTGATCACAACAACCGGCGGCCCGCCGGGTTTTTCTTCCTCTTCATTAAAGGTCCGTCCCAGTTTGGGCGACAGCCCGATGAGCTTAAAAAACTCTTCTGATACATAGGCGCACTGGATTCGCTCGGCCTCTTGTCCCGGGATCCCGCTGAGGTTTCGCGATTCGCGCCGCGTGATAGCGAGATATTTAAAGACGTTGTTATCGCGTTTCCAATCCTGATAGTTCGGCAACGAAACCGAAAATTCCTGACCATTGGCCGATTCGTTTAGCACCATGATGCGACCAGCATCCGGATACGGCAGGGGCCGAAGCAAGACGGCGTTAACAATGCTGAAAATCGCCGTGTTCGCGCCGATGCCAAGTGCCAGCGTGATGATCGCGACCGCCGAGAACGCCGGATTCTTGATCAACTGCCGCAGTGCGAAGCGGAGATCATTCATGAGAATTTCATTCAGTTCGCAACGCCTGGATTGGATCGACAAGCGCGGCGCGGCGCGCCGGCAGGAAACATGCAAGCAAGGCCACCGCCCCGAGAGTGAGGGCTGTGGTAGCAAGAAGCGCCGGATTGTGCGGCGAAACCTCGTAAAGCTGCGTAGTGAGTAAACGACCCAACGTGAGAGCAGCCACCATTCCGACGGTGAGTCCCAATAAAACAGGAGCCATCCCCTGACCAACAATAAGCCGCAGCACATCCGCGGTTTGTGCCCCTAGCGCCATGCGTACGCCGATTTCGCCCGTGCGTTGTTCAACACTATACGCGACTGCTCCGTAAATGCCGATGCTCGCAAGCAATAATGCGACGCCGGCAAAAATTCCAAGCAACCACATCATCAATCGCGCTTGCCCGCGCGCTTGCGCGACGACCGTGTCC
>DATHHK010000179.1:0-3838 GCA_035317225.1 Candidatus Udaeobacter sp. | reverse complement strand
CCGCCACTTCTCGGCCGAAGTATTGCAGGGGATGGCTCACGGCCAGTGAGGTCTCCGCGGTGCAATAAACGCCGCATCCCGCCTGGCAATCCTTCTTCCGGTTGTAGCTCAGCAAATCTTCCCGCGTGATCTCGAGAATGTTCCTCTCGGTTCGCACCTGGCTGCAGAGCCAGAACTTGCCGGTCGATGACACGAAGAAATATTTATAGCCCGCGATGCAGGTCCATTCGACCGGTTCCTGCCGCAGCATCTTCTTTTGGTAAGCGAAAAGGTTCCAGCTCGAGTGAATCTTCTTGCCGCTGCGCTTCAGTTTCTCCTGGTGCTCGAGAAAGCGGAGCAGCGGCTCGTTCGTACTGGCGTCGCGCAAGGTGCGGTCGTGCACGAGATCGTCGTGGATCACGCGCGCATGAACCGGGATGCCCATGTCGAGGCAAGTGTCTATCACCTGTCCCATCTCATCGAGCGTCTCTTTGAAAAGAACGCCACTGACGTGCAGCTTGACCTTCGAATCTTTGAACCAGTCGAGCTTGTGCACGATCGACTTCATCGCTTTGCGTGTGCTCGCGATCGGCGTCATCCGGTCCACGGAAATTTGCAGGTCATCGAGGCCCGCTTCTTCAAGGTCCGCGAGGAGCTGGCGGTTCAGGAGAAACCCGTTTGTGGACATGCTCACTTTGCAAAAACCGAGGGATCTCGCGTAACGCACTACCTCCACAATGTCCGGATGCTTGAGCGGTTCGCCTCCCTGCAGACCGAGGCGCATGACGCCGAGCTTCCGAATGTGGTCCATCCATTTCTTGAGATCGGCCAGGGCCGGATGCCGAATCGAGTTGTTGAACTCGTTGCAATAATGGCAATCCAGGTTGCACTGTTCGGTCACGTACAGGTGCGCAGCCCACGGTTTGGTATCAAAAACGCGAGGGGCCTGCCGGAGATCGAGCATTTGTTCCCGTATCACAGTCATAGACGCGGTGTCAAGTAACCAGGCTAGTTCCTAACCCTCCTGGAAGCGATCGACACGGAGAAAGAAAAGACGTGTCGAATCTAGCTGGGTGCACTCTGACTCCGGAGAGCCCACAGTGCCCAGGCCACGCGTGCCAGCTGAACGGCAGCCGTCACGGCTTCCCACCAAGCGATGAGTTTGAAGGCTCCGGCCACAGTGCCAAAGATAAGCCCGAGCGCGAGAATCCAGACGTAAATATTCCGCCGTCCGCCCACGAGACGGAAGATACGATCGAAACTTGCCAGCTCGCTGATCGATTTTCCGTAGTAGCGAACGATGCTTGCGCGCGCTAGTGCGTTCAGCACCTCTGCGCCAATAAGGAGACCGAGGTAAGCGAAGGCGTCCGGCAATTTTCCGGAAACGCTAAGGTGCCAGGCGAGCGCGAGCCACCATGAATTTTCGAACAAGGCATCAAACAGATGTTCGAGCTTGCCAGCCTTTGACGTCTCGAGTTTTAGGCGCGCCAGCTTCCCATCAAGTCCGTCAAGGACACCGACAATTAGGGCAAGGCCCAATCCCCACGGTAGGTGACCGGTTACCAGAAGAATAGTGACCGTCCAGGCAACAACATTGCAAAACAGCGTCAACTGGTTAGGTGTGATCGGCGTTTTACAGAGACGAGAAACAAGAAAGGTCTCAACCGGAGCATGAAGCCATGCGGGAATGTCGGGCGGCCCCTTTTGTATTGAATCCAACAGAACGCGCTCTGCGAGTTTTCTGTTCGAAAGCGATGGCGCAGGAAACCAAAATTGCCTGAGTTTTCGACACATCGAGACGTAGTATAAGGGCTGAGCGGAGACATCCATCGCGGCCAAACTATCGTGCCCCAATCCGTTGCGCAGACCTTCTTCAAGAAGACCGTTTTGCGCCGAAGCCCAATCGTATTCCAAAAGAGCTGGGCCGCACAGTTTCCCTCGGGCAGTATCTGGCGCGGAACCGATGAGGGCCTGAATCCGTGGCCTCACGCCGGAGTCCACCAGAACCGTAGGCGCATTTTGCGAAACGAGGGCGCGCAACAATCGAGGGTCGAATACAGAACCAGCTGGAATAACAAGGAGAAGTGGAATTGCGTCGGAATTGCGGGGCCAGACATCGACAATCTGCCCCAGCCTGACCGGCCCGGCTTGGCGCGTGCGAAGGGTTAAACTCAACTGTGCCCGCGCCCACGATGGCCGAGCGAGTTCCTCTGCGATCTGGTCGGGCGTGTTGGAAAGAACTGTTGCACGTTCAATTCCGCAACGTTGCAATGTGCGGAGCAAGCGTTCGAGCGTGGAAATGCCGCAAAGCTCAACCAGCGCGCTCGGGGCGTCGGCCAGAATGACGCATTCGTTAACCATAAATTTTCAAGATTGGGTACGGAATCGACTTTGGAGCAAGCCGAGTAACAGCTCAACGGCCGCAAACTTACAATAAATTCGCCTTAGCCTCGACATTCGCTAGGCTTTCCGCTTGTGGCAAAAAATAACGGCTCGACTTTAGCAGATAATTTGCAGCGATCACGTGTCGATGGCGCGCCAGGCATTTTTTCACGGCTTCGTTATAGTCCCTTCCTTGCGCAGTTGGTGATCATCCGCCGTTGCAACCTGTCTTGTAGCTATTGCTCGGAATACGACAAGGTCAGCGAGCCAGTCCCCACCGAAGTTCTGGCGGAACGGCTTCGGAAATTAAAGAGTCTGGGGACCTTTGGTATCTCTTTAACGGGCGGGGAACCCACGCTGCATCCGCAACTTCCCGATCTCATCCGAAAGTGCCGTAAGCTCGGTTTCTTCCGCACGGGTATGATTTCCAACGGCTTTTTCTTGCGGCCCGAGTTAATCGAAGCGCTCAATGAGGCAGGACTTCAGGAAATGCAGATTTCTATTGATGGAGTCCAGGCCAACGACACAACACAGAAGGTGCTGGCTAACTTAAAGAAACGCCTTCAATGGCTGCGTGAGTATGCCCGTTTTCGAGTGATTGTTAGCGGTGTTCTCGGCGCGTGCCCGCCACGAGAGGCTGAAGAGGTGCTCGCTTTTGCCAGGCAAATGGGCTTTGTCCCACGCGTTCTGCTTATTCACGATAATGAAGGTCAGTTGAAGCTGGGCAGTGAGGAAGCTAAGATATTTGAGAAGATCCTCGGCCAGCTGCCAAAGACTCTTGTAGATTTTTCGACTTACCGAAAACGATTGGTGCGCGACGGCTCTGCACCATTCAAATGTCGAGCTGGAAGCCGATACCTTTACGTTGATGAATATGGAAAGGTCAATTGGTGTTCCCAGACTAGAAGCGTTTGGTCCAAGAGTTTGATGGATTACACGCGTACCGATTTACGCGAGCAGTTTTACCAGTACAAGCCTTGCCACGCGACCTGCACACTCGGGTGTGCGCGCTCTACGAGCCAGCTCGATAACTGGCGGACTCAACCCGGATTTAACTCGTAGCCGGCGCTCATTTTTCGTTCCGCGTGCCGCAGCATGCTGGGAGTATCCACGTCCTGCCACCAACCATCGCCGATATCGATGGCACGGACTTTATCGTTGCTAGCCATCAATCGAACTCCATCAGCCAGGCTGCAGTCGTTTCTGCCACTGTGGGACTTCGCTCGTTCGAAATAGTCGAAGATTTCGAGTGGGCAAACAAACAGCCCGATATCAATGGCATCGTAATTGCTTAGTTTTTTCCCGATGTCAGTGACTCTGTTTCCTCGTGTTCGGACTTTCATCGCGTCTTCCAAATCGAAGATGGAATCGAGCTTCTGGTCTACCCCGATGTTAAGGAAATCGGAATCGAAAGAATCGAGCAGACGATCGACGACGGCAGCGTCGAAAAGATGGTCGCTCATCGTGAGAAGAAAGG
>DATHHK010000178.1:0-9069 GCA_035317225.1 Candidatus Udaeobacter sp. | reverse complement strand
GACTATCCTGGTGCGGGAATATTGTGCGCATGTCGAGTTTTAAACGATCATTGGAGATATAACCGACGATTGGCGGCGTTGCGCTGCGCAAACGAGCGGCGAACTCCACTGGCGAACAATTTTTCGGCAGGATTTCAATCGTAATAGATGACGTCATTGATTTGGGCAATGTGCCACCGCCGGCTCTTCCTGTGCTGCGGCCAATCGCGATCTGGAACGGCAAGTCACTCAAACGGTCCTTCATCGCTACGGCTCGATTGCGCAACTCGTCTTGGGTGGCTTGTAACATCTTAATCGCCGGAATTTCTGCCGCCCTTTGATTAAGGTGAAGATCGATCGTCGCGTGCAGCGCGGCGAAACACAGCTTGTCACAACGCAAAGCGCGAAATAGAGGGTCGCGTTTCAAGGCGGCTACGAATCGCTTCTTCCCGACGATGATGCCCGCCTGCGGTCCGCCAAAAAGCTTGTCGCCGCTAAAGCACACGAGATCCGATCCGGCTTTCAATGCTTCCGAGGGTGTGGGTTCGTGCTCGGCGATCCCAAATTGCTCGGTCGGCACAACCGCACCGCTGCCCAAATCTTCAACAAAAGGGATCCGCTTTTTTCGCGCGAGCGCCGCAATGGATGCTGCGGGCGGCGACTCGACAAAACCGCTCATAAAAAAATTGCTGCGATGAACTTTCAGAATCATTGCGCTCCTGGGACCAATCGCGCGCCTGTAATCATCGAGTGTTGTTTTGTTAGTGGCGCCGACCTCACGCAATAGGGCGCCCGTGGCTTCGATTATCTCGCCAATTCGAAAACCGCCCCCGATTTGAACGAGCTCGCCGCGCGAAATGATGATTTCGTTTTTCGAGGGCGCGCTTGTACCGCGGCGGGCAGGCTGTGGTCGCCCCCTACCATCCTTTGCCGCAAGATGGTGAACGATCAGAACAAGAGCTGCCGCGCAATTGTTGACTACCGTAGCGGCTTCAGCTCCGCAAAGCAGTGCTAGCGCATTCTCGATATACGCGCCACGATGGCCGCGTTCACCAGTTGCAAGATCGTATTCGAGATTAGAATAGCCTGAGCCGATTTCGGTGAGAGCGCGGATGGCTTCGGGTGCGATCGGCGCACGACCGAAATTTGTATGAATTACAATCCCAGTTCCGTTGATGACCTGTTGCAGCCGGCTGGCGCGAAACAGCTCAAGCGAACGACGGAGGTCTTCGACTGTCGAATCAAATTCTTGGATCTCCCTGCTGCTCCGTATCTTCGACAGTTCCCGTCGGACCACATCGACAACCAGTGGGCGCGGCAGCTTGCTCGCCGTGGCGAGGTCATATTCGCCCAGCGCATCAAGAACCTTATTGACGGCAGGAATTTCCCGGCGCGAGCGCGGTTTCATCCTTTCACGCATATCAATGGGCCACGACGCCGATGGGCAACAATTGTTCCGATGACAGCAGCGCAAGAGGTTCGCCTTTGCCGCAAAATTCCAAGCACTTTCTCGAGTTTTGCCGCGGGCACACAGAGCAGTAATCCGCCGCTGGTTTGCGCGTCGGTCAGGAGAATTCGTCGCGAATCATCCGTGCTTCCCCAATCGACAGCTACGGTTGTGGCGATCAGATTTTCGCGGCTCCCTCCGGGAATACAGGCTTGTTCGATTAAATCGGCGATCTCCTCGGCAATCATAGGCACTGCGCTCGAATCGACTTCAGCAGAGACGCCACTGGCCCGGGACAGTGAAACCAAATGGCCCATCAATCCGTAGCCGGTTATGTCGGTTGCTGCGCGCACCAGGCGAAGCTCGGCCAGTTCGGCGCCTACCGTGTTTACTTTCGACATCAGCGCGATAACCGTTTTCTGTAATGTGCGCGATGCAACTCCACGCTTGATCGCAGTGGTGGCGATGCCTGTGCCCAGCGGCTTGGTCAACACCAGCAGATCGCCGGGGCGCGCATTTGCGTTTGTTGTCAGACGGCGAACATCGATCATTCCGGTGACCGCCAGTCCGTAAATTGGCTCCGGATTGCGAATGGAGTGACCGCCGATGATGGCGCAGCCCACTTCGGCCGCTTTGGCGAGGCCGCCGCGCAAAATCGCAGCAATCACTCTTGGCCGAACCAGGTCAGGAGGGAAGCCAACAATATTTAGCGCGGTCAAGGGACGCCCGCCCATTGCAAAGATATCCGAGAGCGAGTTGGCGGCCGCGATTTGTCCGTAGGAAAAAGGATCGTCCACAATCGGTGTAAAAAAATCTACGGTTTGTACAAGGGCGCGGTGGCGATCCAGGCGATAAACACCGGCATCGTCGAACGTGGTCGAGTTCACCATAACTTTTGGGTCCAGGGAAAGCGGAAGCTGCGGCAAAACTTGTCGCAGGGCCTGTTGGCTCAATTTGGAAGCTCACCCGGCGCAGGATGAAAGCGAAGTCAGTCTTCGGACTTGCTCACGGGGCATGTGGAATCACCTCCTTTGTGAAATCTGCAGTTACGGCGCGGTGTCGCGATGCATTGCCGAGTTCTGTGTGCGCCTCGACACAGTGAGGCGGCTACAGAAATTAGGCGGAGAGGATAGGAATCGAACCTACCTCGGTCCCGGGTATGCGGAACCGACAACGGTTTTGAAGACCGCGAGGACCACCAGGCACCCTTCACTCTCCAGATTGTGGAATGCGGAATGCGGAATGCGGAAAGCTTATTTTGCTTTCTTGATTGCCGTGACAACGGCGTCGAAATCCGGCCAATCGCCGGTGTCGAGCTTGGAATGGAGCAATTTGCCATTGGCGCGAATCTCGAAAGCGCCGCCGCTCGAGGGAATTAGCGTGAGCGACTTGATGCGCTCGCCGAGCTCAAGAATTTGGGTCGCCAAACTGACGGCCTTCGGCGTGTAGTTTCAAACGACGCAGTATTCGATCGACACCTCGGTGCTCACCGACAATCTCCTTTCCGAAATGAAACTATCGGTGCGATGAAATGAGGTCAAGAAATGCTAGTCGTTGTAGCAGCGTTTGTGACAGACGCCGAATCTCAATAACCAAGGCGCTTGACACAATCGCCTCAAATAAAAAAGTGTAGCCACAGCCCGCTCCACCGGGCTGCGGCTTTTCCACTTCAGCAACTCCGAATGCTTCGGAGCTGTCAACCCTGAAGATGTTTTGGAAGCGCTGGGCCAAGACGCCTTTTTGCAGCGATCGTCAACTAGAAGGCGAAGTTCAGGCCGCTGCGGACCATTCCGAAATTATTTTGCGTCCCATCGATTACGCCGAAGCTTAAGTCGTTAGTCCAACCGACATGTCGCGCGAATCGGATTTCGAGCCCGGCTCCGAATTGGCCGAGCACCTTGGTTTCACTACCGAAGTGGTCCGTCTGCGCATGGACAGCGAACGCGTCCGGCGGCCCCTGTGTGTGAACGATATCCCGTTCGCCGCCGCCAAAAATCGCGCCAACGCCCGCCCATGCGTAGGGTGAGAAACGCGTGCAGGGAATCGGATAGCGGAAGGTAAGGGTCCCTAAAACAGAGCCGATGGTGTGATCGTGATTGATTCTTCGGTGAACAAAAATTGGAATCGTCGGATCCTCGAAGATATCGAAACCGGGCTTGCTGGCGTCCAGAGCAAATCCTTCAACACCGAGACCAATATAGCGACAGAAAAAATACTTAACGTCACCTCCGCCGCCCCACGCGTGATCTCCTCCAATGTAATGATCGTAGGTGCCAAGCACGGCACCGCCTTCACTGGTACTTTGCACGATGTCCACCAACGAAGGATTAGGAGCGAACTCGGTGTTGGTGAATGCATAGGTGCCCCAGAGATTCAAATTCCATTCGCGATCGCCATACCATTCGGGACATGGCGGTGCCACCTGCTTCATTTCTTTATCTGCATCTTTGTCGGCGCGAGAAACCTTGCTGAGGTAACGGAACCGTGAGGACACAGGCGCCTCAGCTTCGGCGCGTTCGCCACCGAAGAGCCAGGAAAAAGCAACAAAGACATCAGCCACTGGCGAATCGTGCGTGCAACCAAACAAAGGTGAGATGTCCAGGCGAGTTTGCGGGGTCGGTTTCCACGCAACGGTTGGACCGAGGACGAAACTGTTCACGGCGTCGCCGCGTGTGTCTTTAGTGGTGACATTCTTGTATTCCATTTCTATGCCGACTTTCAGACGTTCGTTAGGCAACAGAAACGGCACCATGGCCGCCTGAGAAAATCCCCACTCGCGCCCACGGTCGCCTGTGTTCTCTTTTTCGAAGAACCAGTTCATGGCCCACTCGACGCGCTCGCCAAAATCCTGGGCGAGCAGCAACCGAACTTCGTAAGCATCGGGAACTTTAGGCGGGCCGCCCTCTTCCTCCTCCTCCGCTTCTCCGCCTCCTCCCGGGGGAGGTGGAACTTCTTCGTGTCGAATGGTCCCGACACCGAATTTATATTCTGCGAAAAGGGTTGGATTGAGTGGAATCTTGTTCCAGTCAGCAAGAGCCCATCGGGCTTCCAGACTCACTGTCTGCGCGCCGCCACCACCGTTAAATCGTTCGAACTGTGATTCCGCCGCTATGTTAAAGCGATACGGCAAACCCATTTCGATCTCTTGAGTGAACAGATAATCCGGCGGTCCATGGCGGAACCCCTGGCCCTCAAAAAGTTCGCCGAAGAAAAATGCCCATGGCGGCAATACGTAGGCATTTACTGTGTTGGAGAAGCGGCTACGCGAAAGCCCTGGTGGCGCGCCGTAAGCACTCGGCACTTCTTCGCCTGTAACTACAATCGATTGTTCTGTTGTCGCCTGGGCAAGGGCCCGCTGATTAAAGGCCGGGCTGACAAAACAGGCCGACACAATCAAAAGCACGTATTGCGGCAAATTTCGCCGGAAAAAATGGGTGTTAATCATGGCTGAAATAGAGGTTAAGATTTGAATTGGCGCCGATCATTACAGAATTGCAATCATTGGCAAGAAAAATTTTTAGGCAGTTCTGCGAAGACTTGCTTACGCCATTTTGGGTGAATTCTTGCTGTCGCCACGTGTTCGAAGCGTCACTGAAAAATTGAGGGGTGGAGACGCTCCGCGGGCGCGATTTCGTCTTAACGCACGGCTAAACAAACCGTGTACATGCCATAAAAGTGTAGCCGCAGTCCGCTCCACCGGACTGCGGCTTCTCCACTTCAGCAACCCCGAAGGGTTTCGGGGCTATCAGCCCTGCAGGTATAGAGCTATCATTACAGAAGTGTAATCATTGGCAAGATAAATTTTCCGGCGGGATCTTGTTACCTCAGCTTGGACGACGTCCGCTTTATTATTACAACATTGTAATGAAGATGATAGCCTTCGAACCCGACGAGGCAGACACCCAAAACTGTTACCAATGGACCAGAAGAATCAAAATCTCTTCATGAGTCGCGACTGACTGACAGAATTTATTGGCAATGATTACGCCCCAATCTTCGTCTGCCGTCACAACGTGTGGCTTTGCTTTGCTTGCCGTCGCGTTGGTCGCCGCGACGATACATCTGGCTACTCCTGATTACGCCGGCATCCGCGCGGGCCGGGTCGATGCCGGCTACCTTGAATCAAACGATTGCCGGAAATGCCACGAGGGAAATTACGCGACCTGGCACGCGACTTTTCATCGCACAATGACCCAGGACGCAAATCCGAAAAGTGTCCTTGGCGATTTTGAGCGCGACAACACAATCACTTATCAGGGGGTTCGTGCCGAAATGGTTCGTGAGAATGGACGCTACTGGATGAAATTGACCGGAGTAGATGGCAAAAAGCAACAACTCGAAATCGGACGCACCGTCGGTTCCCGCCGCATCCAGCAGTATCTGACCAAAAATGGCGATCAATGGGCGCGCCTTCCGATCGCGTACGATCTTGTCCAGCACCGCTGGATGCATCTGAACGGGTCGTTCTTTTACCCCGACGGAAGCGATTACAGGCAACATCTCACCGAATGGAATTCTAACTGCGTTTTTTGTCACAACGTCAAGGCCCAGCCAAACCTGGATTGGACTGACAGATCGTGGAACACAGAGGTAGCCGAATTAGGCATCGCATGCGGCGCGTGTCACGGCCCGGCCGGGGAGCATGCCCAACACGCGCTTTCACCAGTGACGCGCTACCGCTGGCATCTGAAAGATCCAGTGGCTCCATCTCTTGATGTGACGAATCCAGCCAAATTGAATTCCGACCGCTCCGCAATGGTATGCGGACATTGCCATGGACAACGTCTCCCGGAGCCACGCGATCGAATCCACACAATGATGAGCGATGGCGATCCGTATGACCCTGGAAAGAATCTGCTCGAGTTTTATCGGCCAGTGCAGCGGGAAGACAAGATCGGCTCCTTCAGTTTTGCCTCTCGCTTCTGGCAGGATGGGTCACCGCGCCTGACAGCGTACGAATATCAGGGAATGACGCGCTCGAAGTGCTTTCGCGCAGGCAAGCCCGGTCAACGAATCACCTGCATCTCGTGTCATGAGATGCACGGCGGGGATCCAAGGGGCCAATTGACAGAGAAAATGAAAACCAATGCCGCGTGCACTCAGTGTCATCAGCAATTTACAACACCGGTGCAACTGGTCGAGCACACGAAACATCCGGCCGAATCGAGCGGAAGTCTTTGCTACAGTTGCCACATGCCGTCAATCGTTTATGGAGTGATGTCAGCGCACCGGACGCATGATATTACGATCCCGCGTCCAGACGAAACGGTTCGCTTCGGCAAACCGAATGCCTGCAATCAATGTCATCTGGACTGGTCTGTAAATCGCGCAATCGCTGCGTCCCAGCGTCTCTGGCCGAATGCGTTTATCGAGAGTAAAGCAGGGGATAAGCATTTTGATGAGGCGGAAGGACAGCGGGCATTGTTCGCGGGCGACGCAGTCATGCGAGGGCTTGCTGCCGCTGCAATGATGCCCGCGAACGATGCGACTGCGCCGTTGCTGTTGGAAGCGATGCAGGACCGATATCCGATTGTGCGATATTTCGCCGCAAACGCGCTCGCAGCCGGGTATCCGGCCATGCCCAAGCCGGACTATCTGGCTGGCTCAGAAAAGCGCAATGCTACGCTCCAAGCCTGGTATCCGTTCTTCATGCCCGAACAATTACGCGCCGCAAAAGAAGCTCGCGAGCGCCTCGGTGCCAACCGCGTGGAAGTCGACGTCGAAGTTGGCGAGTAAGAAACAATCGCTGATTGTAGATCGTTAATAGTCGATAGCAGATGAGAAAAATGCGATCGAGTTCTCAACCATCTCAATGCGCGGGGATGATCTGCCAGGGCTGGATTTCCCTGGCAGCATGGATTGTCTTTGGGCTTTTAATTGAAGGCTTGATCGGATTTCGTTCCCCAGCCTTGCTGGATGATTCGGTCCGTCGCGAGATGTTTCGCCTCGCGCACGCTCACGGAACATTGCTTAACCTGGTGCTGATCGCGGCGGCAATCTGTGCCAGGCTTGATCTGATTGGAATAGGACGAGTAACATCGCTTGGACTGCGTGCGGCCGTAGTGCTGCTACCTGTCGGCTTTCTGCTCGCCGGTCTATGGCATTTCAAAGACGATCCGGGTATTGCCATCTTCCTTGTCCCATTGGGCGCGGTGCTGCTGCTCACGACGGCATTTCAAATCGGATACTCCGTCTTTCGACGGTGAGGATTTGAAATCCAAACTCCGGAAGAATTCCGGATAACCAAAGGGTCGCCGGCGAATCAGCCCAGAGGCGCGAGTGGCGCTGCGATCCGGACTATGAAACGTAGAGCCGGGGTCGGTGTTACCCGACCCCGGCTCCAGTCACCATTCAGGTTTCACTAATGACTTCGCGGAGAAATCGTCATCTATGGCGTCGGACGCGGGTGTGGCGTGGGCCGCGGCCTCGGCGTTACTCTTGGCGTGGCACTCGGAGTAACACTTGGCGTCACGCTCGGCGTCACGCTCGGAGTAACTGTAGGTGTTGCACTCGGCGTTACACTAGGTGTCGGCGTGGGGCTTCCACCCGGGCAAGTGCCATTTACGTTATACACCCAGTGCGAGTCCGGGAAGCCAATGTCTCCCACAGGCACGGGATCCGGCGTGCCGCAACCTATTGCGCTGATGTAGCTCGTCCTGGTCTCCGGATCTGGATTGGAACCGACAAAGAAGATGTCGCCAGTAGCCGTTCCATCAGGTGTCGTCACTTCCATGATCAGCTCGAGCGTCCCAGCGGGCACCGTCACAGTTATTGGCACATTGAAGATGCTGTCGGTCTGGTCCGGTATAGTCAGTTGGCCTGACGTGGCGATCAGGTTCGACTGCCAGTCGCCTCCAGGGAATGCTGAGCCGTGGTTAGCGTAGAGATTAACAGTTAGCGGCTGTCCCGAACCTAAGCCGCTGATGGCACTTTCGATCCCGAACTCGACGGACGTGATGTTATACGCCTGGCCCCCAGTGAAGGTATTCATATCAAAAGCGCGCCAGTAATGGTTCTCCAAACTGCCACCGCCGCAGGACACCGAGTTGCCATCCACAATCGCCTGACTCGTAGACTCCGTAATGGTCGGTGGGCAGCTTCCGCCTGGCGTTGGCGTCGGCGTCGGCGTTGGGGTGCCGCCGCCGCCGTTCGAACCCTCGATCGCGACAGTAATGCGTTCATTGGGGATGGCGATGCCATTCGGTCCATTGGCATCAACAGCCAGCACCACTTCACCGAATGCGACGGCGGAAGTCAGGTTGGTTTCCGGCGTAGCTGTGATGGTAAGTTCCTGGGTCTCGCCGAGACCGCCGGTAAAGCTGAAGCTCGATGGCGAAACTTCCACCGTGAACCCCGGAGTAATCGCCGTACCCGTTGCTGTCCAACTTGTGGCGGTGGTGAGCGTGTTTCGCACGGTGCGCGTGAAGGTGCAGTTCGGCGTGCACTCCATGTTGCGGACCGATGGGACGTTCAAGGTCTTGGGATCGCCGCCGGTATTCGGGTTCGCGTCGATGAAATGTTGCGTGGTCTCATCCATCACCAATCCAGCGAGGGCAGCCTTGGTCAGATCAACTCTCCCGGTGCCGACGTCGTCGGCATCCCATGGAGTCGTTCCATCTTCCTTGGTGCCGCCGTTAAACGAG
>DATHHK010000177.1:0-11945 GCA_035317225.1 Candidatus Udaeobacter sp. | reverse complement strand
GTTCATTCGCGTTTTCGGGCTGCAATCCAAGCCTCGCAACCAGTCGTCTAATTCTTCAACGGTGATCCCGGCAATTGGGCGTTTACCAAAGTCATCACAGAAACGCGCGAGACGCTTTTTCAGGTCCACAACGTACATCGGAGCGCGGCCATCCTTACGCTTCGCTTCGACCACTTCAGGGGCAAGCTCAGCGACGGTCACGTTGCATCTGCGGATTCGTTCCAAGTAATCGAGGTAGAAGGTGGCTGCGTCGTCGATCGTCTTGCCGTGTTTGGCGAGTTTCTTGAGAGCCTGAACGATTGAAGAGAGTTCAGCCGGGGGCAGTCCTACCGCCTCGCGCCCGTGTCGGGCCAGGGTTGTGATCTGCCGAAGACGTTCCGCTTCGGCTTCTGCCTTCGTCTTGAAAAACTTCCGTCCTTGCCCGAAGGCTCGGAGATCGAGATAATACGGATGCGTCTTAGAATGGCGATATTCATGCACTTGAAGCTTTGGTCGTTTCATGGGTTCGAAAATATGCTCAAACAGGTTGGGAATGTCAACATAAAGTCAATGAGCGACTTTCGCGCCATACAAGAAACGCTATTGTTCATAGGCAGATGGGCCTGTAGCTCAGCGGTTAGAGCAGGGGACTCATAATCCCTTGGTCCCAGGTTCGAATCCTGGCGGGCCCAGCCCTGAAAGTTTTCGGGGCCGCCACACCTTGGGCTTACTTTTTTCAACCTCTAATTCACGCTACAGGTCGGGCAGGCCCATTCGGGCCGGCAGAAACGAATAATTTAGTACTATGAAAGCGTTGTTTTCGATCATTCTTGCCATCGCCATTTCCATTGGCACGGTTGAGGCCGGGCCTGTGAGAACAGCGAAAAACGTGGCAAAGAGTACGGTGCACACCGCCAAGAATGTCGGCCACAGTGTGGTCAAGGGCACACGAAGAGCCGTGCGTACTGTGGTGTATGCATTCACGCCATAGAGCAAGGCAGTTCTTACGGTTGTTTAAACTCGCCAGTGCTGCCGCCAATGATTGTCATCGATCAGCTTCGTCGAACAAGCGGATGCGAACGCTTGTAAAAGAGGCGTCATGCCTCGAGCGCTTCACTCCGGCGCAGTCGACAACGAGGCAATAATTCGCAGCGAACAACTTCAAGTAGGCGGTGGCAGACTGTTCGCGCTCTCTTGAATCAGCAAATCGAGCCTGTTAAGATCAATCGGCTTGACGAGATGATGATGGAATCCTGCCTCGCGACCCTTGCGAATGTCATCCTCCATACCGAAGCCTGTGAGAGCAATCCCGATAACCGGGCGTGTAGATTGCAGTTTCTGCACCAAATCGATGCCGCTGCCATCGGGCAACGCCAAATCGCTGATGAGCACATCAAATTGTACCTTCGAGCTTAGATCGAGAGCTGACTGAAAATTCAGGGCTGATTGCACTTGATAGCCGCGCCGCCGAAGCAGGTTCGTCAACGATCGGTTCGTGTCTTCGTGATCTTCGACAAGAAGAATCCGCACACCCTGGCGTTCCGGTTTCCTGGGGGAAACAGCAGGAGCAATTTGAGCTGCCGCTGTTTCGCACGTTGGAAAAACGAGTGTAAATCTGGAGCCTTTGTTTCGACCCGCGCTTTGTGCGGTGATTGTTCCGTTGTGGGCTTCCACAAGCGCCTTGCTGATCGCCAAACCCAGACCCAGCCCGCCCAGCTGTGTGCGGCCGCCTTGTTCAAAGGCATCGAAAATTTTTGGGAGTGATTCCGGCTCAATTCCCAATCCGCTATCTGCGACCCCAACATGGAGGTGTCCCTGCGATTCGTTGCTCGTGGAAATGAAAATCTGCCCCTCGCTTGGTGTAAATTTCACGGCGTTATTTATCAGGTTCCAAAAGATTTGTTGTAATCGCGCCGGGTCCGCTCGCAAATGGACTTTCCGTGCGCTCAGATTGACAGAACAGGTCAGATGCTTGCGATCGATTTCAGGCTGACAAATCTCGAGAGCATTCTGGAGGAGGCTATGAGCGTCGACGACTTCAAAATTGAGCTGCACCTTGCCGCGGTCAATACGCGTTAAATCGAGCAGGTCATCAATTAGCCGCGCCTCCAATTCCACGTTGCGCCGGATCATTTGCAGCGATTCGTGAATGCGCGGGGGCAATGCCGGCTCACTCTCCAACGCGAGGGCGGAGGCCAGAACCGGCGTAAGAGGCGTGCGTAACTCGTGGCTGAGCATGGCAAGAAATTGATCCTTCGCCAGATTGGAACGCGCCTTTTCGGCCAATTCCAGGTTCGTTTTCTGTAACTCTTCCTGGCGATTTTGAAGCTCTATAGCGAGCGACTGCGATTGCTTTAGCAGATCCTCTGTCCGCGTGTTTGCCTCGATTGTGTTAAGCACGATGCCGATGCTTTCCGTTAATTGGTCGAGAAATGCCTGGTGCGTCGAGTTGAAGCGCTCCAACGACGAAAGCTCCATGACTCCTTTTACCTCGCCCTCGAATAAAATCGGCAGGACCGCGATGTTCATCGGGCGGGCCGCACCCAGAGCGGAACTTATCTTTATGTAATCGCTTGGGGCATCGGTGATGAGAATCCGTTGTTTTTCCAGCGCCGCTTGTCCCACGAGGCTTTCGCCCAGCTTGAAAGAGGTCTTCATCCCGCTCCGTTCGTGGCAAGCGTAGCTCGCTAGCAGCTTGAGTTCCGGTTCTCGGCCCGACTTGTCCATGATGTAGAAAACTCCCTGTTGAGCCGGAACCACCGGAGCGAGCTCCGACAAGGTCAGTTTGGTAACCGTCAACAGGTCTCGCTGGCCTTGTAGCATTCGGGTGAAGTTGGCGAGATTGGTTTTAAGCCAGTCTTGTTCCTTGTTCTGCAATGTTGTGTCTTTCAAATTGCGAATCATTTCGTTGATGTTGTCTTTGACGGCCGCGACCTCGCCTTGCGCCCCCACCTGAATCGAACGCGTTAGGTCGCCTTTCGTAACAGCGGTGGCAACGTCAGCGATGGCGCGAAGTTGAGTTGTTAGATTTGCTGCCAACCGGTTCACATTGTCGGTCAAATCGTGCCATGTCCCTGCAGCGCCGGGCACATTGGCCTGTCCGCCCAGTTTCCCCTCGATTCCGACCTCGCGCGCGACAGTGGTGACCTGATCGGCAAATATCGCGAGCGTATCGATCATGTTATTAATTGTGTCCGCCAGTTCGCCAATTTCACCCTTTGCTTCTACAAGGAGTTTCCGGTTTAGGTCTCCCTTTGCCACTGCAGTCACGACTTTTGCGATGCCACGAACTTGATTCGTTAGGTTGCGAGCCATGAAGTTCACGCTGTCAGTCAAGTCTTTCCACGTGCCGGCCACGCCTGTGACGGTCGCCTGTCCTCCCAGTTCGCCTTCCGTACCGACTTCGCGCGCGACTCGCGTGACCTCTGAAGCAAAGGAGTTCAGCTGGTCCACCATCGTGTTTACAGTGTTTTTCAATTCGAGAATTTCACCCTTTACATCGACGGTGACTTTTTTCGACAGATCGCCGCGAGCAACCGCCGTAGTGACCTCTGCGATGTTACGCACCTGCGCGGTTAGATTCGCAGCCATCGTGTTGACGTTGTTGGTCAGGTCTTTCCACGTGCCCGCAACGCCCCGCACATCTGCTTGTCCACCGAGTTTTCCTTCGCTGCCAACTTCGCGGGACACACGCGTGACTTCGGATGCAAACAAACGCAGCTGATCGACCATCGTATTGATGGTATATTTAAGTTCCAAAATCTCACCGCGAACGTCCACGGTGATTTTCTTCGACAAATCGCCGCTGGCGACGGCCGTGGTCACCTCGGCAATATTGCGCACCTGTGCAGTCAGATTCCCGGCCATGAAATTGACGCTCTCGGTCAAATCCTTCCACGTGCCTGCGACGCCTCGCACGTCCGCCTGGCCACCGAGTTTCCCATCCGTGCCCACCTCGCGTGCAACCCGGGTCACTTCCGCGGCAAACGAGCCGAGTTGATCGACCATTGTATTGACTGTGTTTTTTAATTCGAGGATTTCGCCTTTTACGTTGACGGTGATTTTCTTGGACAAATCTCCCTTTGCGACAGCCGTGGTCACTGCGGCAATGTTGCGCACCTGTTCGGTGAGATTGCGCGCCATGAAATTGACCGAATCCGTCAGATCCTTCCAAGTTCCGGATACCCCTTCGACGCGAGCTTCTCCCCCGAGAATTCCCTCAGAACCTACCTCCCGAGCCACGCGCGTTACTTCCGAGGCAAATGAACGAAGTTGATCGACCATCACATTGATGGTGTCCTTTAACTCGAGAAACTCGCCCTTAACATCAACCGTGATTTTCTTGGTCAGATCGCCGGTCGCAACTGCTGTGGTCACGGTGGCGATGTTGCGGACCTGATCGGTCAGATTACCGGCCATCAGGTTAACGTTCTCTGTCAGGTCTTTCCACGTGCCTGCAACGCCTTTCACGTTGGCCTGTCCCCCCAGTTTGCCTTCCGTGCCTACCTCGCGAGCAACGCGAGTAACCTCGGATGCGAAGGCGCTGAGCTGGCTGACCATCGTGTTTACAATTTTTGCTGTGCGCAAAAAGTCGCCTTCCAGCGTCCGACCCTCGATTTCAATCGCCATGTTGTGGGATAAATCTCCTCTCGCGACAGCCCCAATCACGCGCGCCATTTCGGTCGTAGGTTGCGCCAGATCCTCAACAAGATTGTTGACCGAGCCCAATGCCTCGGCCCAAGCGCCGGAGACCTGCCCCAGCGATGCTCTCTGTCTGATTCGGCCGTCCTTTCCGACTACCCGGCTAATGCGCGCCAACTCCGTCGTCAGGCGCTGATTGATCCGGATCACGTCGTTGAAGGTGTCCGCGATCTTCCCGGCCACACCTGTCCAGTGATCCGGCAGATGAGCGGAAAAGTCTCCGCGCCTCAATGCCACCAAGGCTGTCAGGAGTTGTTTGCTGTCGAGCTGGTCGCCGTCAACGCGCGATCCGTTTGCTCGTCGCGTTCTGGGAGTAGAAGGATTTTTCATAAGTAATTAGCAAGCGGGGGACTCCCCTCTGCAGGAATTCGACGCATAAAATTGGAGGACTCATGTTCCAGCGCCGCAGTTTAATCGTCGTACGAGGCGCGGAAGGTCGTATGATATGCATGGCACACCAGGCCCGCGCTTCTTTCCCGTCCGCAGAGGATTCTTAAGGCTCTGAGCTGAAGCTACAAAGGCCGCAGTGTTTTCAGACGGAAACCAAAAAAGATTGCAAGGATGCCGAGGACAACTGCGTACCATGCGATGAGCCAAATCACTGCGGCGGCGCCAGCGACGGGATTCCATAGGAGCAACACGGCGAAAACGATTGATGCAAGCCCCATCAGAATCAGCAACCATTCGCCCTTTATTTCGTGGCGCAGTTTGACTGCCATCACAATTTCGGACGCACCAATCATAAGCGCCCAGGCTGCGATATAAATAACCAGGGCCAGCGCCGTGACCTGGGGGGCATGGAATGTCAGAAGTCCCACGATAATCCCAATAAGTCCGATAACGAGCTGCCAAGCCCAATCCGAGTCGGAGCCGCGATGTTTAATCGCGCCGAATATACGAAATATGCCGTCGATCAGCACCCACGCTCCAAAAAACAGCACGAGTGTTGCGATAGCCATAACGGGATGCGTGAATGCGATCACGCCAAAAACAATTGCAGCGATACCCCTTATCACTGGGACCCACCAATGACGTTTTAAGGTTTCGATCATCATCGCTTCGTTTTAGAGACCGGCCCGTATCAAGGCAAGCACCATTTGCGGCAGGCTTTTGCGAGCGTTCTCCCTTACCTTGATGGCTCAACGCAACCTGTTGGGTCTGGCGATGTTTGCCCTGATCACAAGCCACACTTTGCGCTGGCTTCCGCGATGCTGGAGCGAGTTCGAAGGAGAGACGCCAAATATGTGTCTACGAATGGGGCGCTGTTGATCCGCGCGAGATTGGCAGGCGTCGAAAGACGCGAAAAAATAGCGTAAGCGATCTTGCTTCGCGGAACGCTTTTTTCGCCGTAGCCAGATGGAACGTTGCTCGACCAGTAACGGACATACTGGCCGTCCGGACGATTCTCCGTACCGAGGAAAATCGTTGAATGTCCGTGCTCGTTTCTACCCACTTGCCGGGACCAGAAAATTTTCATGAAGTCACCCGGCTTCGCCCGGTCGAAATTATCGAAGTTTTGTCCAAGCTGCAGCTCATTAAAAAGGCGGGCCGTGCCGGGGCCATTTGCATTCCAGCGACCCCATATGCCTTCGCCGTCATGTTGATCGCGGATGATCAACCGTTCTAACGTGGAATAGTCGAGACGCAGTTGACCACGCGTGCGCAAAACCTCGATCGTCCTGATGAATACCAGATACGTTGCGCCCGAGCAGAAACTCGGCGAGGCCTGCGAAGGGAGAATGAAAAATTTGCCGGACTCAAAATGTGCCGAAGATTGGAGACGGATCTTTGCGAAATGCGAGACGGAATAACGGCCGCCCTGAGGCATCTGTTTGATCTGCTCAAGGACCACACTGTTGTAATCGCCCGCGAACGAGACGTGCGCCGTGAGTCCAGCCATCGCAATAAAAACCCAGGTCGCCAATCCCTTCACGGCGGAATAAGTAATCATCAAAAGCCGATCTGGCAATGGCGCCGGCTTGACATGACAACTTCGGAGCCGCCGCGATGATGACGGTGTTGGCTTTGCCAGCGGACGTATGCTAAACGGGAATATGCTGCGTTTCACAAAAATGGATGGCGCGGGAAACGATTTCATCCTGATCGATAACAGGGCAGGGGACATCCATTTAAATCACACTCAAATCGCGCGCCTTTGTGATCGCCACCGCGGTATCGGAGCGGACGGAATTTTATTGTTGGAAAACCCGTCGGACCACGCCGATTTCCGAATGCGCTACTTTAATGCAGATGGAGGAGAAGCGGAAATGTGCGGGAATGGCGCGCGCTGCTTCGCGCGTTTTGCAAATCAGGTGGCAGGCGGCCATGGCAAACTTTCCTTTGAAACTCCAGCTGGCGTCATTTCGGCCGAGTTGGCTGGAGACCTCGTCACTCTGCAAATGACTGAGCCGACCGATTTGCGGTTGAGTGTTCCTCTTCAAATTGGCGCTGAGAAAAAGATCATTCATTTTGTAAATAGCGGCGTGCCGCATGTCGTTGTTCCAGTCTCACAAGTCGGCGATGTCGATGTGTCGCGAGACGGCTCAGCCCTTCGCCATCACGAAATGTTTTCACCAAAGGGCGCAAACGTGAACTTCATTGAGAAACGCGGAGCCGATAAGATCGCTGTCCGCACTTACGAACGAGGGGTAGAGGATGAAACGCTCGCGTGCGGCACCGGCGTGGTCGCCAGTGCGCTTATCTTTGCCGCCACTGAAAACATGAACGGTCCGATTGATGTAATTGCTCGGGGTGGGGACGAATTGCGGGTCGGATTTGAAAAGATCGATAAGCAGTTTCGCAACGTTACGCTTACCGGCCCGGCCGAGTTTGTGTTTGAAGGAACGATCGAGGTTTGACCGCAATACCTGGGTGCCTGGTCATTCCGAGCGAAGTCGAAGGGCTCGACATGACAATTGCCTAAGCCCCTTCTACAATTCGCAAATATGTTCCGCGGTACATTCACGGCGTTAGTCACACCATTTCGCAATGGCGAGATTGATGTTGCCGCTTTTGAGAAACTGATCGAAAACCAAATCGCTGCCGGGATCAGCGGAATAGTTGCTGTCGGCACGACGGGCGAAACGCCGACACTGTCACACGAGGAACGCCAGGAGCTCATTCGCGTGTCGATCGTAACTGCGAAAAAACGGTGCCTGGTTCTCGCCGGCACTGGTTCCAACGCTACGCAGCATGCGGTAGCCGATACGAAGATGGCCGAGAAACTCGGCGCTGACGGTGCGCTTCTCGTCGCGCCATATTATAACAAACCGAGCCAGGAAGGTTTGTTTCATCATTTTAAAGCGATCGCCGCAGCCACATCGTTACCCATCGTGCTCTATAACATCCCTGGCCGATGCGGGGTGGATATTGCGCCCGATACCGTGACGCGCCTGGCCCAGGAATGCGGGAATATTGTTTCAATCAAGGAAGCCAGTGGGAGTGTCGAGCGTATCAGTGAGTTGCGCGCGCGTTTGCCTGATTCGTTTACGATTTTAAGCGGTGACGATTCACTGACGCTGCCGTTTATGTCCGTCGGCGCAGTTGGGGTCGTTAGTGTCGCCTCGAATTTGTTTCCAGGTGAAGTTTGTGCGCTTGTCCGAGCTTATGAATGCGGCGATGCAAAGTTAGCCTTCAATCTGCACCGTAAGATGTTTCCGATCTTCAAGGATCTGTTCATTGAGCCGAATCCGGTGCCGGTAAAGACAGCGCTTGGCTGGCGTGGGGCGATGTCCGGCGAAGTGCGTTTGCCGTTATGCGAAATGAGCGACGCAAATCAGGCGCAGTTGCGTCGGACGCTTGAGGCTTTCGAGCGGGAGAAATGATTTTCGGATTTCGACTCATTTCAGTCCTGACCGTGCGGAGTGAAGGCTTTCGCAGATGAAGAACTCTAGAATCCGCGTGTTGCTGATTGGCGCGGCTGGGCGCATGGGAAAAACAATCAATGCTCTAGCGGATGGCGATCCGAACATCGACATCGCCGCGCGATGCGACCTTGGCGATTCGCTCGAACCGCCAATAAAAAATTGCGATGTGGCTATCGATTTTAGCCAAGCCGACACCACCGCTGAAATCTGTCGCGTTGCCCTGGAGTACAGTAAGCCATTGGTCATTGGAACGACCGGTCACTCTCAAGAGCAACGCAGAATCATTGAAGAGACTGCGCGATCAGTGCCGATCGTGTTTGCATCCAATTTTAGCATCGGAGTCAATGTACTCTTCTGGCTGACGCGCAAAGCTGCCGAACAGCTCGGCGGCGATTTTGACGCCGAGATTATCGAAACGCATCACAAGATGAAAAAGGATGCGCCCAGCGGGACAGCCAAAACACTTGCTGAGGTTTTGAAAGCGGCTCGGAAAATGCAGAGCGAAATTCCGACTCGATCGATTCGCGAAGGCGATGTCGTTGGTGAACATACGATCATTTTTAGCGGACCGAGCGAGCGTCTTGAACTCACGCATCGCGCGGCGAGCCGCGAAATTTTTGCGCGAGGCGCCTTGCGAGCGGCGAAATGGGTTATCGACCAGCCGGCGGGACTTTACTCGATGCAGGATGTGCTCGGACTGTGACTCTGTGTGGGATTTCGGTGAATCTCTAATGGTTTGGGGACTGGCACAGACGCCCTGCAATTTTTGTCGGCGGTCAGAGACTGCCGTCACGCAAGGATGAGAACTGCCGTCGCCCTCGGATCGAATCTCGGGGATCGGCTCGAGAATCTGCAGGCAGCGCGACGACAGATCATCCAGCTTGATGAGGTCCACCCGCCCATCCTCTCTTCGGGGATTTACGAGACCGACCCGGTCGATTGCGAACGGGACGCGTCAAAATTTTTAAACGCAGTCGTCGAATTTGACTACGACGGCGATCCTAGGCAGCTGCTTGAACAACTGGCTCGAATTGAGGAGTCATTAGGCCGGAAGCGCGATCATCAGAAAAACGTCTCGCGTACAATAGACATCGATCTCCTGTACTGCGGCGATCGCCAGATCGACAACGAACGACTGCAATTGCCGCACCCGCGGATGCACTTGAGAAAATTTGTCCTCCAGCCGCTGACCGACATCCAGCCGGACCTGATTTTGCCTAACCAGAGAAAAACTATCCGACAATTGCTCGCGGCATCTGATGAATCTGGAGACGTGGTTCGCTTGATGAACACGTGGTGAGACAGGACCTTCCAGAGAATCCAAAAGCGCCAGAACGCCGGCGCCCTTCAAAACGTATCAGTCATTGTTTGCCTACGATTGTCGCTTGCGTCTGGAGTGCAGCGATTCTCCGCCGCTTTTGGGATGGCTTGCGTTCCTATGCCAGCGCGTGATCTTGGGAGAATCCGATGAAAGATTTTCGCCAAATGAAGCAACGCGGCGAAAAGATCACCGCGTTAACGGCTTACGATTATCCGACGGGGCGTTTGCTCGACGAAAGCGGCATCGACATCATCCTGGTGGGCGACTCGTTAGGCATGGTAGTGCTAGGTTGTCAGGATACGACTGGTGTAACGATTGACGAAATGCTGCATCACACCCGCGCGGTAGCTCGCGGAGTTAAGCGGGCGTTACTCGTGGCGGACATGCCGATCCACACTTACGACACACCCAAACAAGCCGTGGAGACGGCCAGGAAGTTTGTCGATGTTGGCGCGCAAGCAGTGAAGCTCGAAGGCGGCCTGAGCCAAGTCGCGCAAATCGAAGCAATCACCAGGGCAGGCATCCCGTTCATGGGGCACATCGGCATGCTACCCCAAAATGTGCGCGAGGAAGGCGGCTACCGGATCAAGGGTCGTACTCAGCCTGAAGCAGAAGCACTGGTTGCCGACGCACGCGCCGTAGAAGAAGCCGGTGCGTTTTCTATCGTGCTCGAGATTGTGGTCGCGGAAATTGCAAAGCAGATCACAAAGGCAATCGGCATTCCAACGATTGGTATCGGATCCGGCAAGCATTGCGACGGACAAATTCTGGTCACGCACGATTTGATCGGATTCTTTCCGTGGTTCACACCGAAATTTGTTTCGCCCGAGGCGCGCGTCGCAGATGAAATCCGGCGTGCTGCAAGCGCCTTTATCGAGCAAACCCGGAACGGTTGAAAACTTAAAGGTCAAGAAAGTGACAACCCATAAGCGGTGCTGTTCAGAGATGATCAGCCTTGTAGCCTCTTAACTTTGTAACTTTTAACTCGGCAAATTTCTCCTTTTGTCATTCGGATCACGGTGTGGCTCGCCTATTCAAATGTGATATGTTGCAACGGCAATGAGAGTTTCCGATTACGACGATTTCGACCGGTTCGAGACCGAAGGACTGCTCACGGGCAGTAAACAGCGCAGCTGGCTCTGGTTTGGATTGATCGTTTCACTGGGATTACACCTCGCCCTCTGCGCTTACTTTTACCGGACGCGTTTTCAATCGGTGGAAACCTTCGTTGCTCAAAATGAACAGACACCCACGTTTAAGGTCAGGAGCATCAACGCGTCGGACCTCGGCAAGAGCAGTGCCGATCAGACAAATCCAGCCGCGAAACCGAACCCCGACAGCACTGATGTGCAGTTGCCGGACGAAAAGAAATCGTTCGACAAGCTACTGCAGGATATTCAAGCCACCGCGGCGCTTCCGGATGACATGCGAGACGTTTTGCCTGATCAACCCAAAGTAGACCAGCCAGAAGTAAATTCTGTGCTAACCGAAATTGAGCGTTCGACTGCGCAAAGTCTCGCCAGCGATCCAAACGCGCTGCACGAACAATCGCTGCTGAACAATAATTCGCAGTCAGGCCGTCCACAGCCTGCGCTTAGTGGAACAGAGCTGGCTACCAGTACCACGATCAAGCGTCCTAATACCTTTACCAGCAAGATGCCCGGTGACAGCGCTGGACCAAATAAGGGGCGCACCCCGGGCTTCAGCGATTTGGATCAACTACTCGCGCAAAAAGGTCCGCTCGGTTCCGGTACCAAATTGCGACTGCCGGATGATCAGCTCTTCCAATATGACAGCGACGTGCTGCAAGCGAGCGCCATCACTCAACTGCAAAAACTGGGCACCCTTATCCAGCGCAATCCGAAGGCGACATTTTCGGTCGAAGGTTACACGGATTCATTCGGCACATATGAATACAATCTCGATCTAAGTCAGCGCCGCGCGGACAGCGTGAAGCGCTATTTGGTAGAGGCAATGCGTATCAATCCGGCGCAAATCGAAACGCGTGGTTTCGGTTCGGCGAAATTCCGAGCGTCGCCGAACGGATCAATTGAAGAGCAGAGTCCCAACCGGCGGGT
>DATHHK010000176.1:0-42793 GCA_035317225.1 Candidatus Udaeobacter sp. | reverse complement strand
ACGATGAGCGAAATTCGAGCGGCAGCGTTAGTTAAACTGCGTGCCAAATACGTTAAAAAACTATTAACGCTTGAAAAACGATCTCCCCGGCTATGGCTGAAGATGTGCCACGGCTTCGATCTCAGCCGTCTGTGGAAACATGTCGAGAGGGGTAACCGAATTGAGCGTGAATTTCTGGTGCAGTTCCTTTAAATCCCGCGCCAGCGTGGCCGGATTGCAGGAAACGTAAATCAGCGTTGTTGGCGCGAGATCGAGAATCGCGTGGCGCACGTTTTTCGACAACCCAATCGCGGGAGGATCGATAATAAGCGTTAAGGAATGAGGGTTTCCCAGCCGCTGCAGATCACTCTCGATAAATGGAGATTGCTCTCGCCTGGCTAGTTCTTCTTCGACGTCGCCGCCAATATAGGTTTCTTTTTCGGTGGCACTTTCGTTTGCGGCGGCGATAGCGAACCTGTCCCAATCGATTCCGACTACGCGCTCAAAGTTGTCGAGCAAAGCTTTGGCGAAGAATCCGGCACCGCAATAGGCGTCGATCAGGAGATCCTGATTCGGCGAAACAAGATTGACGATCAAGTCGCGCAAGGCATCTGCAACCTCGTCATTGGTTTGAGAAAAGACGCGCCGACTGGAGGAGGTGCGCAAGGTGTAATGTCCATCGCGCGGATTTCGTCCCCGCAGGTCTATCAACTCGCGATTTACGTCGTCGCGCGAAATCGGGCACCGCTCGACGTCGATCAAGCGATGTGAATCGCGCCGAAAAAATCCAATCACGCCATCCTGCGCATGAACCGTGATGCGGTTGCGATATCCGTACGGTTTCGGCGACGGGATGATCGGTCGCAGAGGAATATCTTTAAGCTTGCCGATTCGCTGAAGAACGTCGCGCACCTGCCGCCATTTAATCGCCAGCTGGTGTTCGTAGCCTATGTGCTGGTAGGCGCATCCGCCGCATTGGCCAAAATACGGGCACCCCGGTGTGACGCGATGCGGGGAGCTTTTCCTAACTTCCACCAATTCCGCCTCGGCGAACTGCTTTTTCTCGCGCACGATCTCAGCGGAAACCAGTTCGTCCTCGATCGTGTATGGAACGAAGATAGCCTTCCCTTGCTCGCGTCCGACTCCTTTCCCGCCAAAAGCGATGTCTTCAATTTTCAAATCGACAACGCGCATATCAAAGATTTCAACCGAGCGAATCAGAAATGCCAATTGAATCTGATTTTGACATTCCTTCGTGATTCGTCATTCGTGCTTCGTCATTCTCATCATGGCCTGGCGACTTCACGAACATGTTTTACGCGGCAAGATCGACAACCGCACCCGCGGCCAGGTGTCCGGTGAGATTTGGCTGGCCGGAATCGACGAGCCGTTGGTTCTGGAACTGACTGGCGATTGTGCGCCTGACCTCGCCGGCTGCGAGTTGACCTTTCAAAATCCCGATCCCATCCCAATGGCGACGAAACCGCCCGCTCCTCAGCAGCGGGGCCCTGCCGGCGATATGACGGGCGCGCGAAAAGTGCGCGTGTTCGACGTTCCAATTGACGAAGCAATCGCGATGTCCCGCCGCGGCGAGACGCCGCCCGAATACATGGCAAACGCGGTCTATCTGGAATGGTTCAGCGAGCGGAGCGGGAGGGTGGTCATTGAAAGCGCCGATTATCGTCTGCAAATCTCCGAGCCAGCATGGCGTTATGCAAAAGAAGAAATTGCCGAGCGCGACCGCCGTATCGATGAAAAAGAAACCCCGTTTGCTGTTGCGATCACCCGGGACGGCGAAACGCAAGAATGGGACGAAGTTCGCTATGAGCAATTTCTCCGCGAAAGCGATGCATTAACAGAAAAATACGGACGGTTACTGGAGAAATACGCCGACCATCCCGACAGCGAACGGATCATTGCCCGTGAGCTGGGATGGTCGTGGCTCGAGGAGGCGCTCGATCAGCAGGACGACGAAAAAGAAAGCAAGAAGGAGAGCGAAGACGAGGATTTGGAAGTGAAAGTGGACCAGGAAGAGAAAGATGGGTCCGAGGACGACATTGAGGATTATGAATTGCCACCGCCCGATCCAATACGTGAAGGAATTGATTGGGTGCGCGACGAGCGCGGCCACATCTTGCACCCCATCGAGAAACGCGCCCATGATGCGTCGCATGGCCTCCTCGATGAATTAAGAGCAAGAGAACGCTTTCAGGAGGAAGAAGATGAGCAGGTTGTCGATTTTGTCAGCGCTTTCATGACCCTTAGTGCAAAGCTTGCCGGCGCTTTGGGCGGAGTTGCACGCGGCGAAGATTTTTTTGAACCGGGCATGGTGATCGCATGGCTCAAGCGGATTCTGGAGATTTTGAACAACACGATCGCAGCCGCGGAGGCTGCGAGAGGGAAGGACTTTCTGCCTGCACTGCGGTTTGCATACTATCGAATCGAGCTTTTTGCGATCCGCGAAGAGGTGTTGGAATTAATTAAGGATCTGCGATCCCGCTGATAGGCGAGGCCCAAAGTAGCGCCTGTTTCGCCTGAGCGGCTGAGTCTGGCAATGAGACGGCCTTATGCCGCCTCAGTAATCCCGCACGTAAGGATATTTGGATTCGTTGCCGAGCTCGGGCGGAAATTCCGAATAGCCAGCGTGAATGTACGGAATATCTGGAGGTAACATAGGATAGTAGCTGTCACGCCATATCGGAAAAGGAAACGTCAGCATCTCAATCAAACCGGCGATATGCCGCGCGCCAGAGCGACCTACGCCGCGTACGACACCATAGCCGGCCGCCGCGGAATTTCCGTCGTAAGTGTTGACAGTGGTTACGGTCACGAAAACCTCCGCAGGAGCGATAAAGAAATTCGATAAACCGCGACCAAGCTTGCGGGTCGGCCCGTAGTCGTTCGCAGGGGGATCCTGGATATCGCCCAAAACCGTTCCCACTAGTCCGAGCATCAACGAAATGGCAGTAAGCCTTTTCATATTACGGGTTCAGACTCAGTTAACCAAATCGTCGATGACGAAGGCAATACTTATTTTCGGTCTTCGACTGCAGTAGCATTCTTTGTCCTGATCATCGAAACTGCAATTGTAACTCCAAGAATGAGGGCTATGACTCCGAGAGAGAGAGCACGCGGCAGCGGAAAATAATCCACGAGAATCATCTTGAGGCCGACGAAACCCAGCACGAGAGCGAGGCCGGTTCTCAAGTAAATAAATCGGTCCATCAAACCGGCGAGCAGGAAGTAGAGCGACCGCAAGCCGAGAATCGCGCAAATATTAGATGTATAAACAATGAACGGGTCACGCGTGATAGCGAAGATCGCAGGAATCGAATCGACCGCAAAAATCAAGTCTGTGACCTCAATCACGATCATGGTTAGAGCGAGCGGGGTCAACATCCACCGCCCATCCACGTGCACCTTGAAGTCCTCGTCATGAAATTCGCGCGTAATCGGAAGGATCCGACGACACATCCGCAACACCCAACCCTCGGCGAAATCGTGCGCTGGACGTTTTCCAAAGAACATCTGCGCCGCCGTGATCAAAAGGAAGAGACCGAAGAGATAAAGAATGAAATGAAAGCGTTGCACTAGGGCGATGCCGCCCAAGATCATCGTGCCACGCATGACCAGTGCCCCGATTATTCCCCAGACAAGGACGCGATGTTGCGCCTTTGGCGGAACGCGAAAGTGCGCAAAAATGAGGACGAAAACAAAAATGTTATCCATGCTCAGCGAGTACTCGATGAGGTAGCCGGTGAAAAAATCCAGCCCGTGATGTGGTCCTTTGATGCGCCACACCAGCGCGTTAAATCCAAGTGACACGATTACCCACAGCACGCTGCGTCGCGCGGCAGCAGTCATGCTTAATTCCCGGCCGCGCTGATGGAACGTGAAGAGGTCGATCCCAATCGCAATGAACACGCCAATGTGAAAGGCGATCCAAAACCAGATACTCGTCGTCACGGCGGGGAGACTTTCACGCACCGAGGCACACAGCAAACGTAAATTGCGCGCCCGCCCCATGCGACTTATAGGTCATATTGCGTTCATTAGCCTCATTGATGGATACCGAATTGGAAAAACTGGTCGAAGCCGGCAAACTCACTTCCCGCGCCGCGCAGCAACTCGAACAACTAAAGCCGGGCACATTTTGTTTGCATAAAAGCTGGGGATTCGGTCGCGTGAGCGAATGGAATCTGCTGCTCAACCAGATCGTAATTGATTTTGCAGAGAAAAAGTCGCATCCGATGCAGGCCGAGTACGCGGCGGAGAATGTCACGCCGCTCGCGCCAGAGCACTTCCTCGTACGCAAAGTGACCGGCCTTGCGTCGATCAAAAATTTGGCAAGAGAGAATCCAGCTGACCTGGTACGCAATATTCTTGAAAGCTTGGACGGTAAAGCCACGGCGCAGCAGATCAGTGAATGGCTTGTGGGTGATGTTTTCACTGAGACGGAATGGAAACGCTGGTGGGAGTCAACCAAGAAGGCGCTCAAGGCAAGCGGCGTTTTTTCTGTCCCTGCAAAAAAGACCGAACCCATTCAAATTCGCGGCGAAGGCGTGTCGCAGGCTGACGAATTGCTCGATGCTTTCAACAAGGCACGGCAACCAAAGGCGCAAATCGCAGCGCTCGAGCAGATCATAAAATCCTGCGACCAATTCAGGGAATCCGAAAAACAACTTCAGCCGATCATCACGACGATCGAGAATATGACGGCGCGCAATCAGAAAATGCACCCGGAGTTCGCGTTCGAGCTCATCATCGCGCGAGACGATTTGATTGGGCGCGTCCCATCGTTGCACACAACGCACATCGGTTTGACCCTTTCGACACTGATTCTCGAGGAAGACAAGCGCCTGATCTCGGTCCTGGCGAAATTACCGGCGGCAAAAGAGAAACGAATCTTGCAAGCGTTGCCGACCGCGCTTGGTCCGCTCTGGACAGAACGTGGTTTGGATTTGATGCAACAGAGTCACGGCCGGATGGTCGCCCAAATTCCCCGCATCTTGAGCGAAGCCGGAAAACATGACGAGCTTCGGACGATGCTGGAGCGGAGCATCCGCGAACATTCAGCCACGAGCGAGATGCTTGCCTGGCTTTGTAGCGAGCGGGAGCAATGGAGCGAACTGGTGACGCAGGAATTGCTTGGCGCAATTTTTGCGGCGCTGGAGCGCGAACAACACAGTACTGCTGGCCGAACCGGCAAGTTGTACCGCACATTGGTCGAAGATCGGCAACTGCTTGGGGACATCTTCAGGAAAAGCGACGTCGCTACCGCGCGCGATTGGATGCGGCGGCTACAACTTAGCCATCTGTTCGATGAGCTGACGAAACGCTCACTTCTCGCCCGACTCGTCAAAGTGTATCCAGAACTGGAAAGCATGATCACAGGCGCGCAGACCCAGGGAGAGACCGCGTCGCTAATCGTTTCCTGGAGCAGCCTGGAAAGACGCAAGACCGAATACGAAGAGGTGGTAAAGACAAAGATTCCAGAGAACACCAGAGAAATCGCGCTCGCCAGGTCTTATGGCGATCTGAGCGAAAATTTTGAATTTAAAGCGGCGAAGCAGATGCAAAGCGTGCTGATGCGACGAAAAACCGAGCTGGAACAAATGCTGCACAACGCGCGCGGTACATCGTTTGAAAACGTCGATACGTCGCGTGTTTCCATTGGCACAATTGTCACGCTGCGCGAAGTGGAGACTGACAAGGAGGAAACTTACACGATTTTAGGCGCGTGGGATGGCGATCCCGACCGACACATTATCTCTTACCAAACCGCCATTGGACAGGCGCTACTTGGTCATGAAATCGGCGAGACCATTTCTCTAAACACAGAACATGACTCAGCTCAATTCACGATTGTTTCGATTCATGCAGCGCCGCCAGATCAGGGTGCAGCAACGCCTTCCCCTCCCAGTGAGTCCCCTGTTGAAACAGCCATAGCCAACTAGGCGCCACGCGAGCACGTCTAACCGGGATCGAATCCCGGCCAGGCAGAGCATAGTTGGCGAGCCGGCACCAACGTTGCCTGCTACAAAAGTTTTCGGGATCCTTCTCAACTTCGACTCGTTGCTAGATCAGCAATTCGTAGGAGAGAATGCTCAGGCAATAGATTGCTGCGGTTTCCACTCGCAGGATGATTGGACCGAGCGTAATTGGCTGGCAGCCGTGACGACGCGCGAGCGCAAGTTCCGCGGGCGTGAAATCGCCTTCGGGTCCAACAAGCATCAAGACACTGCGAGCACCATGTTGATGCTCACCCGAATAATCTGCGAGAATTTCCTTTAGGTGCCGCGCGCCAGGTTGGAGCGATCCGATCAGTTGTAGATCGAATGATTCATTCGACGTTACAGAAAACAATTCTGAAAGTTTTCTCGGCGCATGTACGTGCGGCACCCAGTTCTGGCCGCATTGTTTGGCCGCCTCAACTGCGATTTGCTGCCATTTCGACTGTTTTTGTGCCGCGGTTTCGGAATCGACCTGCACAATCGTGCGATCGGAAATGATCGGCGCAATTTCGGCGGCGCCGATCTCGACCGCCTTTTGCACGATCAGGTCCATGTTTTTCCCTTTAGGGATTGCCTGTCCCAGAACGATTCGGCATTGCAGCGGTGGCGTTTCCGCTTCGTGCAATTTTCTCAATCCAATTTCGTCGTTGCCAAGATCGACGATTTCCGCAGTGATTTCGCGTCCGCGTCCGTTGAAGATCACAAGTTTCTCCCCCACCCTCATGCGCAGAACGTCGCGTGCGTGGTGTGCTTCCGCCCCAGCTAACCCGAGTGCACCAGTGTTCCAATTCTCCGGCGAAATGTAAAAGCGATGCATGTGACCTGTAGGACTAATAGGACAAAGAGACAAGCAACCTGATTTCCCTACTGGTATTCGGAGGCGATGAGCGAATTCATCGCCAGCACATCCGTCAGCGATTGGCTTATCGGCAGCTCTATCCCGCGCTCTTGAAGAGCTGAGATTACGCTCTCGGTGGGAATGTTTCCAACTAGCGCGTCCTGCGCGAAGGGGCATCCACCAAGACCACCGATGACCGAATCAATTCGCCGACACCCTGCATCGTAAGCAGCGAGCACTTTGGTCGCCGCTTCTCCTGGCGCGCTGTGAAGATGAACGCCAATATCGTAATCGGCATACTGGTTCGTGATCGATTGTACCACACGACGAATCAGATCAGGGCCGGCAATGCCGACGGTGTCAGCCAGAGAGATTGATCGGATACCAAGCGCGGCCAGTCTCCCTACCGTTTGGCGCAACTCGTTCTCATTCCACGGATCGCCGTACGGATTTCCGAACGCCATCGAAATATAAACGACCATGGCCAGCCCAGCGGCTTCAGCTCTCGTCTTAATCGATTCCACCGCTTTGTAAGAGTCTTCAGTTGTCTGGTTTTGATTTTTGCGCAGGAATGTCGCAGAAATCGAACAAGGATAGCCCAGAGTGGTAACAGCTCCCGTTGCGATTGCACGGTCGGCTCCCTTGTCGTTTACCACGATACCGATCATTTCAACATCGTCCGGCACCTCAAGTTGCTCGAGGACCTTCTCGCTATCGGCCATCTGTGGAACAGCTTTGGGAGAAACAAAGCTTACTGCATCGATGTGCTTAAATCCTGCAGCAATCAAAGCACGAAGGTAACGCGCCTTAAGTTCCGTTGGGATTTGTCGCTTCAGGCCCTGCCAGGCGTCACGTGGGCACTCGATCAGTTTAACGGCATGATGAAACACGGAGAGACCAGGGCCCTATTTGAAAAATTCCTTCGCCCGTTCGAAAAAACTCTTGCGCAAGGGCGTGTTTTCGTCACCACAAAGCGCTGCGAATTCCTCAAGCTTGCGACGTTGTTCCGCATTCAAGCGCGATGGCACTTCGACTATTAGGCGCGCGAACAATTCGCCATGCCCGCGCCCGTTGGCGTTTGTAATCCCTTTGCCGCGCAGTTTAAATATTTGTCCGCTTTGCGTGCCGGAGGGCACTTTCAGATGCGCCCCGCCCTCAAGCGTGGGCACGTCAATCTCACCCCCCAAGGTGGCAACGGAAAAAGGGATCGGTACTTCACAATACAAATCATCGCCTTCGCGCTGAAAAATCTTGTGCTCCTTAATGTGTATGACCACATAAAGATCGCCCGGAGGCCCGCCGCGAGTGCCCGCCTCACCGTTGCCTAACGAGCGCAACCGCGAACCCTCCCTGATTCCAGCCGGTATTTTCAGTTTAACACGGCTCAATTTTTCCACGCGCCCTTCGCCCCGGCATTTCTGACACGGTTTCTCAATGACTTCGCCAGCACCGCGGCAGCGAGGACAGGTCTGCGAAACGTGAAAAAATCCGCGGGAACTAATCACTTGTCCACGACCGCCACAGGTAGAACACGTAATCGTGCGCGAGCCTGGCTCCGCCCCGGTCCCCTTGCATTTGTCGCAGGTGTCGAGTTTCGCGATCTCGATCTCTTTCTCGGCGCCAAAAGCTGCCTCCTCAAGCTTGATCTGCATGTCGTAACGCAAATCGGAGCCGCGCCTACGATCTTCTGCACTTTCGCCGCCCCCAAAGAATGTCTCGAAAATTCCGCCTCCGAATCCGCCGCCGCCAAAAACTTCCCGGAAAATCTCGAACGGATCGTGGAAACCGCCGTCGCCAAAACCAGCGCCGCCCGGTGCAAACGCCGCGTGGCCAAAGCGATCGTAGGCGGCGCGCTTATTGGAATCGATCAAGACATCGTACGCTTCGCCTAACTCCTTGAACTTTTCCTCGGCGTGCGAGTCGTCCGGGTTCTTATCTGGATGAAACTTGACCGCCAATTTGCGATAGGCGCGTTTAACCTCCTCATCGGTGGCGCTTCGTTCAACGCCCAGCACTTCATAGTAATCGCGTTTCTCAGTAGCCATTTTCTAAATCCTACTCTTCCTCATTCTCATTCCCCTGGTCGATAAATCGACATAGAGCCAGATTGAGAGCACGAGCAGGAAGAGTTCCAGAGCTACTTTGCCGGGCCACTGGAAACAACCACTTTCGCAGGCCGCAGCAAACGGTCCTTTAATCGGTAACCGCGCCGGGTCTGGCGCACGACAATTCCTTCGGGAAATTGATCACTCGGCTCATGAGCGATTGCTTCGTGCACGTTCGGGTCGAACGTTTTCCCTTCAGCCTCGACTGGTTGGAGTCCACTTTCAGCGAGCAAATCGCTAAGTTGTTTTTGGACGAGAACCATTCCGGAATAGATGGGAGAGTCCGCGCCCTGCTCTTTTGCCGCCGCGAGACCAAGCTCAAAGTTGTCAATAATTCCCACCAAGCGCTCCAGTAGGGAGCTGTTGGCATATTTGATCGCCTCATCCTTTTCGCGCGCAGAGCGTTTTTTGTAATTTTCGAAGTCGGCCTGACTTCTCAACGCGAGGTCGCGAAACCGGTGGAGATCGGCTTGCAATCCACCCATCGGATCCTCCCCTTCGCTTTGCGCGGCATCGGCGCCGGGCGCAATAGATGAAGGGATCGAACCTGAAGAGGCCGATTGTTTCATTTGTTTGTCTTGTCCAGTAACAGGAATTTTTTTCATGTTTTACGAATGGCAATCAAGGTGATGTCGTCGTTTTGAGGAACCGAACCGGTAAAGTCGCGAACGTCCTCGATGATTTTCCTTACAATTGCTTGTGCCCCGTTGCTCGCGCTGGCACGGAGCGACTGCATCATGCGCTCGACGCCAAACTCGTCTCCCTCCGCGTTGAGCGTTTCGGTTACGCCGTCAGTGTAGAGAACGAGGCAATCGTCGCGTTCGAGCGAGACAGCGAAGTCAGTCGTTAGCCTATCGAACACGTTTCCACTGTCAATGCCGACGACCATTCCGGGAGATTTTATTGGCGTAACCATTTCTGACTGACGCTTGTAAAGCAATGGAGCATCGTGTCCGGCGCGCGCGAGGGTGACCACCCCGTCGCGTTGGTGATTTAGGATCAGATACGCCATGCTGATGAACATATCTTCCTTAATATCGGGGTAGAGCTGGCGGTTCACCTTTCGCAGAACATCGGCTGGAGAAGGATTGCGAGCCGCCTCGGCGCGTAAGACGCTGCGGCAGATCGCCATGATAAGCGATGCGGGCACGCCTTTGCCTGACACATCTGCGATGGCTACACCGAGCCGTTCTTCGTCGACCTGAATGTAATCGAAGTAATCGCCACTCACCTGGCGGGCAGGCGCATTAATCCCGCTAATTTGAAATCCGTTAATGGCCGGAGCTTCGGATGGAAGCAGGATACGCTGAATATCCCGCGCAATCTCGAGATCATGATCGAGTCGCTTCTTCTCGTTCGCCATGGAATAAATAATGGCGTTGTAGAGCGCAAAAGCGGATTGTTCGGCGATTGATTTAAAAACGACAAAGTCCCCCTGCGAAAAAGGTTGGCCCATTGGGCCCTGCGCGAGCGCCAGAACGCCCAAGTCCTGGTTTCCATACCGAAGTGACGCAGCCATGATCGACGCACTGCCAAAAGCGCTGCCACGCAATTTTGCTAGCTCCGGGGTCTCTGAAAACTCAGTCAAGCAAACGGACTGTCCGGTCTGCCAGACTCTTCCGATGATCCCGTCACCCGGGCCGATGGTATGCAATCGTAAAAAGCTCTCGAGTGCGATGGGAGCGGCCGCCGCTTCTTGCAAGATATTTGGGGGAACATCCACCAGCGGTGGACAGCCTTTGGAGATAAACGTTGGAGTAAGTTTCCCGCCTGTTCGATCGGTCACGTAAAGCGCGCCGCCGTGCGCGTCCAGAATACGCGTTGCGCCTTCGACGATGAGCCGGTGCAATTCCTGAGGCCGAATGGTCTCCCGGAAAGCTTCGCCGAGGCCATGCAAAAAATCGAAGACAAGCGTTTCCTCGACCTGAATTTCTTCATGGGAGCGCTCCAACCTTCGAATCCGCCGTATCTGAAACCACGCGGTAATAGTCCATCCGGCGACAGACGCAACAAGCAGTCCGAGAAGAAGAGTCGGCCACATCATGCAAGGGCCAGCTTACTTCGAAGGCGTCTCGTGATGAAGGTCTTGTCTTAAGAAATCGAGAACGTCTTTAAAGCGAAGGATATTTTCCGGCGCGGCCTCGCAAAGCGCCTCATGCGCCGCCAGCATCGTCTCCGTTTGTTCCTTTTTCCTATCCGTAGGCGACCGGACCGCAGGGGTTCGCGCGAGGGCTCCGCAGTCAGGGGGACTGGCACCGTTAGCACGAATATCAAATATCTGATCCAAGCCCAACCCGGAGAGAAGATCCTGGCTGCGATTTCCACAGTGAACGATATGAAGATGTCCGTGTCCTAGCTCCTTTAATCGAAGTGCCACGCTGGCCATCGTTCCCATGAATGTGGAATCCATCATGGGGCAATCCGCAAGGTCCACTACAAATTCGCGATAACCGCGGTCCAACATCTTACGCGCAAACTCCTTGAGATTGCCGCTGTTGAGGAAACTACCTTTCCCCTCCACTTTCACCCATACGGTTGGGCCGCTCACCCCTACTTGAATAGATGAATCCACAATTACTACCTAAAAGATACCAGCCCGGACCCCATGCTGTCAATGCTCGTCAGACTCAAGAAAACCCCAGAAAATGTTTCGGAATCCGGAGCACGACAGGCTGCGTCAGGCAACATTGGCTGAGGGATGAGACGGGCCGTTCGATCTTACTCCCACATAAAGGAGCGATTCTCCGCCACGATCCGGCCGTTTTCGATTAACAGACACCGCCATGCGATTACGCGACCGTCGTCCAAATAGTCATCTCCAATGACCTTGAATTCGGTCTTATGAGTGCCGCGCGCATTTCGATATGAAATCTCCTGCGCCTGGACGTGCTCGTGCAGTTTCTCCTGGCGATATTCCAAACGCACTGTGACATCGGAAGGGCGCTTGGCCCGCCAATAGAAGTCGAGGTAATTGCCGAAACGCTGACGTTGGTCTAGTGCCGTTACGGCTCCAAAGAGCCGATACTGCCGCTCAAAGGTAATCGGAGCGTCCTGCATTGTCGCGGTTTTCTGGCCTGGGGAATTATTCGATTTTCCGCCAAGCGAGCTCGTTGTCTTCCGGGCGCCCTCCCCTGGTTTTGGCGGTTTATCGCTTAAGAAGAAGAGCTTCGTTTTTCGAAACTCGAAATCGTTGCTTAACGCCACTGGTAGTGGTGAGATTTTTTCCACGATTCTTGGTTCTACGCGCTCACGCGCAGCCTGACTGGAGACGGCGATAGTTAAGGAGCTCAAAGCGAAGAGAGCAGAAACAAGCCTCACTCGCCTAATAAAGCCGGATTTTGAATGGGGTGTCAACGAGCAACCGCACATCCAGGTTCTTTCGCTTTTATGGAACTCACGCGAATCTGGAAGTAATTTCGACCTCATGATTGAAGTTCGTTATGCGCGCGGAGTGTATCTGCCCCATCAGGATTTATGGCTCGATCCGTGGGACGCAAAGCGATTCGCTTTTGTTTCCCATGCGCATGGCGACCACATTGCACCACACCAGGAAATTATTGTTTCCCAGCGCACAGCACGCTTGATGCAAAGTCGGCTGCCAGGCAACCGCACGGAGCACATTCTGCCGTTCGGGGAAAGACGAACTGTGCACGGAGTCGACCTTATGCTATTGCCGGCCGGGCATATTTTTGGATCGGCACAATGTTTCCTTTTTGCCGGCAACGAGACATTGCTTTACACCGGCGATTTTAAGCTGCGTCCCGGGAAATCTGCGGAGCAAGCCGAGTGGCGCAAGGCGGATACACTCATCATGGAGACGACATTCGGCCTGCCACGCTATCGATTCCCGCCGGTGGAACAAGTCATCGAACAAATCATTGCTTTCTGCCGGGAAACCATTGATGACGGTGGAGTACCCGTGCTACTTGGATATTCGTTAGGCAAAGCGCAGGAGATCCTCTGTTCGCTCGATGGAGCTGCGTTAACGCCAATGCTCCACGGTTCGGTTTATCAGATGACCCGAATTTATGAGCAGTTTGGCCAATCATTTTGCAAATATTTTCGCTATAACCCAAACGATGTTGCTGGAAAGGTTCTGATCTGCCCACCCAGTGCGAACCATTCGCAGATGCTGGAAAAGATTGGGCGCAAACGTGTCGCGATGATCAGCGGCTGGGCCGTCGATCCAAACGCAATCTATCGCTATCAGGTTGATGCGGCGTTTGCACTTTCCGATCACGCTGACTACAACGATCTGCTTCGCTATGTTGAACTCGTAGGGCCGCGGCGCGTGCTGACGCTCCACGGTTTCGCGGCTTCGTTTGCACGTGATTTGCGCGAACGCGGCATCGAAGCGTGGGCGTTGAGCGAGGAAAACCAGATGGAGTTTACGCTGGCACAAGTTTCTGGCGCCACTTTCGTTGGCGCATCGGACTCTGAACGCTGCACGGGAGGCGAGTGCCCTGCCCCATCCGAATTCCTCGCATTCGCGAATCTTGGTGAAGCGATCGCTGCAACTCCAGCCAAACTGGCAAAAATTCGATTGCTTGCCGATTATCTGCTTGGCCTAACGAGCGAGCAACTTCCGATCGTGACACCCTACTTCACTGGCAAAGCGTTTGCCCAGAACGATCCGAGGACCCTGCAGATCGGCTGGGCCACAATCTTCCGCGCGCTGCAAGCGGCGACCAAAATCAGCGACGCGGAGTTTCATCGCGTCGCGAGCACCCACGGCGATGCAGCCAAAAGCGCGTTCGAAGTTCTCGAAGGAAGAACGACACCGCAACCGCTCACCATCCGTGAATCGGAGGATTTGTTCAAAAATCTCCACCGTGCACGCGGCCCGATCGCCAAGGCCGAGCTGCTGCGAAATCAATTCTCAAAATTATCTGCGCGCGAAGGTCAATACGTCGTCAAGATTCTCACTGGCGATCTTCGCATCGGATTGCGCGAGGGTTTGGTCGAGGAGGCGATCGCGAAAGCATTCGGCGTTTCCCTCGAGCAGGTAAGGGAGGCCAACATGTTGTTAGGCGACATTGGTCAAACCGCCCTGCTGGCATCGCGAAACGAGCTGGCGCGTGCGGAACTGTCACCCTTTCGTCCAATTAAATGCATGCTTGCGACTCCTGAACCCACAGCCGAAGCGGTGTGGGAACGCTTCGCCGAAGCTGCGAGGGCTGACCGGGAACGGGCGTCATCTGCGCCGACTACCGTTTATCTGGAGGACAAGTTCGACGGTATTCGCGCGCAGTTGCACCGCAGTACGCAACAGGTCGAGATCTTCTCTCGCGATTTGCGGCGTATCACGGAGCAATTCCCAGAGCTGGCGGATGAAGCCGGGAATTTCCAGGAGGAACTGATCATCGACGGCGAAATTATTGCTTTCGAGAAGGGTCGCGAACTCACCTTCTTCGATCTGCAGAAGCGGCTGGGACGAAGGAGCGACGGCGACGATTTGTTCGCGCGTGCGGCGGCAGACGTTCCAGTCGCGTTTGTGATCTTCGATATTCTTTGGCTGAATGGCCGGTCATTGTTAAAGGCTCCGCTGCATGAACGACGAAGACATCTGAGTAAGGTGCGATTGCCCTCGCATTTTCAAATTGCCAGGGTCATGCCCGCACATTCTGCTGCTGAGATCGAACAAACGTTTAAACAGGCACGGCAGCGCTTGAATGAAGGGCTGATGATCAAAGACCCGGAGAGTTTCTATCTACCCGGTAACCGCGGCCTGTTTTGGTTCAAACTCAAGAAAGAACTGGCGACGCTGGATGTCGTGGTCGTGGGGGCCGAGTTTGGGCACGGCAAACGTAATAATGTGTTGAGCGATTACACATTTGCTGTACGCGACGAAACTACTGGTAAGCTCCTCCCGATTGGTAAGGCTTACAGCGGATTAACCGACACAGAGATCGGACAGCTGACCAAGCATTTCAAGGAGAACACAATCGCAGACCATGGTCGGTATCGCGAAGTGAAACCGGACGTGATCCTCGAGGTCGCCTTCAATTCAATTCAGCCCAGCTCACGCCACGCCAGTGGACTGGCATTGCGTTTCCCAAGAATCAAAGCAATCCGGCGAGACAAGAATGTCGATTCAATCGATACGCTGCAATACGCCCGTGAACTGACGGCGCAGCGCGCAAATTCGCCGGCTAGTTTGCGCTGAACCGATTGGTCAACAGTTCGTATCTACTGGGGCGTAGACGACGGAGATGGTGAAGTCGCCTCCGCGCCAGTGCTGGCGGACGGGCTGGTATCGGCAGGCCCACTGGTGTTGCCAGACGCGCTCGTGTCGACAGGCGCACCGGCACCCGAATTGGGTTGTGGCCTCATGGATCGCATTTCCTGTATTGCCTGCAGTCTGCGCTGCCTTATGGCGCGCAGCTCTTCTATTCTCTTTTCCCTGCTAGCTTTGACCTGCGAGGTGTCGGGTGGTGCTAAACCGGGAGGGACGGTTGCAGAAGTGCGAGCATTCGAAGAGCCATCCCTTTTCAGAGCTCGCAATTGAGCGTCGGCTGGAACCAACGCCGCACGCGCCATTGCTTTTTCCCTCTCGGACAATGCCTTCTCTCGTTCGTCTAATGCTTTCTCGCGCGTATCTAGCTCGATCTTTCGCTGAGCGAGTTGTTGTTCGGCCGCCGCATCCTGTTTTTGGCAGGAGCAAACCATCGCCAGAGGAATGAGAATCGAGAGGGTAAAGAGTTTTTTCATATCACGGGTCGTATTTAAGGCTTTCCGTCAATTTCGGACGAACAAACCGAGGGGCGGCTTCTAGTCAAATGAAAGTTAGCGCGGCTGCGGCGTGGTCGAACTTGCCGGCACCACAACGACCGTCTCAATCTGACCGCGGCGAAGACGCTGAATATTGGCAAAGACGGCCACCAGCGCGAGTGATGCAAGGATGATGATCATCAGTACAACGACGCTCCTTGAGACCTGAGGTGATCGAAGTTTTTCGGCAGGTTGCTGCGGCGGATTCACGCGTGAAGTATCAATATCGATTTCATGTGCGCAAGGAAGTCTTGTTCGTTTTCCTTACTCGACGAAGCCAATAGCCTGTATCAGTTCAAGCGCAAAGCCGCGATTGCGTCCATGACTCGCCGGCTTAACCGCTTGTAGAGATCCTTCCCTGGCGGATTTAGATCGGCAGCCGTAAAGAAAATTGGTTTTCCCACGACGATAGTAATCGGGACAAAGTGCAAACCACCGCCACCGCGTGGCAGGGCTTCGTGGGCGCCAAAGATTCGCATAGGCACAACCGGCGCCAGTGTTTTTGCAATGATGAGACCTAATCCCGGCTCGGCTAGCTGCAAGCTGCCGTCGACGGTGCGCGAGCCTTCCGGAAAGACCAAGGCCGCGTTTCCGGCGTTTAGAACACGAATCAAAGCCTTTAGGGCGCTGCGGTCGATGCCCTCTTGATTGACAGGGATTACATTGAGCTTCGGCAAAAGCCAGCCGAGCGGCGGCACGTCCAGCAATGTTCGCCGCGCCAGAAAGTAAACGGCCCGATGACACGTGGTGCCGGCAAGCGGCGGATCAAGATAACTCTGATGGTTCATCGCGAGAATGACGGGCCCACTCTGAAGCATGCGCTCCCGGTGAATGACGCGAAAATGAAAAAACAATCGGCCGACAAGGCGGCTGAGGTGATAACCAATCCAGTAATAGAAATTCATTAACGAGTAAACGAATTAGCGAATTACCGAGTTGCTTTCACTCAACATTTGGACCGCTAAATCGACAGGCCCATTTTCTTGAGCAGGCCGATGATCGCGTCGATCACCTGCTGAATCGTAAGACGTGACGTGTCAATGACATGTGCGTCTTTCGCGATAACCAGCGGTGAGACAAGGCGTAAAGAATCCGCACGATCACGAATCGCGATTTCGTCGCGCTCTCCTTGTGCGGCACGACGCTGGAGACGCACCTCAGGCGAAGCATCAATGTAAAACTTGTAGGGCGTGTCGGGAAAAACGACCGAACCAATATCCCGACCTTCCACAATCAGATCGTGGCTTTGTGCTTGGTCGTGCAGTTTCGTCGAAACAACCTGCCGGACCACAGGGAACTGACTGATGCCTGCAACGCTCTTGTTCACACAATCATCGCGCAAGTGCTCACCGGGATCCACGTCGTCAATCAGAATGCGCGACTCGTTGTCTTGCAGGCGGCACGTGAGGTCGGCTGCCCGAAGGGCTCCAGCGATCCTATCGCTTTCTTCCGGGTGAATTTTCTTTTGCAGGATGTGCCAGGTGATTGCTCGGTAAATGGCGCCAGAGTTAACGTACACAAATCCCAGGCGTCGGGCGAGTTCTTGCGCGACACTGCTTTTTCCGGAGGCCGCAGGGCCATCAATGGCGATTACCCGATGAGAACGTAGCTTGGAGGCGTGCATTTGGAAAGGCCTTCACTTTAGTCGGCGGACAGGCAGGAATGCAACGCGTGCCGTGCGTAACGTCGACGCCAAAAGTGAGGGAAAACGTCCAATGCCCAACGCTCAACTATCTGAAGTGCACGTTCGATGTTGGGCGTTGAACGTTGCGTGTTCAAATATGGGGCGTTGCGCCATAGCCTCAATTTTAGCGACTCATGCCCCTTCCTCGACCGGCCCGGGAGTAAGTGAACCGATCACAGGGGTGCTGATCTGCATCCGCTTTGGATTTGTGAACTCCTCAAGCACTGTTTCAAATCCGGGATAAGATTCGCGAATACATTCGGCTTCCTGGACAACGGTTTCGCCATCAGCAAACAAACCGGCTATGGCAAACGCCATTGCAATGCGATGGTCGCCAAAACTCGGCACGCGGACTCCGTGCAACGGGGCCGGACCAAGTATCTCAAGGCCATCGTTCATTTCAGCTACCTGCGCTCCCATGGCACGTAGATTGTGCGCGATTGCGGCGATGCGATCGCTTTCTTTCACTCGCAATTCTTCTGCGTGGCGAATGATCGTCTTGCCGTCCGCAAGAGCGCCGGCGACTGCAAGAATCGGCAGTTCATCAATAAGCTGCGGCACTTCTTTACCCTGAATGACAGTGCCCTTGAGCGGGAAACCGGTGACTTCGACAATTCCGCGCGGTTCAACCTGATCGATGTCTTCAATGGCCTCGCGCACTTGCGCACCCATCCGAAGCAGAACACCAAGTAAGGCTGTTCGCGTGTGGTTCAAACCCACATCGCGAATAAGCAGGTGACCTCGTCGCTGCGCCGCAGCGGCAACCAGCCAAAACGCAGCGGAAGAGATGTCTCCTGAAATGCCAAAATCGCGCGACTCTGGAACCTGGTCGCCGAAAACGGTGACGCTGCCATTTCCGTCCAGCGCTGTTCGAACCAGGAAATAATCAAACATCATCTCCATATGATTCCGAGTCGGTGCTGGCTCAATCACGGTGGTCTTGCCCTTCGCGAAGAGACCGGCCAACAGCAATGCGCCCTTCACCTGCGCACTAGCCACAGGTGGTCGATAACGAATGCCACGCAAGGAACCGCCCTGGATGCGCAGTGGTGGCGTCTCTTCCGGACCTTCCGCGAAAATGTTTGCGCCCATCTGACGAAGCGGCGCAATGACGCGTTCCATGGGACGTTTTGAGAGCCCGGAGTCCGCGACAAGCCGACTTTCAAATGTCTGCCCAGCAAGCAGCCCCGCCAGAAGGCGCATGGTGGTACCAGAATTGCCGCAATTGATTTCGCTTTTTGGCGGCGTAAGAACCCGCTTTTTCCCGTGTACGATCAACGTGGCCGGCTCGGGTTGTTCGATCTTGATCCCAAGCGCGCGTAGCGCGTTCACCGTGTGCATACAATCTTCGCTGGGAAGAAACCCATCGAGAGTGCACACTCCATTGGACAAGGCGGCGATGATTACCGCACGATGCGAGATGCTTTTATCGCCGGGTACAGTGATCTCTAGGTCAATTCGAGGTGCCCGTTTTACCCGCAACTCCATAAATAAGAAGAAACCGCTGGTGGATACTCAATACGGGATACTCGATAAGACACAGGCGCCGCGCCAATTCAGCACCCATCATCAGCCTCGAACACCCTCAAGACAACCGTTACGGAACCAGAAAGATTTTGTCCGTGTACGGATCCTTTACTTCCGTTCCCGGAGGGAATCCTTCCACATCGATATATTTGCCAGGTGAATACGGACTCTCTACCAGGTGAGGTTTGCCGGGAACGGGGATTCCGTATGGATAATCCCCCTTTGCGACCTTCGTCGGCGCGGCTGGTGGAGGAGGTGGCGCTGCTGCGGTTTCCACGGGCGGTGTACCTGTAGGTTGAACCGGGCCATTCGGGTTGAATGGTTGTTGCGGCGGCGGGTACTGTTCAGGTTGGGCGGGCCCGTAGCCGGCGGCCCGATGTCGGGAGGGTGGCGGCTGCGGCTCTTCACTGCATGAGGCGACGAGGAAGGCCGTGAATAGAGCAAGCGACAATGAGAATTTCATAAATGGAAAAGACTGTCACAATCGTATCCGCAGTCTGAGTCGTTGCCAATCATAAAATCTCTTTTTGTCACGCTCAGCGATGCTTTTGCAAAAATTGGCGTGGATACAATGACGGTCCATCTTCCATCCGAATCCAAGATAGAGATGTCAACGGCGAACAACTCCCACGCAGAAATCTTGATAGTGGATGATGATGCTTTGAGCCGCAAAATCCTGGCGCAGGTACTAACGTCTGCCGGATACAACTGCGAGGTGTGCGAAAACGGTGCCGAAGCACTGAAGATAATTCACGCCAAGCCGCCTTCGCTTCTATTGCTCGATTTCGATATGCCGGGGGCAAATGGCGCGGAGGTGTTAAAACACCTTCGCTCGGATCAACACCAGGAAGTCGCACAGGTGCCAACCATCATGTTGACCGGGCACGGAAGCGAGGAAAGCGAAGTCTCTTGTTTGCAGGCTGGCGCGGATGATTTCGTAACAAAACCGGTCAATACGGCGGTATTACGTGCACGAATCGAGACCCAGCTTCGACTCCGTTCCATGAGGCGGCAATTAGAGAGGCAAAATGACGAACTCGAACACTGGCGCCGCGATCTGGAGCGCGATCTGGCGGCAGCGCGTTTGACGCAGCAATCGCTAATTCCCCAGAAGCCCCTGATGCTGCCCGGATGGGATGTTTCAGCCTATTATCGCCCAGTGATTCAGGTGGGCGGCGATATCTACGGCTGGTTGCGAATGAAGGATGGGCGGATCTTGTTTTGGATTGCAGATGGCTCCGGTCACGGCGCTGCTGCTGCACTGCTTACAACGCTGGCAAAGCTTCTTTTTCACCATGGCAATGTGGAACACAGTTCGCCAGCCAGCCTGATGGAGGCAGTTAACGATGACTTTCGCAGCATTTTTGGCGGGCGCTCTTTCATGACAGCGATGTGTGTTGCGCTCAATCACACAAACGGAAGCGCGCACGCTGTAGGAGCGGGTCATCCACCGCTTCTCATCGTTCGCCATAACGGTGCAACGGAATCGATCCCGTCAGTCGCACCCCCGCTAGGTCTGATCGAACGCCCCAAATTTGTGGAAACCCCACTCGACTTCAAACCAGAAGACGCCTTCCTCCTCTATACCGACGGCTTGTTTGGCTCGTCAAAGAATGGAGAGCCTCGACTGACGCCTCAGCAGCTAGAGAAGATGCTGGATCACTCCGCTCCCACTGCCGAAGTATTACTCAAGAGAATTTTAGAGCGGGCAGCGCCAAATAACGCCAAACACTCCTTGTCCGATGATGTGACAGCTCTGGCGGTGCGCCGGATGGCCCCTGAATAAATTTTTCGTTTGCTTAAAATTAGTGTTGCTCTCTCGCAAGCGAAACGTTAATCAGCCTCCATGCCGAAAACCAAAAAGAAAACTTCCAAGCGCAAACCGAATCCCGCCTTCATGAGACCGGTCCAGCCTGACGATAAGCTTTCTGCCATTGTCGGGTCGCAGCCGCTACCACGCTCCGAGCTTACCAAAAAGCTCTGGAACTACATCAAGAAGCACGGTTGCCAGGATAAAAAGAAACGAACCATGATCAACGCCGACGACTCACTCAGGCCGGTATTCAATGGCAAGAGCCAGGTGAGTATGTTCGAGATGACCAAACTCGTCTCGAAGCATCTGCGCCCTTGATCCCAAACCCGTTTAAATAGCCCGGCGTTTGTGCGCCGGGCTATTTACGGACTGGAAAAATAAATGCCGCGCTAGCGGCGCGGTGATGCGCCGCTCTTGCGCTAGGCAGTGTTTCCATCGAAGATGGTGACGTGAAAACCTATCGCTTTTTTCTTTTCGCCGTTGCGGCCTCTATTCTTATCTCCGGTCCGGTCGCCAGCGCGGAATCGAGCTGGCTTACCGATTACAAGAAAGCGCAGCAAGAGGCCAAAACGGGTAACAAATTTCTGCTGCTTGATTTTACCGGGTCAGATTGGTGCGGTTGGTGCAAAAAGTTCGACAGGGAGGTTCTGTTACAGCCGGAATTTAAGGACTTCGCGCGGGACAACCTGGTTATCGTAGAACTCGATTTCCCGCGTGGGAAACCGCAAACCCCTGAGCTGAAAAAACAAAACCGCGAACTCGCGCAGCAGTACGAGATTGTAGGGTTTCCCACTATTGTTGTCCTTAGCGCCGACGGACAGAAGCTTTGGCGGTATGACGGTTACTTTCCCGACGGCCCAACCGCATTCATCGCGCAACTGCAGAAATTGCGCAAAGGCTGAATCGGCCTTGATTTCTGGCGAGAATAAAATCGGCTGCGGATTTGTCGCCTTGGTGTAAGAAAGGCAGCCGCGCCTTGCGTAACCGACAGCCTCTGCTAGATACGCATTCACCTTCGCCAAGTTCCCGCTTATGTCTGCCCGCCGTTTGCTGTTCTTTGGTTTCGCTACATTAAGCTTCACCCTTGGGCTTGGAGCGGAACCTACACCAGCAAAGCGGGCTGTAACAGCACGAGAGGTTCGAACGACGCCGGAAGAACCGGGTATTACATTCAACTCGGTGCATGTTGACGGACCTTACATCGCTATGACCTTTGACGACGGACCGAGCGCGACACTGACCCCAAAATTGCTCGATTTGCTTACCACCCATCACATCAAGGCAACCTTCTTCGTAATCGGCGAAAACGTCGCGGAACATCCGGAGATCGTTGCGCGAGCTGCGCGGGAAGGCCACGAGATTGCCAATCATAGTTGGTCACATCCCAACCTCGGCAAGATGTCGGACGACAGCGTTCGCCGCCAACTCCAGCAAACCGATGACGCAATCAAGAACGCCACCGGCAAGCGTCCCACGTTGATGCGGCCGCCTTATGGATCGATCACGGCCCGGGAAAAACGCTGGATTCACGATGAATTCGCCTACGACATCATTCTTTGGGACGTCGATCCGTATGACTGGAAACGTCCCGGCCCAGCTGTGGTCCGAGCTCGCATTCTTAAAGAGACTCGGCCCGGCTCGATCGTGTTATCTCACGACATTCACCCGGGAACTATCGAGGCAATGCCTTCAACCTTTGACGAGCTCGAGGCAAAAGGATTCAAGTTCGTCACGGTATCAGAACTAATTAAAATGGCAGCGGCTCGGGCCTCACATCCGAGTCCGCAGCCGAGCGAAAACGTTCTACCAAACGACGCAGAATCCCCTTCCCCGACTCCGTCGCCAGCGTCTTCGCCAAGCAATTAGACCGGCGTCTTGGAGATTACTTCTTTGCGGCGCCGAGACCGCGATCTGCCATTCGTTGCTCGTTCTGACGACGCGCAATGACAAAGTGGTTGTTTTCGCCGTAGCTCCGCCATGGGCCTGGAGGCACATCACGAACTTCGACGAACTGCCAATCGGTCACGTCGGTCGGCGACAATCCCAGGTAATCGCGCACGGCCGGTGAAACATCCAACCCAGCACCGTGATTAAGATTCGGTTTAGGACGCTCATTTCCAAAGACGTACTGAAAATGGTCTGTGCGAAACGGGCCACAATCCTCCCACTGCGAATAACACGTGCGATTGCCTTTACGAATCGCAATCCAACGATCCCGGCATACCGATTGCCCCGGCCCCCTATACTCATGTTTAAACCACGGAATCACCAGCGGGGCTTCGGGTTTGAACTGACCATGCGTGACATCGTTATAGGGCAACGCACAGTAAAAAGGGTTTTGCTTGGGAATAAAAGCTATTGGGATGTAATTGCGCCGTGCCCCCGCATCAGGGGTGTCGGTTCCACCGTAATTCTCGGTCCAATTAAAGTCCCAGGAACTTTTGTAGTTTGGAACCGGATTATTGCCACCGGCTTGTTCTCCAACCCAAAATACCGTGGTGACGATATTGGTCTTCCACGGATAACGCTGGACTGCAGGACGCGAGCTCGTCGGAATAAAAACCTGCGGCTCCACTTTGAGCAGAGCCTGTTCGCGCAGTTTCATTGCATACTTGGCAAAATCGGCCGCCGTGGCATAAGGCGAAGTGGATTGCTCGTCCCCGAAGATTTCCGGGGCGCTAGCAATCGCGAGAATGGCACAAGCCGCAAGAAGTCTCCTCATCTTCAAACGCCGCCATCTTGTATCTGACTTTGCGCTCTTAAGCAAGCCAATTTTCCGGTTTCGACAATCAGGAGCAGGCTCTGAGATCGGGGATTTTGACCTCAGCTGGATGGATTTACCGGTTTTTAGGCAGCATTTGCGACGTTGGGTTATGCGCTTACCGCCTTAGCTGCGGCTCAGCACTGTATCGCGTTTGAAGTTTCGATCGTCTTTGTTTGGATAATCCAGCGTGTAATGGAGGCCCCGGCTTTCTTTACGGCACAGTGCCGAATCGACGATCAAAGCGGCCACCGCCGCCAGATTACGTAGCTCCAGCAGATCTACGGATACTTTGAAATTCCAATAAAACTCGCGAATTTCACGCTGGAGATTTCGCAGCCGCGCGCTCGCCCGCTGCAGCCGCTTATCGGTGCGCACAATTCCGACGTAATCCCACATCAAGCGTCTGATCTCGTCCCAGTTGTGATAAATTACGACAAGCTCATCAACGTCCTGCACATTTCCCGACTTCCATTCCGGCAACGAGATTTCCTGTTTCGAAGTCGATCGTGTCTGAGCAGCTGTGACCGCCAGGGCGCGATGCGCCACCACGAGACCTTCCAACAGCGAGTTGCTGGCGAGCCGATTTGCTCCGTGCAACCCAGTACACGCGACCTCCCCAATCGCATAAAGCCCGTGCAAACTGGTCGCACCATTCACGTCCGTTTTGATTCCGCCGCATTGATAATGCGCAGCCGGAACTACCGGAATCGGCTGCTTCGACATGTCGATCCCAAACCGCAGACATGTTTGATAAATGTGCGGGAAACGCTCTTGAATGAATTCCGGCGATTTATGCGTGACATCCAAAAACACGCACTTCGCGCCTGAGCGCTTGATCTCCGCGTCAATCGCACGCGCCACGATATCGCGCGGCGCCAGTGAGCCGCGCGGATCGTAACGTTTCATGAAATCTTCGCCGCGGTTGTTACGCAAGATCCCGCCTTCACCGCGCACTGCTTCTGAAATGAGAAACGATTTCGCCAGCGGATGAAAAAGGCACGTGGGATGAAACTGGATGAACTCCATATTGGAGATCTCAACGCCCGCGCGCCATGCCATGGCCACGCCGTCCCCAGTCGCAATGTCCGGATTGGTCGTGTAGAGATAAACCTTCCCGCAACCGCCGGTCGCAAGCACGATCCGATCCGATCGAATGGTTTCAACCTCTCCAGTCTTTTCATCGAGACTATAAACACCTAGACAGCGGTCTTCTGCCGCGAAACCGAGCTTGGCAGCGGTGATCAAATCAACCGCCATATGATTTTCCATTAGCTGGACGTGTGATTGCCGGCCCAGCTCGCGTAGCAAAGTATTCTCGATTTCCTTTCCAGTTATGTCTCGTACGTGGAGGACGCGGCGCTTGGAATGACCGCCTTCTTTACCGAGATCAAGCTCACGATGTCCGGAAATCTCACGCTCATCGAACTGCAAACCGAGTTCCACCAGTTCGCGGATGCGCTGCGGACCTTCGGTCACAATCGTGCGCACGACGCGCTCGTCGCACAGACCAGCGCCGGCTTCGAGCGTATCGCGGACGTGCAACTCAAACGAATCTTCGTCGCTCGTCACGCAGGCGATCCCACCTTGCGCCCATGCTGTGTTTGTGTCGGAGCCTTTGCGTTTAGTTATAACAGCTACCGACCCGTGATTTGCCGCTTTCAATGCATAACTCAGGCCAGCGATACCGCTGCCAATCACCACGAAATCGTATTCCTTCATCCCAAGCGGATATTGTCGATCAAGCGAGTTTTTCCGAAGAACACAGCGAGCGCGAGCAATGAATTTGGTCTGATTGTTTCAACTTGTTGCAAAGTTTCTGTGTCGACAAGCTCCACATAATCAATCCGTGCCAGGGGCGCTTCACCGATCACTTTGCTGACAAGATCGACAATTTCTCTCGCGGATTTGTTGCCGGCATTTGCTGCAGCCCGCAGCGCCTTGTGCAAAACCGTTGCTTGTTTGCGTTCTTCCAAACTCAAATATTGATTACGCGAACTGCGCGCCAGCCCGTCTTCTTCTCGTAGCGTAGGCACTGCAATAATGCTGGTCTTGAAATTGAGGTCGCGCACCATGCGACGAACGATCACCAGTTGCTGAAAATCCTTCTCACCAAACAAAGCGACGTCCGCTGAAAGAATGTTGAATAACTTCGCGACGACCGTGCAAACACCGCGGAAATGTCCGGGGCGCGATTTGCCCTCCAAGGTATTTGAAAGAGAGAATTCCTCGACGAACACGGAACGATCCTCAGCGTACATCTCCGCAACGCTGGGGCGGAACAAGAAGTCGACCCCGGCATTCCGACAAAATTCTTCATCCGTCTTCTCCGGACGTGGATAGCGTTCGTAATCGCTTCCAAGTTCAAACTGCAGCGGATTAACGAATATACTCAGCGCCACTTCGCCGTCGTGGCCAGCATGCTCGCGTGCGACTCGGACCATTTCCCCATGCGCCTTGTGCAAAGCGCCCATCGTGGGAACAAGTACACGGCGTTTGGCTTGTGGCTGCGCCTGCGCCTCGGCGATCGTTCTAATGATCCGCATCGTAGAACGAGAGTCGATCATGGAAGCAAATATCCAGAGATTCCTCTCAGCGTCTGCATAAAGATACAGCCGGGTAAGGGACTTCGCCCGCAATGGCAGATCAGGTCATGCTGCTCCAAGCCAGATCGCCTGTCGGGAAAAGCGGAATTTCTTGTGGCCGAAATTTTGCCACCCAGCGCGCATTGCGAGATCACGCATTTCAGAAAATGAGAAGGCGCGAATAACAGAGAGCCGTGCATCGTATCGCGTCATAGGCTCGCGGAAAATCAGAGCAGTCAAAAGATACACGCCTGCGATGAGGGAAAAACTGCGTCGCAAATCCGATACCAGGACAAATCTTTTGGATATCTCGCGACATCTGCGCAGAAGACGTACCGCATCCTCGTTGCTAAAATGATGAAGCGCCAGCGTGCAAAGCGTGATGTCGTACGCTTCGACAGAGTTCCATTCCAGAATGTTGGCTTCGCGGTAGGAAATCTCCGGATAATCCGCACTCAGGCTTCTGGCAATTTCCAATGTGGCAGGCTGCCGATCTAACGCATCGATCTCTACCCTGGCGCCAATTGTTCGTGCATAATCGATAATCAATCGTGGAATATCGCCAGATCCCGTCGCCAGATCGACGATGCGCAATTTGTCGGCGGGTTTGATCCAGTGACGAATAAAACTCGAGACAAGACGATAGCTTCCAAACCCGCGATTCAATTGCCGAATACGTTCCAGATCGCGCTCCAGCTCCGCGGTGGGAGGGTAGTCCCGATCCATCATCTCCAGTACGGCTGGATCGAAACTTCGCTTCATTCTCTGGATGGGCGCTCTATGAGCGGATAAACTCAGTACAAAGAGCTATCGATCGCCGCTACGTCGATAGGAATTTTTGCCACGATTCCGGGAGCATAGCGGTTTCCACGTCACTCGCGATTCGCCCTTCGAATTCGGGACGGAAAACCGTGCTGGTCCCATAAACCATGATCACGTCTTCGGTACCTTCAACGCGAATGGCGTGCGCCACACCAGGTGGAATTATGACGCCGACATTGTTATCACTGCGATGATTGTCGCCGTCTACAAAGAAACGCATCACTCGCCGAGGTAGTCCGGCGCGAATGTCGTATAAAATCATCTCGATGCGACCCTGAGCAAAAAACATCACGTCCCACTGCTCCTCGTCATATCGGCGCAATGAATAATTATCCGGCCCATCGATATACAAACGGCGCAGCCAATCTACCGCATCGCTATTTTCTGGAACGGCAGGTGGGTGCACGTGAAAGCCCTTGGCCGTTCCCGAAAACATCCGCGCAGCGGACCATTGCCTGGGCCAGAGACCAAGCTGCGCGAGAATGCCTTCATCGCGCCGCACAAATTCGCCAAAAAGTCCACGGTGCCGCTGCGGGTGAACTTTTCTGGCGAAAACTTCCACACCTGGGACCCACGTGTCCTTAATCTCGCGCTGGCTTCGATCCGCAGCAGCGAGATCGCCGGCGTCTACGCCACGTTGTGAAAACTCATGAGCGAAGGACGCAGCGCGGTAATCTCGGGTGTTTAGGCTCTTTCGCGCGCCAACGTCGATACCTTCCCACAGACTTCTTTCGAGCTTACTCATTTCAATTCAGCCAATGTTTAATTTGCCTAGCGAGAAATCGGCGCGTTCGCGAGAAAGATTTGGATTGTAATAAGGATCACTCCGTAAAACGTCCGCCCAACGCTCGTGCATCGTCGCCTCGCCCTCCACGTCGATCTCACCTGACGGCGCTTCACGCCAGCAAAGTTTCGCGAATGGAGTGTAAACAATCAAATGATCCGCGCGCCGCATTTTCAGGCAAAGATCGACATCGGCCAACATCCCTCCCAGGCTTTCGTCGAATCCGCCTATTTGTTGAAAAACATCACGCCGCGTGAGCATACAGGCGCTCGAAACCGCGCTGCAGTTTCGTGTCACCTGCAACTGGCGATTCGCGCCTGAATGTTCGGCCGGAAAAGCGCGAAACGCGGATTGCGCGGTGTTATTGACACCGATGACTGTCCCAGCCTGTTCAATAGTGCCGTTCGGATTTAGCAATCGCGCCCCTACCGCTCCGACTTCGGCTCGCTGAACATGCTCGGCCATAATTGTCAGCCACTGCGGTTCGATGGGTTCGATGCTTTCGTCCAGGAAAAGAATCCATGGGTCGTTCGTTTCGTTTACTGCGAAATTCTTTGCCGCGGAGTCACTGGGCTCCCCTGCGAAGCACAGCAAATGATGGGGTAAACGCGACGAAAAATCAGATGCGGCATCGAATCTATTGTTTTGAACGATCACAATCTCATAGTTCGGATAACTTGTTCTGCTCGTCAGGCTTTCAATGCATCGCTCCAGCAATTCGAGGCCGCGGCGACTTCTAATGATCACTGAAATTTTCTTCGGTTCCGATAGTTCCCGCCTGATGCAGAAGGCGTGGGTGCGCCAGTCCACAATGACGCGCGCCGGCTCGCCGCGTCGTTTCAAGTGATCTTCAATCGCGAGCCGCGACGCTTCGAGTTGTTCCGGTTTTTGACGAACGCTGATCGCGCTGGAGCTTTCCGATCGCCTCCAATGATACAGGATTCGCGGGATATGATGAATTCGGCTGGTCTGCTCGATCACCCGAAAGAAGAGGTCATAATCCTGCGCGCTATCGAATCGTGAACGGAAGCCGCCAGCCTTTTGCACGATATCGCGTCGCACTGCAGTCAAATGGCCCAGGTAGTTATAAGAGCGGAGAAAATCGGGTGACCAAGCCGGTTTAAATAAAGGAGCCTCAAAACCGTCGTCGCCGAGTTTGTCTTCATCGGAATAAATCAAATCGGCGTCCGGATGCGTCTGCAAAAGTTTCACAATCTGGAAGAGCGCATCGGGCTCGATGACATCATCGTGATCGAGAAAAGTGATCCACTCCCCGTGGGCGAGTGCTAGTCCCTGATTCGATGCTGCCGAAATGCCTTCATGTTTTCCGAGGCTTTTCAGCATGATACGTCGATCCCGAGCGGCCAGCGCAGGCAGCGCACGGAGGAGTTCGGCATCGCTCGACCCATCGTCGATTAGCATGAGCTCCCAATTTTCGTATGCTTGCGCGAGCACCGATTCGATTGCTTCCGAAAGCCGGTGCACAGGTGTGTCGAAGACCGGAGTGATGACGCTAATTAGCGGCTTCGAAGGAAACGCATGCGATTCGCGTCGCATTTGTGCCAGGTCCTGCGCAGTCGCGCGATGCCGCTGGAGCCATTCCTGATATTCGCTTGAGCCAACGGAACGGCGGCGTTCGCGTGCGGGTCGGTGCAGCTTTCTCCAAACCGTTTTCGCCAGTTTTTCCGGAAGACGATATGGCGCGAGCAATATCTGGCCCACCCGGCGTTCGGGCGATTTCCGCAGAGTTTGCTTCTGCTCTTTCAGCAATTTCAACTCGCGCCGGTATTCTTTGAGTTTGAGCAATTTTTCCTCCAGTGCGGCGATATGGCGGTGCGCGCCTTCTAACTCCGAGTCGCGGATTTGAAGCGATTGCTTCAAGTCGCCCAACACTCGGTTGAGCCTGGCAAAAGCCGTCTCCACTTTCGGCGTTAATTCGCCGGCACCTGCGCTTGGTACGTGCCGAAGACAAATGGCTGTAGGATCCAACTCCATCAGGTCGCAGTCGTAATCAGGGAGTAGTCCGAAGCGCTCGAAACACTGAACGAGGCCGGGTCGGCGCGTGGCAGCGTCCGCGCCGGGACCAGGAACAAGCACAATGCTCGCTGCACAATGCGACAGCGTTTCCACCATGCGATCGTCATCGGTGTGTCCTGACGGATAAAGCCAAACTCCGGCCTCAAAGCGTGCTGCGGCCTCAACCTGTCCCAGCCTGATCATCAGGTGACCAGGAGCCCAAATGACGACAGCGTCTCTTTTCATTTCAGCAAACTGGCGCTCAAGTTCCTGAGAGTTCGCGCCGACGATAAGAAATCGGCCATGTGCGAACCTTCGCGAGATTATACGCGCGAAATCGGCGTCAGCGGAATGGGAAGAGGATGGCAACACCGCGCACATTATATTGGTTGAAGCAGACCGCAGGCAAATCTACGCTGCGGCGCCGCGCTGCGATACTGCCTGTCCTGCAATGCTCGATTTCGTTGTTTATCTCCTCTATCGCACAGGGTTAGCAATTATCGCCGCTATCCCTATGCGGCTTCTCTTTGCCGTTGGACAGTTTCTCGGTTTTTGTGCCTGGCTCGTTTCAGGGAAATATCGACGCCTGGCGAAACGCAATGTTGCCATTGCGTTTGCCAATGAAAAAACCCCGGGAGAAATCCGTCGGCTCGTCCGCCGCCATTTCCAAAGACTCGGCGCTAATCTTCTCTGTAGCGTTAAACTCGCCGCGATGCCGCCGGAGAAAATCCTGCGACGGGTCAAGGTTGACAATATCGAAGCGATGGACCGGGAATTTCGCGCCGGCGTTCCGGTGGTGCTCGTTTTGAGTCATCTCGGAATATGGGAATTGTTCGCGCAACTGATGCCGAAGTTTGTCGGCTACGTACGGAATGCGAGTGTCTATCAAAAACTTGGCAATCGCTTCATTGACGCGCATGTGCGCCGGACACGTGGCCAAACTGGCCTGGAATTGTTCGATCGCCAGCAGGGATTTCAACCCGTGATCGATCTGCTGCGGTCCGGCGGTGGCGTTGGTGTTTTGTCCGACCAGCACGCCGGCGATCACGGGCTGTGGACACCCTTCTTTGGAAGGCTGGCATCCACTTCACCGCTGCCAGCCTTGCTTGCCAAGAGGACCCGAGCGGCGCTAATCGCTGCGGGGGTTTACACAATCGGTCCAGCGCGCTGGCGTCTGGTGTTCACCGAGCGCTTTGACCCGCCCAAGGCAGAGGGCTCTGTTGTTGAGCTGACTGCAGAAATAAATCAGATCATCGAACGGCAAATTCGCGTCGCGCCGGAAGATTGGTTTTGGGTGCACAATCGCTGGAAGACGCCCCAGCCCAACTTCCTTCTAGCGCAGTACAAACGTGGCGCCTATGTACCACCGGGAGTTTCACCCCAAGATCTAAAGCCATTTCGAATTCTCATTCGTTCAAGCAACTGGCTCGGTGACTCCGTGATGAGCGTGCCCGCGGTCCGGGCAATCAAGGCTGGGCGTCCTGACGCTCGGGTCACTATTGCCGCCCCGGAAAACATAGCGCCGATATGGAAGCTGGTTCCCGAAGTGGATGCAATTATTCCTCTGTCAAGGAGCCGACTCCTTTCAGCTGTACAGTTACTTCGGCGCGAACCGTCTTTTGATGTGGCCATCCTTTTCCCAAATTCGCTGCGCGCCGCGTTGGAGTCATGGCTGACCGCAATTCCCCGAAGAGTTGGTTATCACGGCCATTGGCGACGCTGGCTGCTTAACCAAATCGTGCCGGTCCCACGAAAGCCGGGCCCCCCGGAACATCATTCGGTCCGTTTTCTCCGTATCGCGCGCGAATGCGGCGCAGATACGTCTAACTCCGACAGATCACTAGCAGGCGTTCGACAGTCAGCAGACAGCCTCCAAATGGCCATCGACCGCCAGCCGACCAAGATCGGTCTTTGTCCCGGTGCCGAATATGGCCCCGCGAAACGCTGGTTACCCGAGCGTTTTGCCGAGGCGGCCGAAAGAATTGGCGCGCAATCGCCCGTCCAATGGATGTTGTTTGGAACGGCGCGAGACGCCTCGGCTGGCGAGCAGATCGCGGCCGCGCTTGGTAATCATTGTGTGAATCGGATTGGTCAGACCACGCTCGACCAACTAATCGAGGAACTGCGCGAATGCCGTTTACTGCTTACGAACGACACCGGCACGATGCATCTCGCCGCGTTGTTGGGAATACGTGTCGTTGCCATTTTCGGCTCAACGGAGCCCCGACTCACTGGCCCACTTGGCAACGGTCACATCATTCTGCGGCATCATGTCGAATGCAGCCCATGTTTTCTTCGCGAATGTCCGATTGATTTCCGCTGCATGAAGGCGGTCAGCGTCGAGGAAGTTGCCAATGCCGTGCTGTCGATCCTCCGCAACCAATCAAGCGAATTTCAAATTTGAAATCTGACCTCTCAAATCTCACACTCGCGCGCATGAGCCACGAAACCGCCGAATTATCGTTTTACGTGTTACGAAGCAAAAGCGAGCGGATCTAAACCCTCAAGTTTGAAGTCCTACCATGGCCGTTTCTCCGCGCATTCGCACACAAGTGCAGGTGATGTTTTTCGATACCGATTGCGGAGGTGTTGTCTCGAACATCGCTTACCTGCGCTTCATCGAGATCGCGCGTACGCTTCTTGCTGAAGAGCTCGGCCTCGCCCTCACGGAAATGGCCGAGAATCGAAGGTATCCGGTAGTCGTGCGAACCGAGATTGATTATCGCCGGCCGGCTAAGCTTGGAGATCAACTCGTGATTGAAGGCCGGCTGGACAGGGTAGAGCGCGTGCGGTTCTGGTGTGCATTCCAGATTACACGACCCAAAGATAATACGCTCATCGCCCATTGCCGCCAGATGCTTGCACTGATCGAGATGCCAGAAGGAAAACTGCTTCGTTTGCCGGAGCACTGGGAAAAATATCGCAGCGATGATTCCGCGGAATTGCAGCGTGAATCGCAAGCTCCAATTCCTGGCAAGAAATACATTCAATGACTGCTGGCGCCCGCAGCCTAAGTCTAGAAGAAACTCTGCTCGAGCCGCCGGCGCTGCCGCCGCCGCCTACGCGCCATGCCTTGTTCGTTATTCTGATTGCGTTGGCTGCGCTGCTGCACGTGGCGACAATTGGTTCCGGCGATTTGTATAGCCAGACGGAAGGACAATACGCGGGAGCCGCCCGCGAGATGGTCGAGACCCATCATTGGTTTCTACCCACGAACAATGGCGCGCCGCGGCTGCAAAAGCCCCCCTTGCTCTACTGGCTGATCATCATTTCGTTTAAGCTCTTTGGCGTCAACGCGGCAACTGCCCGGCTCCCGGTCGCTCTTGCGGTTGTGGCGTGTACTGGCCTTATCTTTCTGATCGGGGAAAAGCTCACGGATTACTGGCGCGGTTTTATCGCTGGTCTGATTTATCTGAGTCTGTGCGGCACATTTTTGCTCGCGCGCATCGTCATGCCCGAACCGCTGGTCAGCGCACTCATCGCGGGCGCGATTTTTTGCGCGATCGGCGGTTATCAGCGCCGACGTAACCGCCGCATCTGGTTCGCCGGCTTTTGGATTTTCTCGGCTTTCGCCTGCCTGACCAAAGGTTTGCTCGGAATCGCGTATCCGGCGGCGGTTTTTCTTATCCTCTCAATCTTCTACCGCGAGGCACGCATACGATTTCGTGGGCTGTTGCGATGGGAGTATTTCGCGATTTTCGTTCTGATCGTCGCGCCCTGGCACATTTGGGCACAATGGCATTTCTCCGGGTATTTTCGTTATCAGATCAGTTCGGAATGGCTCGGCCATCTGCGCGGACTTACCGATGAAACGCATGATTTCCTTGGCATGCCTGCGTACCAGTTCCTGCTCATGCACCTCGCCTGGTGGTTTCCATGGTCGATTGCGCTCTTACCCGGCGTTGTTTTTGCCTGGCGCCGTGTGATTCGACCGCGCGAAATCAGTTTCACGGAGGCACTGCCGCTTTGCTGGATGGGCGTGGTTTTTATTCCGCTGCTCTTTCTGGGACAAAGGCAGGATTATTATTCAATGACCATGTGGAGCGCATTCGCGCTCTGGGCAGCGGTTGCATGGGAGCGGATACCGCAGGGGTTACGTGCCGCCGGTGCAATCGCTGTCGGACTCGTGGGCATGATGGCCGTGGCCGCGGGATTCTTCGTTGTGGGCGCAGCGCGCGCTCTGAATGGAAACTGGGGAGCAATGGATGCGCGCTGGACGGCTTGGAAGGCGTTGCACGATATGCCAGTTTCCACATGGCTGGCATTTCGACCTTTGATCGCGGTCTTTGGCATCGCGCTGATTTGTTTGTCGCTGGTAGCCCTCTACTTTATTTCCAAGCAGCGCGAGAGACTTGCGGCCATCGCCCTTGCTGCATCGATGATCCCGGGCGGCCTCAGCATGATGGAAGCGGTCGCGCAAACCGCTCCCTATTTTTCGCTCGCTGATGCAGCGCGATCTCTAAATCCGCGACTGGATGCAGGGGGCGCTGCAATCTTTGAAGGACCGCTTGCCGACAGTAGTAGCCTCATTTTTTATCTGAACCGAAGAATATTTCTAGTTAATCAGACGCCTGAGAAAGAGACCCCAATGAGCGATCCCTCTATTGAAATGTTTTTGAACGAAGCCGCGGTATTGGAAAAATGGGGTCAACCCGACGCGGTTTATCTGATTATCGAGGAAAGTCGGGCCAATTATTGGAAACAAATCTTAACCAGTCACTTTCACATCTACCATCAAATCACAAAGTGCGGGACCTACCTCGTGCTTAGTAATCAATTATAACGAGTTTTGACTTGTAAAAGATTACAAAGTTAAGAAGGAACGATGTTCACCTTGAAAAATTTGCGCACTGAATTAATATGCGGGCTCTTTTCGCGTTTAACCCGCCTGAGGCGGGTCACGTTTTAACTCATTAACTGGAACCCATGTCGCAACATCGCAGCTTAAAAGGAGCCAGCACAATCGCCGCCAGGCGCAATGTGCTAAAGCGCTTCGAACGGGTCGAGCTTTTGAAAAAGCGCGGTCAATGGAAAGAAAACCAGAGGGTCGTCGGCCTGCCTAAAACGAAGCCAGATGTCTAGGCACGTGAAGCGGTGAACGGTTGAAGCGTTAAAGCGGTTTCGCTTAACGCTTTAGCGAAAGCGCCATGCGCTTGAACCGTTTCCTTGCTGCTGCTGGTCTTGGTTCCCGTCGGCATTGCGATGAGTTGATTGCTGCGGGCCGCGTCACAATCAATGGCAAGATCTGCACAAACTTCAGTGCGCAGCCAGCAGCGCGCGACCACGTCAAAGTCGATGGTAAACTTGTTCGCGCCGCTCCAACGCTTACGATTATGTTGCATAAACCCCGCGGATTCGTTTCGACTCGAAAAGATCTCCACGCGCGCAACACGGTCTTTGATCTCTTGCCCCAAAAATTTTCGCAACTTTTCAATGTCGGACGTCTCGATGCGCAAACTGAAGGTTTGCTGCTTCTGACTAACGATGGCGAATTGGCGCAGCGGCTCACCCACCCCCGTTTCAAGGTCGACAAGGAATATGAGATCACGCTGGATCGACCGTGGGATCCGTCACTTACTCCAAAGCTCCTGCGCGGAATTGTTCTTGATGGCCAACGTGCAAAGATTGCGCGGCTTCTTTCCCTGTCGCCTACGCGTCTTCGCGCTATCCTGCGGCAAGGAATAAATCGGCAGATTCGGCGCATGTTCCAAGCCGTCGGATACCGCGTCAAACGACTTCTCCGCATTCGAATCGGAAATCTTCGGCTCGGCGATTTGCCGTGCGGGCATTGGCGGGCATTAACACAACGGGAGCTCAAGGATCTGGATTTGATGAATACCAGCGACGCTGTAGTCGCGGGCGCTGACCGCGGCAGACAGGAGGCAGGTCACGGCAGCAAGTCGAGGTCAACGCCTTCGGCTACAACATCGAATGAAAGTTGAAAGTTGTAACGCGTTGATTACCGGTGCTTCCGCTGGAATCGGTAGCGAATTTGCCCGCCAACTCGGCGGTCGTGTGCGATCGCTCATTCTAATTGCACGCCGCGAGCAAAGCCTCAATGAACTGCGCGACGAACTAAATCAACAGCACCCGAACCTCACGGTTTCCGTTCGCAAAATTGATCTCGCAGATCGAGCACAATTGAATGAACTGCTGGCGTGGCTGGATCATGAAAGGATTGATGTCGATCTCTTGATCAATAATGCCGGAGTGGGCGACAGCGGCGCCTTCGCGACGAGCAATCCAATTCGCAACGAGCAAATGACGCTCGTAAACGTTGTCGCCCTGACCACACTCACTCGCCACTTGCTTCCACGAATGATCGCCAGAGGACGTGGCGGCATTCTGAACGTTAGCTCGTCGGCTGGATTTCTTCCGATTCCTGACTTTGCGGTTTACGCGGCAACCAAAGCCTATGTGACAAGTTTCTCTGAAGCGCTTCGGGCGGAACTTCGGGGGACAGGTGTAAGCGTCTGCGCTCTTTGTCCGGGTCCCGTACACACCGAATTTCAGGAAGTCGCCAAACGCCCGGGCGCTCAACCGGATACCGGCCCGGAGTTCGTGTTTGTTCCGGTAGAACAAATCGTGCGCGACGCGCTTGCGGCACTCGAGGCGAACCGCCCTCTTATTATTCCAGGCTTCCCAATGAAGCTCGGGATGTTTCTCGTCCGAATAATACCGATGCCGATCTTGCGATTGTTGTCGCGACTTTCGCCACGTAGAGGCTGAATCTTTCTGTCCAAGGGCAGTCAATTTTCGTGCCGATTCGGTGAGATGTCGCTCATCTTTAGGCTGCAACTCGCAACACGTTGCAACAGCTGGCAGTCACGGGATGTAAACAAATGCGGCGGTCGTGTCCGACCGCCGCTTCGAAAACTTGTAGCCGACTACGAGGATTTGTATTTGACCGAGCACCCGTATGGCTTGGTTTGTGGCGTGGAAACAGTTTTGCCTGCCAATGACTGATCCAACGCTGCCTTGACGTAGTTCGTCGAGCTCGGGATGTCCGCCGGGTTCGGCGTCGCCTTGCTGTCGATCGCCCCATGATAAACGATTTTTCCGTCCGGATTGATGATCACCATGTTTGGCGTGTTCTTGGCGCCATAAGCGCGGCCCACTTGGCCGTCCGGATCGAGTAGCAGCGCAGTCTCATGCGTCTTCCAGGAGCTTGCCACCTTCTGGGCCTGTTCCGGGGTCAAATTGCCTTCCGTACCAGGCGCATTCGAATCGATGGTCAACCAAACCACACCCTTGTCGGTGTATTCTTTCTGTAATTTTTGCATGTTGTCGGTGCCGTAATGCTTCTTAACAAACGGGCATTCGGGATTAAACCATTCGAGCACGACGTACTTCCCCTTGTATTGAGAAAGTGAATGAGCCTGGCCCTTCGCGTCGGGCAGCGAAAAATCCGGCGCGGCGCTGCCCACTGGGGGCGGCTCGGCAAAAATTGCAGCAGCGATTAACGATGTGAGAACGGTCAAAGTTATTTTTTTATTCATAAACGGATTAGAAAACGAAGTTGTTAATGTAGTTCAATTTTCTTGCAATCAACATATTGGCAAGGAACCGCGAGAACACAAATACAGGGGTGGTAGGGACGTTTATTGTGCGGCGACCTTGCCCACTGCAGTTCGAAGTTTTTCCAGCACCATGCCTTTGGTGAGCACTTCCGGAAAAACAATCGGTTCTTCGTTTTTTCCAGGGTAGAGCACGTACAGCGGAACCCCGGGGCGGCCGAACCGTTGCAACAATTTCGTGATCGTTGGGTCGCCGTTAGTCCAATCCGCTTTCAATTTCACAATCGCGTGACGCTGAAACGCGTCTCGCACCTCAGTGCTTTCGAGCACGTTTGCCTCGTTAAATTTGCAAGTAATGCACCACGCGGCCGTAAAATCGACAAACACGGAACGGCCCTGGTCCAATTCAGCTTGCAACCGATCCGGTGTGAACGCCTGCCAGTCTCCGCGCAATCGCGAGTCGGCCAATCCGACGTTGGCAGATCGAAATTTGCCGCCGATGAAATAAATGCCGCTTCCGATCACGAGCACCAGCATGAGCCCAAGCACGACAGCTCGCTTCATCGCTGATGCAGTTGGCAGAACAAATGCGCCTTTCATCCAGCAGGCGACACTGATCACGAGAAGAAAGCAGCTCGCCCAGATCGCTCCTTCCAGGCCGCGCTGAGCACCCAGCACGTAAAGAAGAAACAGCAACGTAGCCAATAACAGAAAGCCCATGAATTGTTTCACATGCAACATCCATGGGCCCGGGTTTGGCAGAAATCCCAGCCAGGCGGGTTGAGCGCTCAAAAGCAGATACGGCGCACTCATGCCAGCGGCGATAGCAGCGAACATCGCGAGGATAACCGCCGACGACTGCGAAAAAGCGAAGCCAAGTGCGGTTCCAAGAAACGGCGCAGTGCAGGGCGTTGCCAGAACAGTCGCGAACACGCCCTGAAAGAAGGAGCCCAGATCGTCTTTACGCTCGGTGGTCGAAAGCAGACCGCGTGTCATGCTTTGCGGAAGCGAAATCTCAAACACACCAAAGAGATTTAGAGCGAAAATCAGAACTATCACGCTTAGCGCGAGAACGAAGTAGGCGTTAGTAAACTGAAATCCGCCCCAGGTTACATCATGCCCTGCGGCCTTGAGCGCAATCAAAAGCAGTGCAAGCCCGACAAACCACGCGAAGATGCCCACCGCAAACGCGATACCGCTCCGCAAAACTTTCTGCCGGCTTTGCCCCGCATGTTGAATAAATCCAAAGATTTTGAGCGAAATTACCGGAAGAACACACGGCATCAGATTCAAGATAAGGCCGCCCAGGAAACCGAAGAGTAGAAAAGTGAAGATACCGCGGACGGGCGCCGGGGCAGCCGCCGAAACAACCGGCGCAGAGGAAATTTGCCACGCCGCGCGGTCCTCTCCATTTGGGTGCTGGGAATAAACCACCAGGCCCGCGATAGACGGCAAACTTTTTTCCGAAGACTCGATCGGAATTCGAAAGACAACTTCCTTCCCGTTGCGGGATTCGATCGCAGGATGGCCAACAAGAACGCCCTGTTCTGGTAATGGGAAAAAGTCCAGTGCTGGATAATTGACAAGAGTTTCGCTCGTAACCTTTAAACGAAGATCACGTCCAATCCGACTCCAATTTGCCGTCGCCGCGTTCGACTCTGGCCAGCTTTGAGGCAACAAACGTCGGTAGCGTGCGAAGACTTCAGGCTTCGCCGGCTGACTCGTTGTCGATACCGGTAATTCCAGTTGCGGTGTTGCGTTGCCAGGAATGCAGATTTTCTCGCAGACCAGCCAGTTTGCCTCAGCTGAAAGCTTTACTGTTGAATTGTCGAGCTTCTGAGGCGGCGTGATTTCCTGCATCAGCAGGACTTCGTTTTCGTAGCCGTAAGTCTCGATGTCTCCTGGATCGATTGTTTTCAGAGGAATTGGCCATTGAATTTCGCCAACTTTCCAGCCCGATGGCAGTTTCCATTTCAATTCTGTGGGAAGCCCAGCGTCGCCAGAGAACGCCCAATAGGTGTGCCAGCCCGGAGCCATTCGGAGCAGCAAACCGATGGTGAACGGTTTTCCGGGAACAACTGCGCTCGTATCTGCAAGGAGCTCAGCTTTAACGAGTTCTTTTCCTTGATAGACCTGTGCCTGGCTCTGCGCCGCCAAAGCGAGGATAGACCAAGCAAGGAAGTAGGTCGCGACTCGCGATGCCGGTCTCATATTCTTACCTACCACTCGCTGCAGTTCGCGGCAATCGACGATGGTGTGGCGCGCGCCGGACGGGCGACAACTTATGGAACAAGAAAGATCTTATCGGTCCAAGGATCTTTCACTTTGGTGCCGGAGGGAAAGCCACTTACATCCACGTATCTTCCCTCCTTGTCGAATGGGCTGAAAACATATCCCGGTTTGCCAGGGACCAGTTTTCCTGTAGGAAACGCCGTCGATGGAGAAGAAGCGCGCGAGGATGAGACGCTCGTTGATGACTGCGCTGCCTCGTCGTGAGACGTGACCGAAGTTCCGTTCGATCTTCGGCTTTGGCCGCTCTCGGCCTCAACTCGCGGTTGTTGTTGCGGGGCGGACGCCATCTCTGGCGGAATTGATTGGCCGGGGTTCGTAACATCGGACGGAGTCTCCGTTCCCACCATGGTTGATGATTCATCGCCTCGCTTCCGCGTCGCATAATGCACCGGAGCACTGGCGACACGATACGAGCCGACCGCGACGGCCCGAGCCACTTTGTACGAGCCTACCGCTGCGCCGCGGGTTACGTGGTAAGAAGTAGCCGCTACGTCCTGGGTCGCCCGGCACCCGCCAAGCAGGATGGGAGTAAGCATCAAAATTCGCACGAACGCATTCATTTTACCTTCATACAGATGTCACCGATTGCCAATCGTTCAATGATTTAGGGTAACGTCCCGAATGAAATCGCCGATATCACTCTCAGTGGTCGCCCAGGAACACATCAGACGGTAAACATCCGGCTCGATAAATTTGTAAAAATGCCATCCGCGTACTTGGAGGCCTTGTACAAGTTGGTCGTCCATCCGCGCAAAGACCGCATTTGCCTCCACCGGGAATACAATTTCAACGTTCGCTTCGCGCCGCAGGTTTTGGGCAAGCTGGCGTGCAGCGCGATTAGCATGCCGCGCGTTTTGCAGCCATACGTCATCTGCCACAAGCCCCAGCCAGGGTGCAGCCAGGAAGCGCGTCTTCGACCCGAGTTGACCGGCTTGTTTCACTCGATAGTCGAACTCGCGCGAAATCTCCCTGTTAAAAAATATCACCAATTCGCCGGCAGCCGTCCCATTCTTTGTCCCGCCGAAGCAGAGAGCATCTACTCCAACTTCCCATGTAATCGCCTTCGGCGCGCAGTCGAGCAACGCAATCGCATTAGCGAAACGCGCACCGTCCATGTGCACAAACAGTTCATTGGCACGAGCTAGTTCAGTGATCGCCGCAATTTCGTCGCGCGTATAAACTGTTCCGAACTCGGTCGCTTGTGCGATGCTGATCACGCCCGGCTTGTGCGAGTGCAGTTCGTTGTGACGCATAAGCAGCGCTTTGGTCTGGCCAAGATCAATCTTGCCGTTTCCGCCTCCAACCAAGAGCAGTTTCGATCCGCCGGTGAAAAATTCCGGCCCCCCGCATTCGTCGGTCTGAATGTGGGCATTCTGATGGCAGATAATGCTGCGGAATGATTGACACATTTGCGCGAGCGCCAGCGCGTTCGCCGCAGTGCCAGTGAATACAAAATAAACGTCGCAATCGGTTTCAAAGATTTCACGAATTCGATCGCACACGCGCGCCGTCCAGCGGTCCTCACCGTATGCTGCGGCGTAGTCCGTATTGGCTGCGTGCAGGGCAGCCGAGGCCTCGGGGCAAATCGACGCGGTGTTATCGCTCGCAAATTGGTGGCGCTCTACGATCATTACCCTCTTCGCTACGCGAGTTTCTACGCTGGATCAATCAGCACAAAAAGAGATTGCCTGACAGATCCGAGCCCTGGGCCTCCGGACTCTGCCAGGCAAATCTCCTCCACTTGCTCCTCAAAATTGCTTGAAGCAATTTCACTCTCATTTCGGAAACCGGCCGCGAACTGACCGTATCCGGATGTAATTTTTTTTAATGCCGTGGACGCATCTCCTTCCGTCTTTGCTTAACGCATTGCGCCGCACTAATTTCGCGGATGAGATCGCTCCAAAGCGAAATCGAGCGGCGCGGCAGGCAAATTTTCGAACTGGTCGACAACCATCCTGAGTCGCCGTTTAGCAAGGCAGGATTCTATCAGCGGTTGATGACACTCTCGATGCGCGATGAGCAGCTCAAGTTGCAACTGTTTCGGTTTGTCGATGTCCTTCCTTCACTAGGCAGCTCAGGCGAAATTGTCGAGCATCTCCAAGAATACTTCGCCGATTCCAATGGTTCGCAAAAGATCTCGAAGCTTCTGGGAGCCGGCATTCGTTTGGCACGCATTGTTCCGTGGATCAGCGGGCCCGCCCTGCGATGGAATGTTTCCGAAATGGCGCGCCAGTTCATCGCCGGACGAAATCCGAATGATGTCATGCGGACATTGCGGAAGCGCCGCGCCCAAAAAATTGGATTTACTGTCGACCTTTTGGGAGAGGCCGTCGTTAGTGAAACGGAGACCGACGAGTATGCGGCGCGTTATCTGGATTTGCTGGAGAGTCTCGCACACGAAACAAAAGAGTGGACCGATCCGCTCGGCAAAAATTCAGAGCGTTTCCCAGTTGTGAATCTTTCCGTTAAAATTTCCGCACTCTATTCGCAGATAAATCCGGCCGATTCGGCAGACGCAATCGCCCATCTCGCGCCCAAGCTGCGGCCGCTTTTGCGTCGTGCGCGAGAGCTGGGCGCTTTCATCAATTTCGACATGGAAAGCTATGCGCACAAAAACACTACGCTCGAATTGTTCAAAACCATTTTTACCGAAGAAGAGTTTAGGGATTGGCCGCATGCTGGAATCGTTATTCAGGCTTATTTGCGGGATTCAGAAGCGGATCTGCGTAACTTGATTGAATGGGGACGGGCACGGGGCACCCGGTTCGCGGTACGGCTGGTGAAAGGCGCGTACTGGGATTATGAAACATCGAAGTCGCGTCAGAACGGCTGGGATTGCCCGGTTTATCTTCAGAAACCGGCGAGTGATGCGAATTTCGAAACGCTCACGCGGTTGCTGTTGGAGAACGAATCCATTGTTACCGCGGCATTTGGCTCGCACAATGTCCGGAGCATCGCTCACGCCCAGGCGTTCGCAGAGGAACTTGGGATCGATCGGAGCCGCTTCGAATTTCAGTTACTCTATGGGATGGCCGGGCCAATCAAGCGCGCGTTGGTGGATATGGGTTATCGCGTCCGCGAATATTGCCCGGTCGGCGAATTGCTGCCGGGAATGTCTTACCTCGTTAGGCGGCTCCTTGAAAACACGTCGAACGAAGGCTTTTTGCGCGCAAAGTTCTCCGAAAATGTTTCCGAGAAAGCGTTACTCCGCGATCCTGATGAACTCGTTAGGGAAAATGGCCAACGTATTTCGTCTGCTGACGTTCCATCACATCACGAACGCAA